>JANYAM010000243.1 GCA_025361365.1 Opitutus sp. | reverse complement strand
GAAACCCGCGTCTCCATGACCCCCAGCCTCTGCCGGCGCGTGACCGCGCTGGGCGGCAAGGTGCTGATCGAAAAGGGGGCGGGCATCACCGCCGGCTTCACCGACGACGAATACAAATCTGCCGGCGCCACCTTCGCCCCGAATGCCGCGAAGGTCTGGAAAAGCGCCGACATGATCCTGAAGGTCAAGGAGCCGCTCGAGGCCGAATACGACCTCATGCAGCAGGGCCAGACCATCTTCACCTACCTGCACCTCGCCGCCGGTCCCGCGCTGGCGAAGGAGCTGTGCCGGAAAAGCATTCTCGGCATCGCCTACGAGACGGTCGAAGGCAGTGACGGCCAGTTCCCGTTGCTCAAGCCGATGTCGCAGATCGCCGGCCGGCTCTCGATCCAGATCGGCGCGTATTTCCTGCAGTCGCAACTCGGCGGCTCGGGTGTGCTTCTGGGCGGCATCCCCGGCACCATGCCCGGCCACGTGGTCGTGGTCGGTGCGGGCAACTCCGGTGCGCACGCCGTGCAGATGGCCGCGGGCATGGGCGCCCGCGTGACCGTGCTCGACCTCGACACCCGCAAGCTCGAGGCCCTCGACACCGAGTATCGCGGCCGGATCGTCACCCTCATGTCCAACCCCGCCAACATCGAGCATGCCGTCGCCGACGCCGACCTGCTCATCGGCGCGGTGCTCATCCCGGCCGCCAAGGCTCCGATCGTCGTCTCTGACAAGATGGTCGCGCAGATGCGGCCCGGCAGCGTGATCTGCGACATCGCCATCGACCAGGGCGGCTGCATCGAAACCATCAAGGCCACTTCCCACACCAAGCCGACCTACAAGGAGCACGGCGTCATCCATTACGCGGTGCCCAACATGCCGGCGCTGGTCGGCCGCACCTCGACGATGGGCCTGACGCAGGCCACCGAGCCCTTTGTCGCCATGATGGTGCAGAAGGGCGTCGAGCGCGCGCTCAGCGAGCACAAGGGCCTCGCGAAGGGCGTGAACACCCGCAACGGCCGCATCACCTACGACGCCGTCGCCAAGGCGGTCGGCTTTGACTCCTGAGTCGCGGTTCGTCCCTCTCCAGCCCGGTGCGTAGACTTGCGGCCGGGCTTTTTGCTGCTCAGAAGGAAGCCGAGAAATGAGAACTCCATCCATACGCGGTCTCTTTCTTCTGACAGCGGCGGCCTGCCTTTTATTGCAGGGGCGGGCGCAGGCGGAGTTTCCCGGGACGGACGACAAGTGGCTGCACATCAAGTCGGCGAACTTCGAGCTCTACTCGCGCAACCGGGAGGCGGATTCCCGCGAACTGCTTCACAACCTGGAATTACTGCGCGCCTCATTCCTGGAAACGTATAAACTCGCGGAGCGGCGCCGCTTGGAGGTGACGGTATATTTTTTCAAGTCGGAGAAGGACTTTCGCTATTATGTGAGCGAAGCGTATGGCTCCAAGCACGCCTTTGTGGGATTCTATCAGGCGGGCGTGGATCGCGCGGTCATTTACCTGTTTCCAGGGGAAGACGCTAGCATCACCAGGCAGCTGATCTTTCACGAATACATTCATCATTTGCTCAGGGTGGCGGAGCAGAATCCCCCGCCGTGGCTCAACGAGGGCATGGCCGAATTGTTTTCCACCGTGGCTGTCACGAGCAGCAAGCTTGAGTTCGGCCAGCCAAGCCGGGGCCGACTCTGGCAATTGAACTTCGAAGACTTGATGCCAGTGGAAAAGCTTTTTGCGGTGGAGCAGACCTCGCCGATCTTCCAGCAAGGCGACCACACGGGATTATTTTATGCCGAGTCGTGGGCCCTCCTGCATTATCTCTATTTCGGCGACTCCAAAATCCCGGCCGAGAGGAAAATTGCCTTTCTCAGCCTGGTGCTGGCCAATCGCTTTGCGAATGCGGATGAGATGCGACACGCGTTTCAAGCCACGTTTGGAGTGGATTACGCTGAAATGCAGCGCCGCTTGGAAAAATACCTGACCAGTGGTAAATATTTTTCGGTTAAGAAACCCCTGCCGAATATCCCCGCCGCCGCCAGTTATGCGCTGCGCGCCGTGGCCCAATCTGAAATCCGGTTGCGCCTGGCCGAGCTGGCTTTGCGGGTCAATCGAATGCCGCTGGCCAAACTGGTTCTGCTCACGGACGCCCAACAGAATCCCAGTGATACGCGATCTCTTGAGGTATTGGGCGCGGACGCGCTGCGGGACGATGACCAATTGGTTGCCGGCGAACGGTGGGCGAAGGCGATTGAAGCCGGAACACTCAATCCCGCCATATATCGGGAGCTTGGTCTAATGGAAGGCCGGGCACTGTTTTCCCGGTTTGATCCCTATTATCGTGTGCCGCAGGAAACCGCGGAGCGGTTGCGGCGATACTTGATAAAAGCCATCGAATACAATCCCGAGCAGACGGATGCCTATGAGATGCTGGCTTGGGTGGAGGCCTTTGCCGGGGAGCCGGTGATCAAGAACGTGGCCCTGATCCAAAAAAGATATCCTGATCTGACCCGCAAGCAGCGGACCGCCTTGGCCCTGGCCTTCGTCCGGGTAAGATTTAACCAGAGCGCCGAGGCCCTGGAGATGCTGGCTGCACTGGAGACGATGGATCCTGATCCGTGGGAGACCTACGGTATAGAAGCCACCCGGGCGTTTATCGAGAAACGGCCGATCAAGCGCGAGAACCTGCGGCCGGCCAATACGACAGAAGCAGGCCGCGTCCGGCTTGGTCCGCCCAAGATCAGCCAGCCCCCGCAGGACGGCAATCGCTGAGCTCGCGGGACACAAAAAAGCCCGCACGGGAAGCGCGGGCTGAAAGAGGGAGGGGAGGTCTCAGGCCGTCGGCACCACGATGCGCACCTTCTCGAGCGTGACGCGCTCGATAGGCGTGCTCTTCTCGCCGCCGCCGCCCGACTTGGTCGGGACGTTGGCGAGCTGCTCCAGCACCTCGTCGCCCTTGATGACCTCACCGAACGCGGTGTATTGGCGGTCGAGGAACTTGGCGTCGCCATGGCAGAGGAAGAACTGCGAGCCGGCGGAGTCGGGGTGCGCCGAGCGGGCCATCGAGATGACGCCGCGGACGTGGGACTTGGCGTTGAACTCGGCCTTGAGCTTGTAGCCGGGGCCGCCGGTGCCGGGCATGCCGCTCTCGCCTTCCTTGGTGTTGGGGCAGCCGCCCTGGACCATGAAGCCCTTGATGATGCGGTGGAAGGCCGTGCCGTCATAGAAGCCCTCGCGGGCGAGCTTCTTGAAATTCTCGACGGTCTTCGGGGCCACGTCGGGCCAGAAGGCGATGGTAATCTCGCCATAGCTGGTCTTCAGCACGGCGACTTCATGGGTGGAGGCATTGCTCATAAAGGCTCACACAAGCATTCGCGGCGGGCATTCCGCAAGAACCAAATGGACAGGCGCCCGGCGGTCCGGCTGACTGGCGGGGTGCGCTTCGCCAAAGTCACTCTCCAGGGTTTCCGCAACTTGCCGCTCGTTGACGTGACGCTGGCGGGGCGGCGCACGTTCCTCTGTGGGGCCAATGCGCAGGGTAAGACGAATTTCCTCGAGGCGCTGGGCTACGTGATGGCGCTGCGCTCGTTCCGCGGGGCGGAGTCGCGCGCACTCCTGGGGCTCGGCCAGCCGCAGGCCGGCCTGGCTTTCACGGTCGAGCACGAGACCTTCGGCGAAAGCCGGCTCACGATCACGCTGACCCCGCAGGACCGGGTGGTGGAGTGGGAGCACGGCAAGGTCACGCGACTGGCGGACTTCATCGGGAAGTTTCCGACCGTGGTGTTTTCGTCGCAGGACAACCAGTTCCTGCGCGGGTCGCCGTCGCTGCGCCGTCGCTGGCTCGACCTTACCCTCGCCGCGATGGACGCGTCCTACCTCGCGGCCTTGCAACGCTACACCCGCGCCGTGGCCGAGCGGAACATGCTGCTCAAGCAGGGCGGGCGCGATGCCGGGGCGCTGGAGGCCTTCGAGCACGAACTGGCCGCGCATGCCGTGACACTCGTCGCCAAGCGCACCGCCGGCGTCGTCGAGCTTGGGGAATTTTTCCGCGCGGCCCACGCGCGGCTCGTGCCGGAGGGCGAGCAGGCCGGGCTGGTCTACGCGCCGGATTCGGTGGTAGCCTCCACGGTGGAATTCGCAGCGCTGCTCGTGCAATGCCGGCCGCGCGACACGCTGGTGAAATCCACCGAGCGCGGTCCGCATCGCGACGATCTGGAACTGGTGCTCAACGGCCGGCCGGCCAAACAGTTTGCGTCGGAGGGCCAGCAACGCTGCCTCGTCATCGCGCTGCGGCTGGCGCAGGCGTCGTATTTCCGGGCCAAGGGCGGCGTCACGCCGGTGCTGCTGTGCGACGATGTGCTCGGCGAACTCGATCCGGGGCGGCGCGAGAAATTCTGGGCTTCGCTCGAGGGCGAGCCGCAGGTGATCGCAACCGGCACGAGCCGGCCGGCGAGCGACGGGGACTGGCAGGTTCTGCAAGTGATCAATGGGAGCATGGCATCATGACGTTCGAGCCGTGGCAGTGGGCGTTGATGGTCCTGGGCGCGCTGCTCGCGGGCTTTTCCAAGACCGGCATCCCGGGCATGGGCATCCTGTTCGTCGGCATCTTCGTCAACGTCCTGCCCGTGCGCCAGGCGACGGGCGTGGTGTTGCCGATGCTCGTCCTCGGCGATCTGTTCGCGGTCGCGCTTTACCGGCGTCACGCGCAGTGGGGACATCTCTGGCGGCTGCTGCCCGCCACCGTGGCCGGCGTCGTGCTGGGCTGGTTTGTGCTGCGGAGCCTCGATGACCGGGGGACCGCGCGGCTCGTTGGTCTCATCATGCTGATCATGCTGGCGGTGCATCTCTGGCGAAAGGCGCGCGCTGGCGCGGAGGCAGAGGCGGTCGGCCATGCGCCGCGATGGTTTTCGACGCTGACAGGTTTGCTGGCCGGGTTCGCCACGCAGGTGGCCAATGCGGCCGGTCCGGTGATGTCGCTCTACCTGCTGTCGATGCGGCTGCCGAAGCTGGAGTTCCTCGGCACCGGCGCGGTGTTTTTCATGCTGATCAACTGGTTCAAGGTGCCGTTCATGGTCCAGCTCGGCATGATCAACCGCGAGACCCTGCTGCTGAACCTCTGGCTGGCACCGGCCGTGATCGCGGGAGCACTGGTCGGGCGAGGCATCCTGCCCCGGATAAATCAAAAGGCCTTCGAGAGCGCGGCCTTAGTCCTTACCGCTCTGGCTGTGCTCAAATTATTGTTGTTTTGAGCAGAAAGATAGGCATAAATAGCACGTGATAAGATTGATATACGAAAGCGCAATATACCTATTGATGATTGGGTAATATACCCTATAACAAAGTCATGATCGGCCGTGCCTCATTTCGGATTTTGCTCCTCGCCGCAGCTGGCCTGTGCGTGAGCTCCGCTGCATTTGGCGGCACGGCGTCCAGCATTTTGGGACTTTTCTACACGGGTGTGGACAACAGCGGCAACGCCCTGGCCAACGGCACCACGGATTCGCATTGGGATGTTTCCTACGCCCGGGTGAACGGTTCGGGTTCCACCTCGAGCGCCTACACCGGTGCTTCCTATGTGGTCAGCAGCAGCTACATTGACAGCGCCTGGGTGCAGAACAGCTCGAGCTACCGTTGGGTCACCGCGCCGGGCGCGAGCACGGCGGGCACCGGCGGCAGCACCAATGCGGGCGGCGACTACCTGCCCGGCAACGGCACGAGCGGCGCCAACAGCGCTTACTTTGTCTACCGGCTGTCCTTCTGGGTCGGCGGCACCGGCAGCGGCACCGTGACCAACAACGTGTCCATCGCGCTGACCATCGCGGCCGACGACCAATACTCCGTCTACGTGAATCCCGCCGCGGCCCCGACCGTCAACAATGCCGGCACGATCAGCGCCGGCGGCACGGCGGTCTCGGGCAGCGCCACCTCCGCCTGGAACAACACCAGTTCGCTTACCTTGGCGAACACCGGCGCGGGCAAAAATGCCGACTTCGTCGTTGGCACGAACTACCTCTATATCGTCGTCGCCAACACCAACAGCCAGACCGGTAGCAACGGTTCCTCGGCGCTCAACCCGAGCGGCCTGCTGGTGTATCAACTCGCCGGGGCCATGACAATCGACGGCAAGGTGGTGCCGGAAGTGGGGACGATCCTGCCCTTGGTCGGCGCCTTGGGCCTGTTTGGCTGGCGCCGTTTGCGGCGCCGTTCGTCCCTGCCGGTGCCGGCAGTTTAATGGGCCGCCGCCAGGAGTGGTGGTCCCTTCGTATACCGTATTGTAGGTCGGGCTTTAGGTCCGACATCGGAAGCCACATGTCGGGCCTAAAGCCCGACCTACATTTCGGAAATCAGAGCCGAGCCTAATTCCCCAGCGCGGCCTTGATCAGCGCGACCTCGGCGAGCGTCAGCGTTTCCGGCGGCAGTCCAGTCAGCAGCGGCCGCGCCTCGGCTTTCCGTCCGCTCCCGGCGAGGGCGAGTCCGTAGGCAAAGGCCAGGGCCGGCGATTGCCGGGCCTCCTTGCTGCGCGGAGCGAGCAGGCCCAGCGCCTCCTCGGTCCGGCTTTGCTGGATGAGCGTAAAGGCGCAGGTGGCGAGGTAGATTGCGTTTCGCGGCGCGGCCGCCAGATTGGCCCGGGCGATGCGCTCGGCCTGGCGTTGGTCGCGACCGGTCAGCGCGGCGTAGAAGGCGAAATTATTCCCAATGTCCGGGTCCTGCGGTTGCAGCAGGTTCAGCCGGCGGAAGGCCCGGTAAAGGCCTTCGGCGTCGCGCTGCCCCTGATAATGCCGGGCCAGGGAACCGAGCGCCTCGATGGCCAGGCGGCTTTCCTGCTCGGCTACGCGCCACCACAGGGCCTCAGCCTCGCGGGTGCGGCCCCAGCTGTAGAGGCTGGAAGCGGCAAAGAGGCCATGCACGCTGTTCAGCTGGGCATGGCTGTAGAGCGTGCGCTCCAGGTCGTCGGCGGGGACTTCCTCGGCGAGCATGCGGGCCGCCTGCAGGCCGTAGGCCCAGCGGAGAAATTCCGCCTCGGGACCCCAGTTGCCCGACGCGGTCCAATCCCGCAGGGCCGGCCAGTCGCCGGTGAGACGGAGGGCTTCCGCTGCGGCGACGGCGAGGGGCGGGCGGTGCATCGCCTCCGCGGGCAGGGTCTGCATCCAGCGCACGGCCTCGGCACTGCGGCCGATCTGGTTCAGCCAGCTGAGCAGCTCGGTGGCGGCGGTCGGGCTGACCGCGTGATCCTTTTCCAAGCCGGCGAGCACCGCGGTAAAACGGACTTCGTCGGACAGCGAGAGTCCCTGCAGGCCGAGGCGCATGTCATCCCGGTTGTGCCGGGGGTGGGCGAGCAGGCCTTCGGCCCACTGGCGCATGCCCGGCCGGTCACCCCGGTTGAGTGCATCATTGAGCAGGGTGCGCAGGGCGCTTGTGCCCCAGTCGCGGTCGCCGGTCCACTTGCCCAGCAGGGCGAGGCCGCGTTGTCGGAGGGCCGGATCGCGTGAATTGAGCAGGACGAGGCCCAGCGGCACCTCGTTGACGGCGAGCGGTCCCTCGAGCCGGAGTGCGGCCTCGAAATAGCCTTGAGCGGAGGTGAGCCGCACGGCGCGGCGGGCGAGTTCGCCGCGCAGCCGCTGGACATCGGCGGAGCCGGCCTGCACCTCGATCGGCAGCTGGTCGAGCGCGCGGTCCGCCTCGGCAGGCTGGTTGGCGCGCACGGCGTCGGCGGCCCAGCCGATGACGACCGCGGCATCGGCCGGCGCGAGTTGCGCGGCGTGCCGGGAATAGCCCAGCGCCTGGTCATACTGTCCGCCCAGTCGCGCGAGTTCGGCGGCGATCCGCCACGGCTCGGGATTTTCCGGATCAAGTTCCGCCGCCTGTTGCGCGGCCTCGGCGGCATAGCGCACCTGGCCGGCGGCCAGCCATTTCCGGGCGATCTTGACGGCATTGTGCTTGTTCCAGGCGGGATAGGCCCAGAACCACAAGGCGCCGCCCGCCACGATCGTGGTCGCGGCGAGATACAGCGCGATCCGCGCGGGCCGGCTCGATTCGAACAGGTCGAGCAGCCACCACCACCAATCGCGGACGTTCAGGAGTCCGCCCGATCGGGGGCGGCGGGCAAAGGGAGCGGTGGTTCGCTGGGTGCTCGGGGCGCGGCGGATCGGTTCCATATGGCGGCCGCAGTGTGGGCCAGAGGACCGCGGGGTAACAAGCCGGAAGCTCGGTCCGGCGAAACATTCCGCTTCTTCTTTCGCGGCGTTCCGTGTATCCCGGGAATATCTTATGGCGCGAACCTCCGTCAGGCAGATGTGGAAGGCGAAGCTTGAGGGCAAACTCGCGGCCAAGTCCTGGCCGGACGCCCCGACGCTGACGCGACCGCCGTTCACCGGCCGGGTGCTCGGCGTCGACCCGAGCCTGCGCGGCACGGGCCTGGCGCTCATCGAGTTCGCGCCGGGCCGGACCCCGGTGTTGTTGCGCTGCCTGACGGTCAAGGTTGCGCCGCGCGCCTCAATGGCGGTCTGCCTCGGTGAGATCCACCGGGCGGTGGCGGTGTTCGTGGCGGACTTCGACCCGCGGCACGTGGCCATGGAGCAAACGATCTACGTGCAGAATTTCCAGACGGCGCAGATCCTCGGCGCCGCGCGCGGGGCCGCCATTGCGGCAGCGGCCCTTAAGCAGAAGGAGATCTTCGAATACGCGCCGCTGCGCGTGAAGCAGGCGGTGGTGGGGCAGGGACGGGCCAGCAAGGACCAGATGGCGCGCACCGTCATGGCACTGCTCGGCCACGGCCGGGCCCTGGCCTTCGACGAGGCCGACGCGGCCGGCGTGGCGCTGTGCCACGCCTTCACCTGGCGGGAACAGTAATGCTGGAGGCGGGGTGCCCTCACCCCGCTCGGCATGACCGGCGAAGGCTAAAGCCCGCGGGGTGGGGGCACCCCGCCTCCAAGATTCAGCGAAGCGTTCGTTGCCTTGCGGGGAATTCCCCATTAGGTTGCGGTGCCATGATCGAGACGAAGCCACCGTGGGCCGGGAGGAAGTTCTACTTCCGACCGAAACTGGTGGACGCGCTGCGCGGCTACACGCGGGCCAAATTTTTCGCCGACCTCGGTGCGGGCCTCACGGTGGGCGTGGTGGCGCTGTCGCTGTGCATCGGACTTGGCATTGCCTCGGGGGCGACCCCCGCGGCGGGCCTCTACACGGGCATCATCGGTGGGTTTCTCATTTCCGCCCTGGGTGGATCGTCGGTGCAGATCGGCGGGCCCGCCGGGGCGTTTGTCGGGCTGATCGCCCTGATGGTGGCGCAATACGGCCTGGCGGATGTGCTGCTCTGCACGATGATGGCCGGGGTGATTCTGATGGCGATGGGGGCGCTGAAGCTGGGGAGCCTCATCAAGTTCGTGCCCCATCCCGTCACGGTCGGTTTCACCTGCGGCATCGCGGTCACGATCTTCTGCACGCAGATCCGCGCGATGCTCGGCTTGCGGCTGGCGGCGGAGCCGGCGGAGTTCCTGCCCAAGCTCGGGGCCTTGGCGGCGGCGCTGCCGACCATCTCCTGGCCAACGGTGGGGCTGACGCTCGTGTCGCTGGTCCTCATTTTGTTCTGGCCTGGCAAATGGAACCGGGTGCCCGGCTCGATCGTCGCGGTGGCGGCGGGCCTGCTCCTCGTGCCGCTCTTCCACCGGTTCGGCTGGGCCACCGACACCATCGGCAGCAAGTTCGGCGGCATTCCGTCGGGCCTCCCGGCGTTTCATTTGCCCGGTCTTAACCCGGCACACCTGGGCGCGCTGGTCCGGCCCGCGTTCACCATCGCCTTGCTCGGGGCCATCGAATCCCTCCTGTCGGCGGTGGTGGCGGACGGCCTGATCGACGGCCGGCATGATTCCAACCAGGAGCTCATGGCGCAGGGCGCAGCGAATTTCGTGGCGCCGCTCTTCGGCGGCCTGCCGGCGACGGGGGTCCTCGCGCGCACGGCGACGAACATCCGCAGCGGCGCCCTCACGCCGGTGGCCGGGATGATCCATGCCGTCGTCCTGCTCGGGGTACTGCTGGTGGCCGCGCCGCTCTTCAACGACGTGCCGCTGGCCTCGCTCGCGGCCGTGCTGGCGGTCGTGGCCGTCCGCATGGGCGAGTGGGAGGAGTTCACCCTGCTGCACCGGAAACCCCGGGGCGACGCCGCGGTATTCCTGACCACCTTCGGCCTGACGGTGGTGTTCGACCTGACGGTCGCGGTCGAGGTCGGCATGGTGCTGGCGGCTTTCTCCTTCATCAAGCGGGTGACGGACACGACCAGGATCCACGCCATGACCGGCGAGGAGGCGGCGCTGGGCGCGCAAGGGCACGAGCAGGTGGCGGACGTCCCGCCCCGCGTGATGATCTACCGCGTATTCGGCGCGCTGCTGTTCGGCTCGGCGGAGAAACTCGAGAGCATCATCCGCCGTTCCGGCGGCGAGACCGACGTGGTGATCCTCCATCTGGCGGCCGTGACCGCCATGGATGCCACCGCGCTCAACCGCGTGGAAAATCTGCACGAGAAGCTGCACCGTCACGGCAAGCACCTCATCCTGAGCGGCCCGCACACCCAGCCCTATTTCATGATGGAGAAGGCCGGCTTCTTTGACGTGCTGGGCCGGGAAAATATCGCCCCCGACTTGGCGGCGGCGGTGGCCCGGGCGCGCGTGCTGCTGCCGAAGTGAGGCGCAAGTGCGCGCTTGAGTTCCGGCGCTGAAAATACGTCTATTAGCGCGGATTTTCCGACTGATGCCTTTGTCCCCAGAATCTCCGCCGCCGGCGGGCGATCTCGCGCCGCTCCTGAACCAGGCCGTGCTGCGGCTCAGCCCGGACCTGCGGACGGCGGAACTGGCTTCCGATCGGCTCGCCGTCAAAAACGGGCCGGGCCGCCGTTACCTCGTGCTGACGCCCGGGCAGTGGGCCCTGCTGCAGGAGTTCAGTCCCGGCCGGACGGTGACGCAGGTGCTGTGCGCGGTTATCGCGGCGCAGCGGTGTCCGTCGCTCCGCGAATTTTATGAGCTCGTGGTGAAGGCCGCGCGCGCCGGGATCCTGCAGGCCGACGTGCTGCCGCTGCCGGCGGCCGTCGCGCCGGCGAAATGGCCGCTGCGGCTCAACGGCCCGCTGCTGCGGTGGACGACGCTGCTGTTCGGCCTCGGCGCGGTCGTCTGCCTGCTGCGGCGCCCGGTCTATCTGCCGCGGCATCCCGCGTGGCTGGTCCTCGGCTGGCTGGCGGTCTGTGCGGCAGTGAGTGCGGGCTGGGCGCTGGCGGCCGGCGTGTTGCGCGCGGCTGGCGGGGAGGTCTATCATCCGCGCTTGGTTTGGAAAACTTTTGCCCCGCGCTTCGTGGTGGACCTCGGCGACGGGCTGATGTGCGGGCGTGCGGCCCGGATCAATGCGGCGCTGGCGCGGCTGGCCCCGCTGTTCCTGCTCACCGCGCTGGCGGCCTGGCGCCTGCCCGAGCTGCTGGTGCCGGCGCTCGCCGGTGTCCTGGTGCAGTTGTCGCCGCTGTGGTCCTCGCCGCTGCAGGAGCTGCTCGCCGTGTTCTACCGCGATCCGCAGCTGGCGACGTCCTACGACTTTGTTTTCGCCCAGGACCGGCTCTTTGCGCTGCTCGGGCGGGCGCGGCAGCTGGCCGACGGGAAATACCTGCTGGCCTGCGCCGGGGCGACGGTGGCGTGGCTGCTGGTGGTCTTTTTCGGCGGGTGCGTGCTGCTGCAGACCAACGCCACGGAATTGCTGCACCGGTTCAACGCCGCCGGCGGCTGGCGCTACACGGCGCTGGGGCTGCTGGTCGGCGCCGGGCTGGTCGTGGCGGTGGCGGTGGGCGCAGCCGCGTGGATTATCTTCCGGCATGTGCGGGCTTGGGCGCGGGAGCGGGCGGAGCGGAAGCTGCGGCCGGCGGCCGTGCTCGTGTCGCCCGAGACCGTCGCGCAATGGCTCGGCCGGACGATGCTGTTCCGCGAGCTGGTGGCGGCGGACCTGGCGGCGCTCGCTGCCGCAGTGAAACCGGAGGAACACAAGCGCGGCAGCTACGTCGTGCGCGAGGGCGAGCCCGGCGAGCGGCTCTACCTGGTGTTGTCGGGCCGGCTCGAGGTGCGGCGCGATTACGCGCCCGGCAAGTCGGAGCCGGTCGCCGAGATGGGCGAGGGCGACGCCTTCGGCGAGATCGCCCTGCTGCACGGCGGCGTGCGGACGCGGTCCGTGCGGGCGCTGGAGAAAAGCATTTTGCTCGGACTGGACAAGGCGGACTTCGAGCGGCTCGTGCTGTCGAAGCTCTCCCGCGCCGCGGTGGAGGACGCGGTGCAGAAGGTCGGCTTCCTGCAGCACCTGGAACTCACGCGTAACTGGAGCCAGGCCACGTTCGCGGCCTTTGCCCGGCGGACGAAGCTGATGGAATATGCCGAGGGTGCGCCCGCCGTGCAGGAGGGCGCCAACAACCACTGGTTCTTCCTCGTGCACCGCGGCGAGTTTGCGGTGGCCCAGGGCAAGACGGAACTGCGGCGGTTGCACCCGGGCGACAGCTTCGGCGAGATGAGCCTGCTCGGCGACGGCGTCGCCACCGCCTCGGTGGTGGCGCGCAGCAAGGTCGCGAGCTGCCTCGTGATCAGCGGGCGCGACTTCCTCGATTTCATGACGAAGGATTTCACCGTCGGCCTCGGCTGGGACGATGTGCGGACGCGCCCGGTGAAGCGGTGAAGGATTGGCCGGAGGGCGCCCGGTAGAGCGCTACTTGCCCAGGACCTTGCGGATGATCTTGCCGAGGTCGCCGACGCGGTAGGGCTTGGTCAGGTAGCCGTAGAAACCCAGCTCGAGGAATTGGCGGGCCATGTCCTCGTTGTCGTAGCCGCTGGCGATGATGGCGCAGACCTCGGGATCGAGCTCGCGCAGCACCTTGAAGGTCTGCTCGCCGCCCATGCCGCCGATGATGGTCAGGTCCATGATCACGATGTCGTAGGGCCGGCCGATGTTGAGGTAGCGCTTGTAGAGCTGCACGGCTTCCTCGCCATCCTTGGCGACGTCGCACTTGTATTCGAGGCTCTCGATCATGCCCTTGGTGAGCGAGCGGATCTGCTCGTCGTCATCCATGAAGAGGATGCGGCCGGTCTTGGTGGCGAAGCGCAGGGTGGGGGCGCGGCGGGCCTCGATGTCCTCGGGCTTGTCCGCCAGCGGCAGGAAGACGGTGAACGCGGTGCCTCGGCCAACCTCGGAGTCGACGCCCATCTGGCCGCCGTGGCGCTTGACGATGGAGAGGACGGTGGCGAGGCCGAGCCCCGTGCCGGACTTCTTGGTGGTGAAGAACGGATCGAAAATCTTCTCGAAGTGCTCGGGCTTGATGCCGCTGCCGTTGTCCTGCACCTGGATTTGCACATAGGTGCCGGCGGCGAGCGGGGCGACCTGGCCCTCGGTGAGGGCGACGTTGGTGGCGTTGATCCAGATCTGCCCGGTGCCGGTCGTCATCGCCTGGATGGCGTTGATGATGAGATTCTGGAAAACCTGCAGCATCTGGGCGCGGTCCACGCAGACGGTGCCGGTGTCGGGTGCGACGGCGAGCTCGACCTTCACGGTTGAGCCGGCGGCGGCGAGCCGGTGGGCTTCGGCGAGGATGTCGGTAGGCTTGACGACCTGGCGGACGGCGCTGCCGCCCTTGGAGAAGGTGAGCAGCTGCTTGCTGAGGGCCTTGGCCGCGAGGCAGGCGCGCTCGCTGTTCTCGAGGCCGGTGAAGTCGTGGTTGTCCTTGGCCAGCGACACGCCGCCGAGGATGGTCGTGAGGAGATTGTTGAAATCGTGCGCGATGCCGCCGGCGAGCTGGCCGAGCGACTCGAAGCGGTTGGCGCGGACCAGTTCTTCCGGGGTCAGGCTCATTTCGCCCGGGTGGCGGAACACCAGCACGGCCCCCGCCGGCCGGCCGGTCGCGTCGATCACCGCCCGGGCGCTGAAGGCGATGGGTTGCGGCGTGCCCGTGCCGTTATCGAGCGCGAACTCGGTGTTGAGGGACGTGGCCTCGCCCGAGCCAATGGCCTTGGCGACGGGGCTCTCGCCCGGTTGGCCGCTCTCGCGGTGGATGAGGCGGAAGAGATCCCACGCCGGCCGGCCGATGCTTTCCTCGCTCGTGCGGCCCAGCAACTGCTCAGCCTTGGCGTTGAGGTGGACGATCTGGCCGCCGGCGTCGGCGAGCAACACGGCCTCGGCCAGCTCGGCGAGCAGGACGGCGAGGTGCGCGACCGGCAGGCCCGGGCCGGCCTCCATCGCACTGGCCTCGGCCAGCGGCACGGCGAAGCCGAGGACGCGCTGCAGCTCCTTGCGCCGGGAGATGTGGCGCACGATGCCGGCGTGGACGAGCACCTCGCGGTCCTCGCGATGGCGCAGCCGGAGCGTGTCAAAGTAGGAAACCTGGTCCGGGTGCTGGGCGAGGAAGTAGGCGGGCAGGCCGCCGCTGGTCTCGTCCATGGGCAGGGCGCGCAGGACGGACTCGATCGTGTCCGGCAGTTCCGCGTCGGAGTAACCGAGCAGGGACTTGAAGCCCGGCGAGAGCCAGTAGAGGCCGGTGGAGAAATCGAGGTCGAAGAGGCCGACGCGCCCGCGGTCGCCCAGCTGCTGCATCCGCTCCTCGGCGCGCAGGGTGGCTTCCTCAAATTCCTTGCGGTCGGCGATGTCGAGGTGCGCGCCGATGACGCGTTGCAAGGCGCCGTTGGGCCCGAAGATCTGCAGGCCGACGCTCTGCACCCACACGTAGTGGCCCTGGGCGTGGCGCAGGCGGAACTCGAGGGAGAACTGGCGCGTGCCGGTCGCCCCGGCCCGGGCCTGGCGGTCGGGCGCGGCGGAGGAGTCATCGGGGTGGATGAGCTCCAGCCACGTCTCGTAGGTGTTGGCCAGGGCCGCCTCGGTGTAGCCGAGCATGCGTTTCCAGACGGGCGAGTAATAGACCTCGTTCTTCTGGAAGTTCAGGTCGAAGAAACCCAGGGCACTGCGCTCGTGGAGCTGGGTCAGGAAATTATCGGCTGGGGTGGCGGTCGCCAACGGCGCGGCGGGCGGCAGCGTGATGAAGGCGAAGTAGCGGCCCGGCGCGTCGCCGGCCTTCTCCAGGCGGACGTTGACGTCGAACGCGGCGGCCTCCTTGGGCTGCAGGCGCAGCGCGATGGGATGGCTTTGCGCGGCCACCAGCAGGACCTCCCATTGCGACTGGACCCAGCCGGTTTCGTGGGAGACGACGTCGAACGTGAACAGATTCGGGAACAGGTCACCCACGAGTTCCGCGTAGCTGGCCTGCCACAGGGCGCAGGCCGTGGCGCTCGCCACCTGGACGCGTCCGTCCGTGTCCAACACGAGGACCGTGCTGCTGCCGGTGGCCAGAAGTCGGGCGGCGGAGTGCTGGGCGGAGTGTGAGCTCAAGCGGGTAGGCAGTTTGTAATTATCAAGGACCGTCGCGAGACCAGACCGGAAATGCTTTTCAAGGGTTGCTCTGTTTATAGGGCTTTTACCAGGAAGTGGGGCGAATCACCCACCTGGCGGCCCGGAAATTCAGGCCACGGCGCCGTTCGCCTGCCACGCGCGCACCCGGCGCTCGAGGAAATCGATCCACACCGGTTGGTCGTTCAGGCAGGGAATGTGGCCGAACCACTCGCCGCCCGCGGCCTTGAAGTCCTCGGCGCCGCGCACGCGGATCTCCTCGAGTGTCTCGAGGCAGTCGGTGACAAAAGCCGGCGTGATGACCAGCAGGCGTTTCTTGCCGGCTTCGGCAAGCCGCTTGTATTCGTAGTCGGTGTAGGGCGAGAGCCAGGGTTCGCCGACGAGGCGCGACTGGAAGGACAGGGACCACTTCGCGGGATTGAGCCCGGCCTTCTCCGCGAACAGCTGCGTGGTGCGCGTGACCTGGGCCTTGTAGCAGGTCGCGTGAGCGGGCGAGCAGGTGGTGCAGCAGTCGGCCACCATCTGGCAGTGGGCGCGCGAACTGTCGGCCTTCGTCAGGTGGCGGACGGGAATGCCGTGGTAGCTGAAAAGCAAGTGGTCGTAAGGCTGGTCGAGGTAGGGCCGGGCGCTGGCGACGAGGGCGTCGACGTAATCCGCGTCGCCGTAGTAGGGCTGCACGCTCTCGATCTTCAGGTCGGGCGCGATCTTCGCGGCCTCGCGGTAGACCTTCGCCACCACGGTTTCCCAGCTCGACATGGCGTAATGTGGGTATTGGGGAAAAAGCAGGAGGCGCTCGAGTCCACCCTTGGCCAGCCGGTGGAGCACATCGGGGATGGACGGGTTGCCGTAGTTCATCGCGAGCTCGACGGGCAGGTCGACTTTCGCCTGCAACTTGGTCTGGGTGTGCTTGCTCGTAACAATCAGGGGCGAGCCCTCGGCGGTCCAGACGGTGGAGTAGGCGTGCGCGGAATTTTTCGCCCGGAAGGGGATGATGAGGCCGTTGACCAGCAGCGAGCGGAGGAAGCCGTTCGCCGGCCGGTCGATGACGCGCTCGTCGCCCAGGAATTCGCGCAGGTAGCGCTTCACATCCGGGACGGAAGTGGAGGCGGGGGAGCCGAGGTTGAGCAACAGGACGGCGGACTTGGACATGAAGCCAGTAGACGTGTGGTTTTGGGTGGGAAAGTCAACCGGGGGTGCGAGGTTTTTGGTTGCCGGGCCGGGACGGAAGCCGGACAACAACGGCATGACTGCCATGCGTGCTCCGGTGCTGCTCGTGATCCGCGATGGATGGGGTGCGAATCCCCATCCCGAGCAGAACAAATTCAATGCCGTCTTTCTGGCGAAGAAGCCCGCGGACGACGCGCTGCATGCGAAGTCCCCGGTCACGCTCGTCGCGGCCAGCGGCCTCGACGTCGGCCTGCCGGACGGCCAGATGGGCAACAGCGAGGTCGGCCACGAGAACATCGGCGCCGGCCGCATCGTCGACCAGGAGCTGGTGCGCCTGAACAAACTCTTTCTGGAACGGAAGCTGGCGACGAACCCGGTCTGGCTGGCCATCGTCGCGCGCCTCCAAGCCAACCCCGCGGCGAAGCTCCACCTGATGGGCATCGTTTCCGACGGCGGCGTGCACGGCATGCTCGAGCACCTGTATGGCATCCTGCGCCACGCCAAGGCGGCCGGGCTGGCGGGCCGCGTGTTCATCCACGGCTTCACCGACGGCCGCGACACGCCGCCGCAGAGCGGGCTCGAATACATCAAGCAGGTGGAGGCGCAGTGCCGCGCGATCGGCGTTGGCCAAATCGCCACCGTGTGCGGCCGCTTCTGGGCGATGGACCGCGACAACCGCTGGGACCGCGTGCAGAAGGCCTTCGATTTGCTCACGGGCCGCAAGGCCGTCGCGACGGCGCCGAGCGCCGAGGCCGCAATCGCAAATTACTACGCGAAGCCGCTGACCGAGACGCAAAAAGGCGACGAGTTCGTGGCGCCGACCTGGATTGTCGGCGCGGACGGGAAACCGGTGGCGACCATCGGCAACGGCGACGCGGTGTTCTTCTATAACTACCGTGGCGACCGGCCGCGCGAGATCACGAAGGCGTTCGTGATCGATGGGTTCAAGGACTTCGACCGCGGCGCGAAGCTCGATCTCTACTACGCGACGATGACCGAGTATGAAACCGGGCTGCCGGTGCATGTGATCTCGGGGAAGCCGGCGCCGCTGAAGAACATCCTGGGCGAGGTCGTGAGCAACGCGGGCATCGGGCAATTCCGCTGCGCCGAGACGGAGAAGAACCCGCACGTGACATTTTTCTTCAACAACTACCGCAACGAGCCGTTTCCCGGCCAGGTGAACGCCTGTCCGGCGAGCCCCAAGGTCGCGACCTACGACATGCAGCCCGAGATGTCGGCCGCGCAGGTGACGGCCGAGGCCAAGGCCGCGATCCTCTCCGGCCAATACGGCCTCATCGTCGTCAACTACGCCAATCCCGACATGGTCGGTCATACCGGCTCGCTGCCGGCGGCGATCAAGGCCTGCGAGGCGACCGATGTCGGGCTGGGGGAGTTGCTGGCTGCGGTCGCCGCGAAAAACGGCAAGGCCGTCGTGCTCGCCGACCACGGCAACGCCGAGCAGATGTGGGACTTGGTGCACAACGCTCCGCACACCTCGCACACCCTGAATCTCGTCGAGGTGTTCGTCGTCGGCGACGGTCTCGTCGCCGGGCAGACCAGGATGCGCACCGGCGGCCGGCTGGCCGACATCGCCCCGACCGTGCTGCACCTCATGGGCTTGCCCAAACCGGCCGAGATGACCGGCGAGAGCTTAGTGATTGGATAGAGGTGGAACCTGCCCTCCGGGCGGGTTTTCACGACGCTCGCCAAAGCAACCCGTCCGGAGCCCGGCTTTCCCCTTCGGAAATCGGCTCCGCCCGGTCCCCGTGTCATAGGCACACAAAATCTGGTTGCCCCGGGGTGGGGCGGGCCGTTTGGTTGAGCGTTCCGCTCCCATGAAACGCACCCATCACTGCGCCCAACTCACCAAGGCCAACCTCGGCGCGACCGTGTCGCTCGCCGGCTGGGTTGACTCCATCCGCGACCACGGCGGCATCATTTTCGTCGATCTCCGCGATCGCGAGGGTATCACGCAGGTGAAGTTCGATTCCAACCTCCGCACGGAGGCTGCGCTGCTCAAGGACGAGTCGGTCATCGCCATCACCGGCAAGGTGGAGAACCGCCCGGAAGCGATGGTGAACAAGAACCTGCCCACCGGGGAGATCGAGATCGATGCCACCGAGCTGCTCGTCCACAATATTTCTGACACGCCGCCGTTCCCGCTGACCGACGCCGGCGGCGACAAGGTCAACGAGGACATGCGACTGACCTATCGCTACCTCGACCTGCGCCGCCCGAAGATGCGCAAGAATCTCGCCGTGCGCCACCGCGCCACGAAGTCCGTCCGCGACTACTTCGACTCCCAGGGTTTCTATGAGGTCGAGACGCCGGCGCTGTTCAAGAGCACGCCGGAGGGTGCCCGCGAATACCTCGTGCCGTCACGCATCCACGCCGGCCAGTTCTACGCGCTCTCGCAGTCGCCCCAGCAGTTCAAGCAGATCCTGATGGTCGCGGGCGTGGAGAAATATTTCCAGATCGCCCGCTGCTTCCGCGACGAGGACCTGCGCTCCGACCGTCAGATGGAGTTCACGCAGATTGACGTCGAGGTGTCGTTCATCGACCGCGAGGGCATCTACGCGCTGTTCGAGGGCATGCTGAAGAAGGTCTGGAAGGACGTGCTCAACCACGACCTGCCCACGCCGTTCCCGCGCCTCGCCTACAAGGACGCGATGAACCGCTATGGCGTCGACAAGCCCGACACGCGCTTCGCGCTGGAGCTGGTGGATTTCAGCGAGCTCTTCAAGAGCTCCGGCTTCAAGGTGTTCGCCTCGACCGTTGCCGCGCACGGCTCGGTGAAGGCGTTCAACGCGAAGGGCCTCGCCGACATCACGCAGGGTGAGATCGGCGCGCTCGAGGAGATCGCGAAGTCGCTCGGCGCGAAAGGCCTCGCCTTCATCAAGGTTGAGAACGGCGAGTGGAAGTCGCCGATCGTGAAATTCTTCAGCGACGCCGAGAAGGCCGAGCTCACCAAGCGCCTTAACATCGAAAACGGCGATATCATCTTCTTCGCCGCCGCCCCGTGGGAGCGCGCCTGCGCGATCCTCGGCCGCACCCGGCTCGAGGCGGCCCAGCTGCTCGTGAAGCGCGGCAAGATGGCGCTGCGCGCCGACCAGTGGAATTTCCTGTGGGTCGTCGATTTCCCGCTCATGTCCTACGATGAGGAGAAGGGCAGCTACGCGGCCACGCACCACCCGTTCACGGCGCCGGTCGTGGAGGACACGGGCCTGCTCGACAGCGATCCGAAGGCCGTCCGCGGCCAGCACTACGACGTCGTCCTGAACGGCATGGAGCTCGGCGGCGGCTCGATCCGCATCCACCGACCCGCGCTGCAGAAGAAAGTTTTTGAGGACGTGTTGAAGATTCCCGCCGACGTCGTCGAGAGCCGTTTCGGTTACATGCTCAAGGCCTTCACCTACGGCGCCCCGCCGCATGGTGGCATCGCCTTCGGTCTCGACCGCATGTGCGCGCTGCTTTGCGGCACGACGAGTATCCGCGACGTCATCGCTTTCCCGAAGACCCAGAAGGCCCAGGACCTCATGGCCCAGAGCCCGACGCCGGTCACGGCCAAGCAGCTCAAGGAGCTCCACATCCAGACGGTCATCCCGCCGCAGTGACGGCTGCCTGAGGTGGAACCCGGCCTCCGGCCGGGTTTGCCTTGGTGGGCGCCCTGAAAACCCGCCCGGAGGGCGGGTTTCACCTCAGAACCAGCTTGCGCTAAATCGGCAATCCACGGAAACTGTCTGCCCAATCTTCTCCACCCCCATGAAACTCATCACCGCCATCATCAAGCCGTTCAAACTCGAAGCCGTTAAGGAAGCGCTGACCGCGGTCGGTGTCGAAGGCATGACGGTCACCGAGGTCAAGGGCTTCGGCCGCCAGAAGGGCCACACCGAGGTTTACCGCGGCAGCGAATACACGGTGGATTTCCTTCCGAAGGCGAAGATCGAGATCGTCGTCGGCGACGACATCAAGGACAAGGTTGTCACGGCCATCGTGAACGCCGCCAAGACGGGGAAGATTGGCGACGGCAAGGTGTTCATTTCGCCGGTCGATGACGTGATCCGCATCCGCACCGACGAGCACGGCGACGCGGCGGTGTAAAGCCGCCCTGGCCCGCCGATTGCGGGCCGAGGTTAAGGTTCGACAGGCGGCGCGGGCCCCGTTTTTTCGCCCCCGATGACGGGCGGGTGGGGGAGACTTATGTCACGCAGGTCCGCGGAAAATTCATCCGTGGCATCATAGTTGCTTAGCAGGGTTCCGCACCACCAACCATGAATACCACGTTACCTCGTTTGCTACGTTTCGCTGCCCTCGCGGGTCTGGCGTGTCTTACGGCCAGCTTCGCTTTTGCCCAACCGGCCGCAGCGCCTGCTGCGACACCGCCCCCGCCGCCCGCACCCACGCTGGAACAACGGGTGGCCGGCCTGGAAGCCTATCTCACCAACGGTGATCCGACGGCGGCACTGAAGGATGCGAAGGGCGCGACACCCGACGGCCTGACGACGCCCTCGGTCGGCACCTCCGGCCCCGGCCACAATGGCTGGATGATGACGAGCACCGCGCTGGTGCTTTTCATGACGCTGCCGGGCCTGGCGCTCTTCTACGGCGGCCTGGTGCGGAAGAAAAACGTGCTCTCCGTGATGGCCCAATGTTTGGGTTGCGCGGGTATCATCACCATTCTCTGGTGGGCCTTCGGTTACAGCTTGGTTTTCGGCAAGAGCTTCAACAGCCCGTTCCTGGGCGGCTCGGAGTATTTCTTCCTGAAGGGCGTGGATAGCGCGCCGAACACGGATTACGCCTACTGGGTTTCGCAGAACGTCTTCTCGATGTATCAGCTGATGTTCGCGATCATCACGCCGGCCCTGATCGTGGGCGCAATCGCCGAGCGCATGAAGTTCACCGCCATCATGGCGTTCATCGTCGTCTGGATGTTCGTCGTCTACTTCCCGCTCGCCCACATGGTGTGGGGCGTCACGGGCTACATGAACGGCGTCTGGAACGCCGGCGCCGCGATCAAGGCCATCGATTTCGCGGGCGGCACCGTGGTGCACATGTCCTCGGGCTGGTCCGCCCTGATCCTCTGCTTGATCCTCGGGCCCCGCCTCGGCTTCGGGAAGACGCCGATGCCCCCGCACAGCATGGTGCTCTGCATGGTCGGTACCGGCATGCTTTGGGTCGGCTGGTATGGCTTCAACGCCGGTTCCGCGGTCGCCGCGGACGGGGTTTCCTCCAACGCCTTCATGACCACCACGCTCGCCACCGCGGTCGCCTCCACGGTCTGGGCCGGTCTGGAATACGTCACGCGCAAGCACGCCTCGGTCCTCGGTTTCTGCTCCGGCGCCGTCGCCGGCCTGGTCGTCGTGACCCCCGCCTGCGGTTTCATCGACAGCACGGGCGCCATCTTGGTCGGCGTGCTCGCCGGCGCGGTCCCGTTCCTGGCCTGCACCAAGCTGAAGGCTTTCTTCAAGTATGACGATGCGCTCGACACCTTCGGCGTCCACGCCGTGGGCGGCACGCTCGGGGCCTTCGTCACCGGCATCTTCGCCACCGCCTCGGTCAACGCCAACCTGAACACGAATCTCAAGGACGTCGTGGGCAAGTCGCTCTATATCGAGCAGCTCAAGGCCATCGCTCTGACGCTGGTGCTCGCGGTCGTCGCGACCGTGGTCATCGCCTATATCCTCAAGTTCACCCTCGGCTTGCGTCCGACCGCCGAAGAGGAACAGCAGGGCCTCGACCTCACCGACCACGGCGAGGAAGGCTACATCCTCGAGGTCAAGTCCTGAGCCACCTCAACCACTACTCACATGAAACTCATCATCGCCATCATCAAGCCGTTCAAGCTCGACGAAGTTAAGGAGGCGCTCGGCGCCGTCGGCATCGAGGGTATGACGGTCACCGAGGTCAAGGGGTTCGGCCGCCAGAAGGGCCACACCGAGATCTACCGCGGCAGTGAATACACCGTGGACTTCCTGCCCAAGGTGAAGATCGAGATCGCCGTGGCCGACGACATCGTCGCCAAGGTGATCACGGCCGTCACCGGGGCCGCCAAGACCGGCAAGATCGGCGACGGCAAGATCTTCGTGCTCCCGCTGGAGGATGTCATCCGCATCCGCACCGACGAGCACGGCGACAGCGCCGTCTAAGGCTCATCCCTCGTTCTTTCCAAGCTGGTTCCCGCAAGGGGGCCGGCTTTTTGTTGGTTTTTCCGGATGTAGGGTCGCCACTTGTCGGCGGACCGAATTGGACGTCACGGCGAGGTCCGCCGACGAGCGGCGACCCTACATTGGAGAGGCAGACTGTGTTCCCGGCCGGCCTTTTTGCTTTTCACCGGCCGCCGGGCGGGTGATGTTGCTGGTTCTCCCGTCATGCCCGCGCTGCAGCAAATCAGGATCCTCGACACGCACACCGGCGGCGAGCCCACCCGGCTCGTCCTGGAGGGCGGCCCGGATCTCGGCCGTGGGCCGCTGGCCGAGCGCGTGAAGCTTTTCCAGGAGAAGCACGACCGGTTCCGCTCCGCCATCGTGGGCGAGCCGCGCGGTTCGGACGTGTTTGTCGGCGCCCTGCTGGTCGAGCCGCACGACAAGACCTGCCACTTCGGGCTGATTTTCTTCAACAACGTCGGTTACCTGGGCATGTGCGGTCACGGCCTCATCGGGGCGATCGTCGCGCTGGCCCATGCCGGCATGGTGAAGCCGGGCCTCGTGCGGGTCGACACGCCGGCCGGCTATATCGTCGCCGTGCTCGGGACGAACGGAGAGGTCACGTTCGACAACGTGCCGAGTTACCGCAAGCACCACGACCTCGAACTCTACCTGCCGGGCATCGGCAACGTGCCTTGCGACATCGCCTGGGGCGGCAACTGGTTTTGCCTGGTCGAACAGCACGAGCAGAAGCTCGAGCTGGTCAATGTCGCGCAGCTGACGGACTACTGCACGCGCGTCCGGCAGGCGGTCAGCGACTCGGGCTTTCCGGAGGTGGACCACGTCGAGCTGTTCGGGCCGTCGGCCAAGCCGGGCGTGAGCAGCAAGAATTTCGTCCTGTGCCCGGGCCTGGCTTACGATCGCTCGCCTTGCGGCACGGGCACGAGCGCCAAGCTCGCGTGCCTCGCGGCGGACAACAAACTGGCCCCGGGCGCCGAGTGGGTGCAGGAGAGCATCGTCGGCAGCACCTTCCGCGCGAAATACCGCCGGCAAGGCGACAAGATTGTCCCGACCATCGCCGGCACGGCGCATGTGACGGCCGAGAGCACCCTGCTGCTTGACCCAACCGATCCGTTTGTCTGGGGGATCCGATGAGTCATCTCAATCTTGTAGGGTCGCCGCTCGTCGGCGGACCGGGGATATCATATCCGTCCGCGCTCGCGGTCCGCCGGCAAGCGGCGACCCTACATTAGCCAAGCATGCGCCAATCTAAGTCGGTCATCATCTGTGGCGGCGGGGTCATCGGCCTGAGCTGCGCCTACTATCTGGCCCGCGAGGGCTGGCGGGTCACGCTCGTCGAGCGCAACGCCGAGGGCGCGGACTCCTGCGCGCACGGCAGCGCGGGCTACGTCTCGCCCAGCCACATCGAGCCGATCTCCGCGCCCGGCATGGTGTGGAAGGGGCTGAAGTGGATGCTGAGCTCGCGCAGTCCGTTCTACATCAAGCCGCGCCTCGACAGCGACCTGATCCGCTGGGGCTGGCTGTTTGCGCGGCATTGCACGGAGGCGCACCGGCGCCGGTCCGCCCCGGTGTTGCGCGACCTATGCCTCGAGAGCCGGAAACTTTTCGTGGAGTTGTCGGACATCAGTGGCGACGCCTTTGAGTGGAAGCAGGAAGGTCTGCTCAACCTTTGCCAGCTGCCGGAGACGCTCGACAAATACACGCAGGGCCTTGCCGCGCTGTGCAACGAGTTCGGGATCGAGGCGCGCGTGCTGGATGCGGCGCAGACCGCCGCGCTCGAACCGGGCGCGAAGCTAAAGGTGGCCGGCTCGATCTATTTCCCGATCGATGCGCACCTCTCGCCGCGGTTGTTCATTCCCGCCCTGACCGCGCTCCTGAAGGACATGGGCGTGAAGTTTTCCTGGAACACCAGCGTCTACGGCTGGCGGGCCGAGGGCGGCCGCATCGCCGGAGTGTCGACCACGGCGGGCGACCTGGTCGCCGACGAATACGTGCTGACCGGCGGCTCCTGGTCGCCGGCGATGGTGCGGGACCTGGACATCCGGCTGCCGATGCAGGCGGGCAAGGGTTACAGCCTCACGCTTGACCGGCCGCGGCTCCAGCTGAGCAAGTCGCTCCTCCTCACCGAGCGCCGCGTGGCCGTGACGCCGATGGGCGACAAGCTGCGCTTCGGCGGCACGATGGAGATCAGCGGCCACAGCGACACCGTGCGGTTGGAGCGCGTCGAGCAGATCAAGGCCGGCGCGCTGGCGTTCTTTCCCGAGCTCACGGCGGCCGACTTCGCCGGCGTCAAGCCGTGGTTCGGCTACCGGCCGGTTTCGCCCGACGGGATGCCCTACATCGGGCGGCTGGGGCGCTACGCCAACCTTGCCACGGCCAGCGGGCACGCGATGCTCGGGCTCACGCTGGGACCCGTTTCCGGCCTCCTCGTGGCCGAGGTCCTCGCGGGCCGCAAACCCTCGGTGAATCTCTCCCTCCTCAACCCCAATCGCTTCGTATGAACTGGAAAGGCGTCCTGCCCGCTGTCACGACCAACCTGAAGGCCGACCTCTCCGTCGACCATCCCGCGTTCGCGGGACATTGCCGCTGGATGATCGACAGCGGGTGCACTGGCATCGTGTGCTGCGGCTCGCTCGGGGAAGCGCAGACGCTCAGCTTTGACGAGAAGATCGCCGTCGTCCGCACCGCGGTCGCGGCCGTGGGCGACCGCGTGCCGGTCGTGCTGGGCATCGCGTCGCTCAGCACGGTCGAGGCCGTGGCGATGGCGCAGGCCGCCGAGACGGCCGGTGCGCAGGGCCTGATGGTGCTGCCGCCCTATGTCTATACTTCCGACTGGCGCGAGATGAAGGCTTATGTGAGCGCGGTCATCGCGGCGACGAAGCTGTCGTGCATGCTCTACAACAACCCGCCGGCCTACAAAACCGATTTTCTGCCGGACCAGATCGCCGAGCTGGCCAAGGAGCACGCCAATCTGAATGCCGTGAAGGAATCCAGCGGCGATGTTCGCCGCGTGACCGCCATTCGCGCGGCCGTCGGCCGACGGCTGGAAATCACGGTGGGGATGGACGATGCCATCGTCGAAGGCATCTACGCGGGGGCCACCGGCTGGATTGCGGGCCTGGTTAATGCGTTCCCGGTGGAGTCGGTGGCGCTCTTCGACCTGGCCAGCCGGGGCGACAAGGCCCGGGCGGCGGCGCTTTATGAGTGGTTCCTGCCGCTGCTCCGGCTCGATACGGTCCCGAAGTTCGTCCAGCACATCAAGTGGGTCCAGGCCGAGATGGGGCGGGGCACGCCGTTTACCCGGGCGCCCCGGCTGCCGCTGGCCGGAAGTGACCTCGAATTGACACAGGCGGTGCTCGCCAAGGCCCGGCAGAATCATCCAAAGTTGTGAGCATGAAACCTGACGGCGGCTCCCTTATCGGTTTCGGTTCCAGCGGCCTCGGCGGCGCGACGTTCAAGGCTTTCGATCCGGCGAAGAACGTCCAGCTTGAGCCGACCTTCCTGTCCGCCGGCGCCGAGGATGTGGCCCGTGCCGTCCAATTGGCCACCGCTGCGGCGCCCGTCTGGGCCAAGTTGTCCGGCGCCGCGCGCAACAAGTTTCTCAATACCATTGCTGAAAAGCTCGAGATTCGGTCGGCCGAGCTCGTCGCCCGCGCCATGCAGGAGACGGGTTTGCCCGAGGCGCGTCTGAAGGGCGAGGTCACCCGCACCGCCGGCCAGCTCCGGCTCTACGGGGAAACGGCGCAGCGGGGCGACTGGGTGGACGCGCGCATCGAGACGGCGCTGCCGGACCGCAAGCCGCTGCCCAAGCCCGACCATCGTTCGATGGTGCGGGCGATCGGACCGGTCGTCGTGTTCGGCTCGAGCAATTTTCCCTTCGCGTATTCGGTGGCGGGTGGCGACGTGGCGTCGGCCTTCGCGGCCGGCTGCCCGGTGATCGTCAAGGCGCACCCGGCGCATCCCGGCACGAGCGAGATGGTCGGCCGGCTGATCCTGCACGCCGTGCGTGAGTGCAGCTTGCCCGAGGGCACTTTCTCCCTGCTGTTCGACGCCGGCTTCGAGGTCGGCCAGGCGTTGGTGAAACACCCAGCGGTCAAGGCCGTCGGTTTCACCGGCTCGGTCAAGGGCGGACGGACGCTCACGGACCTCGCGGCGGCGCGGCCCGAGCCGATCCCGGTCTACGCCGAGATGGGCAGCGTCAATCCCGTGTTCATTTTGCCCGGCGCCATCGCCGAGCGCGCGGCGGGAATGGTCGAGGGCCTGTATGCCTCGTCCACCGTCGGCGTCGGCCAGTTCTGTACCAATCCCGGGCTCATCGTGCTGCAGCGTTCGCCGGCGGCGGAGCAATTCGCCAAGGACATGGCGGCGCGGCTCACCGCGACGCTGGAGGGCGTGATGCTCACGCCGGGCATCCGGAAAAACTTTGTCGCCAATACGACGGCCCGCGCGCACCAGCCGGGCGTGAAGGTGCTGGCGCAGGGCAACGCCACCTCGATGTGCAGCGCCGCGCCGGTGTGGTTCGAGACCGGGGCCAAGGAATTTCTCGGCAACCACGCCCTTTCGGAGGAGATCTTCGGACCGAGCTCACTCGTCATCTGGTGCCGCGATGCGGCCGAGATGCTGACGGTGGCGCACGAGCTGGAGGGCACGCTGACGGCCACGGTGCACGCCGGCGCGGCCGAGGCGAAGGACCAGGGCCCGCTGGTCGAGATCCTCGCAGAGAAGGCCGGGCGCGTGATCCTCAATGGTTACCCGACCGGCCTCGAGGTCAGCCACGCCCAAGTGCATGGCGGACCATATCCCTCGACGAGTGACGGCGGCCGCAGCACGTCGGTCGGCACGCGGGCCTTGAACCGCTGGACGCGGCTCATCTGCTACCAGGGTTTCGCGAATGAACTGCTCCCGGCGGAGCTGCAGAACACGAATCCGCTCGGGCTGGCCCGGATGGTCAACGGGCAGGTGACGCGCGATCCGGTGGCCTGATTCGCCCGGTCCGCCGGCGAGCGGCGACCCTACAGCTTCGCAGCCGCGTGGCGGATGGCGCGCTGGTAGCCGGTGAGGCCGGGGTCGTCGGTCGTCTCGCAAAGCGTGTGGAGCGCCAGCCGCAGGGCGTCGGCGGCCTTGCCCTGCGTGTGCAGGGTCAGCGCGAGAAAGACGGCGAACTCCGGGTTGTCAGGAAATTGCACCTGGCCGGAACGCAGCACCTCGGCCGAGCGCTCAAGCTGGCCGAGCATCCGCAGCGTCGAGCCGAGCCCGATCAGCGCGCCGGAGAGTTCGTTGGGCGGCAGGCCGAGGGCGACGGCCTTCTCGTAATAGGGCAGGGCGTCCGCCGCGCGGTCGAGCACGTCGCAGGTCCACGCCAGCTGGTAGTTGATCTCGGCGACGTTCGGCTGCTGGGCGTCGAGTTTCTGCAGCCGGGGAAAGATCTCCTCGGCCTGGCCATGGGCCCGCGCGCCGACGATGGTATCGAGTTCCTCTTTCCAGGCTGGGAGTTCGAGGGAATCGCTCATGGAGGAGGTTTTAACGCAAAGGCGCAGAGGCACAAAGAATGGGTTGGGATTCTTCGCGCCTTGGCGTCTTTGCGTTAATTTCAGGCCTTCGGGGTCGCGACAGGCGCCTTCTTCTCCGGCAGGGCGCGGGTGACGACCTCCGTCTTGAAGCGGGCGAGCAGGTCGGCGACCGGGTGGACGCCCTCGTCCCCCTTGGCGCGGGAGCGGACCGAGGCGCTGAGGGCCTCGGCCTCCTTCTGGCCGAGCACGAGCACGTAGGGCACCTTCTCCAGCTCGGCGCGCCGAATCTTGGCGCCGAGTTTGTCGGAGTGGCTGTCGAGCGTGACGCGCAGGTCGGCGGCGAGGAACTGGTCGAAGATCGTCTTCGCGTAATCCATCACTTTGTCGGAGATGGGCAGGAGGCGGACCTGCTCCGGCGCGAGCCAGAGCGGGAAGTCGCCGCCGAAGTGCTCGATGAGCACGCCGCAGAATCGCTCCATCGAACCGAAAGGCGCGCGGTGGATCATCACCGGGCGGTGCGCGGCGTTGTCGGCGCCGATGTAGGTCAGGTCGAAGCGCACGGGGAGGACGTAGTCCACCTGCACGGTGCCTAGCTGCCACTCGCGGCCGATGACGTCCTTGATGACGAAGTCGATCTTTGGGCCGTAGAAGGCGGCTTCGCCGGGTTCCTCGGTGAAAGGCACGCCCAGCGTCTTCGCGGCCTCGCGGCACGCGGCCTCGGCCATATCCCATTTCTCGGGGTCGCCGGCGAATTTCTTACTGTCGGGATCGCGCAGGCCGACGCGCACGCGGTAGTCGGACATGCCAAGCGTTGTCAGGATGGTCTTCACGAGCGAAAGGCAACCGATGATCTCGGGGCCGACCTGCTCCGGGGTGCAGAAGAGGTGGGCGTCGTCTTGCGTGAAGCCGCGAACGCGGGTCATACCGTTGAGCTCGCCGGACTGTTCCCAGCGGTAGACGGTGCCGAACTCCGCGAGGCGCACGGGCAAATCGCGGTAGGAGTGCGGCTGCGAGGCGAAGATCTTGATGTGGTGCGGGCAGTTCATCGGCTTCAGCAGGAAGCCGTCGATGAGTTGGTCGTCGGGCAGGACGCGGTCCTTCGTGATCGTTTCCTTGCCGGTGAGCTTGTTGACCTTCTCCGCCAGATGCGCAGAGACGGCCTCGATACGGTTCGACATCTCGGCGCAGGAGCAGCCGGAGGAGACGAGCTGATCGAGGTAGTCGCGCTCGACGACCGGCGGGAACTGCGAGTCCTTGTAGTAGGGGAAGTGGCCGGAAGTCTTGTAGAGCGACAGGCGGCCGATGTGCGGCGTGAAGACCTGCGAGTAGCCCTGCTTGCGCAATTCGCCCGCGATGAAGTTCTGCAGCTCCTGGCGGACGATCGAGCCGTTGGGCGTCCAGAGGATCAGGCCCTGGCCGACGTCCTCGTCGATGTGGAACAGCTTGAGATCGCGGCCCAGCTTGCGGTGGTCGCGGAGCTTGGCCTGTTCGAGCTGAGTCAGGTAGTTGGTGAGTTCGTCCTTCGAGGGGAAGGCGGTGCCGTAGATGCGCTGCAGCTGCTGCTTGGTCTCGTCGCCCCGGTGGTAGGCGCCGGCGATGGACAGGAGCTTGAAGGCCTTGATCTGTTTCGTGTAGCGGACGTGGGTGCCGGCGCAGAGGTCGGAGAACTCGCCGTTAGTATAGAATGAGATCTTCTCGCCCGCGGGAATGTCGGAGAGGCGACCGAGCTTGAAGCGCTCCTGGCCGCGGGACTTGATAATTTCCACGGCCTCCTCGCGGGAGACCTCCTTGCGGGTGAAGGGCTGGTTCTCGTCGATGACCTTCTTCATCTCCGCCTCGATCTTCGCGAGGTCCTCGAGGGTCAGCTTGTGGGCGAGGTCGACATCGTAATAGAAGCCGGTGTCCGTCGGCGGACCGATGTCGAGTTTGGCGTCCGGGTAAAGACGGAGGAGCGCGGTCGCCAGCACGTGCGAAGCCGAGTGGCGGATTTCATCTAACGGTGTCATCGACATAACGGTATTGGTTGTGGTCCTGCCTACGATTGCAGGGCCGAACGCGCAGATTGGCGGGGAGTTTCGCCGGCTGTCAATGCCGGGCTAAGGCACAAGGCGGGGTGGCCACGAAAAGGCGCGAAAGGGCACAAAAATTACCCGCTACCTGTCATCCTGAGCGCAGCGAAGGATCCAGCATGACGAACGCCGGCGGACATACGCTGGATTCTTCGCTGCGCTCAGGATGACAAACAATGGAGGGCTCAGCTCCAGCTGAGCCGTTTCGACAAGCTCAAGGCCCCGAGTCTGTCGTGGGGCCGCGGCCCACCGGGAGGTGGGCCCTCCACCGATTATTTCTTTACCGGCTCCAGCGAATAGCCGTCCTTCCGGTCGAGCATGTTCCAGCCGGCGGCGGCGAGTTCCTTGCGGAGGGCGTCGGCACCGGCGAAGTCCTTGGCCTGCTTCGCGGCCCAGCGCTTGTCGGCGAGCGCGGTGATCGCGGCGGATGCGGAAATGGCGACGGGTTTGTCTCCAAAGAGGCGCAGGCCGAGGGCAAACATCAGTTGGCTCAGATTTGCTACCTCGCTTTCGAACTTGTAGTGGCCTGGAGCACCGAGATCCCGGCTATCAAGTGTTTTGAATAGAAAGCCAAGTGCCAATGGAATGTTGAGATCATCCAACGTGATCGCGTCCCAGGCTTCACCTGCGATTCCCCACTGGCCTGCAATTGCTGGATGGGATTCGCGATATTCTAACCAATAGTTCGCGAAGCCATTTTCTGAAGTGGCTCCATGCTTTAGATATCCTCGCACGATTCTTCTTAGTTTTTCTAACGCGCTTTCCGCCGCGTGCAGCGACTCCAGCATGAAATTCAGCTGCTTGCGCGGATGGGCGGCAAGGAGGGCGTAGCGCAGCGCCATCGGGCTGAAGCCTTTGGCCGTCAGGTCGTCGAGCGTGTAGAGGTTGCCGAGCGACTTGCTCATCTTCTTGCCGTCCACGAGCAGGTGCTCGCTGTGATACCAGTGGTGCGCGAACAGCGTGCCGTTGCAGCACTGGCTCTGGGCTATCTCGTTCTCGTGATGTGGAAAAAGCAGGTCGATGCCGCCGGTGTGCAGGTCGATGGTTTCACCGAGGTGTTTCTTGCTCATCGCGCTGCACTCGATGTGCCAGCCGGGACGGCCGGCGCCCCAGGGACTGTCCCACGAATTGGAGCCATCGTCGGCCTTGTGCGCTTTCCAGAGCGCGAAATCCGTGGCGTCTTCCTTTTCGTCGGCGTCGACGGCCTGCGACTTGTGGGAGAGGGCGGTGCCGACCTGCAACTCGCGCTCCTTCACCCGGCTCAATTTGCCGTAGTTGTCGAAGGACGAGACCTTGAAATAAACGGAGCCATCGGCCGCGCGGTAGGCGTTACCCTTCTTCATGAGCACATCGATCATGTCGATCTGCTCCTTGATGTGGCCGGTGGCGGTGGGCTCGACGTGCGGGCGCAAGCAGTTCAGGGCGTCGCAGTCCGCGTGGAACTTGTCGGTCCACTGTTTCGTGACGTCGGCCAGCGGGCGCTGCTCGTCCTGCGCGCGCTTGATGGTCTTGTCGTCGACATCGGTGAGGTTGCGGACGTGCTTCACCTTGCCGGGGAACTCGAGGTCGAGCAGGCGGCGGATGACGTCGTTGATAACGAAGCTGCGGAAATTGCCGATGTGCGACGGTGCGTAAACCGTCGGGCCGCAGTTGTAGAAACGGAAGACGCCGTCCGGCTGAGCGGGCCTGAGTTCGCGCTGGGTGCGGGAGAGTGATTCGTGGAGCCGGAGGGGCATGGGCAGAGGAATGGCCACAAAAGGCGCAAAAAGCGCAGAACTTTCAACTACGGATTACAGCATTAAGCGCACAGGAAACGGCAAATTCTGCATAAAAGATTAGCGTGAACTGGGGCCAAATAGTGGTTTACTGACGGTCTTTCCCCTCCCATGGCCAAGACCATCAAGCTCGACCTGACCCACCGTCCCCGCCGCCTGCGCCGGCAGCCCAGCCGCCGCGCCCTGGTGGAGGAAACCGTCCTGCGCGCGGCTGACCTCATCGCCCCGCTGTTCGTCGTGGATGGCAAGGGCCGGCCCGAGGCAATCACTTCGATGCCCGGGGTGTTCCGACTGAACCTCGCCGACCTGGTCAAGGAATGTCGCGAACTGGCCAAGCTCGGTGTGCCCGCCGTGGCTCTCTTTCCCAAACTCGACGCCAAGCTCAAGGATGCCGACGGCACCGAGGCGCTGAACCCGAAGACCCTCGTCCTCCGTGCGGTCCGCGCGGTCAAGGCCGCGGTGCCCGAGTTGACCGTCATCACCGACGTCGCGCTCGATCCTTACACTAGCCACGGCCACGACGGCGTGCTGACCGCGGCGCTCGACGACGTGGACAACGATCGCACGGTCGCGATCCTCTGCGAGATGGCCGTGCGGCAGGCCGAGGCGGGCGTGGATTTTGTTGCCCCGTCCGACATGATGGACGGCCGGGTGGGGGCGATCCGCAAGGCGCTCGACGCCGCCGGCTTCACGGACACCGGCATCCTGGCCTACTCGGCAAAATACAATTCCGCCTATTACGGTCCGTTCCGCGAGGCGGTCGGCAGCGCCAAGGCCGCCGGCACGCGCCTGCTGAGCAAGGCCACTTACCAGATGAATCCGGCCAACCGCCGCGAAGCCGTGCGCGAGGTGCAGCTCGATGTGGCCGAGGGCGCCGACATCGTCATGGTCAAGCCGGCTGGCCTCTACCTCGACATCATCCGCGAGGTGCGCAATTCGACCCGCACGCCCGTGGCGGCCTACCAGATTTCCGGCGAATACGCCCAGATCCACGCCGCCGCCAAGCTCGGCTGGCTCGACCTCGCGCGCTGCCGCGACGAGTCGCTGCTGGCCATCAAGCGCGCTGGCGCCGACATGATCCTGACCTACTTCGCCAAGGACGTGGCCCGGTCGCTCGCCTGATCAGGCCGTTTTGCGCCACAGCGCGCGCGTCAACACCACGTGTCCGAACAGCGCGCCGCCGACGCACACCGGGCCGATGAACGCATAGGGCAGGTGCAGCGCGAGCAGCAGCGGCGGTTGCTGGCCCCAGCCAAACGGCACGGGCGACGACAGGACCGCCACGCGCATGACGTTAACGAGCAGCGCGAACCCCACGATATTGGCGCCCCGCGCTGCGATCGGGTGGCGGGCGGCGAGCGGCGCGCAGACGAGGGCCGTAATGCCGCTGATGATATCCCAATTCTGGCCGGTCCAAGTCATCGTCCCGGGGATCACGCCCTGCGCGACCCAGGAGTGCAGCACCAGTTCCAGCGGCAGGCGGAACGTCTGGAAACCCACGAGCGCGGCCAGCGGCACGCCGGTCGCGAGTTTCCCCCCGAAGGGCGAAAGGCCGGCGCCCAGGCCGATCAACAGGATCGGCGCGAAGAAAAACGGCAGGCCGGAAAGCGGGAGGCCGGGCATCCGGCCGCTGACGATGAGCGCGCTGAGCCCGCCGAGCCAGGCGGCGAATGCGAGCATAGCCAGCACCACGGCGCGGCCCGTGCGATAGGAGCGATGGACAGCCCACAGGAAAGCCACCACGACCGCCAGAACGATGACAGCGAAGGCGGCGAGCGAACCGGCACTGGCGGGTTGGAAGTCCATGACGGGAAATCAGCGGGACGAGGGCGCCGGACGCAAGCGGCTGGGTCCTAGCCTTTCGGCTGATTCAATTTCGAATGCTTGCGGCTGTAGCCGAAGTAAACCGCGAAGCCGAGGGCCATCCAGACCGCCAGGTTGATCCAGGTGATCGCCGGCAGGGCAAACATCGCGGCGATGCACGTGACAATGCCCAGGACCGGTACGAGCGGCACCCACGGAGTGCGGAAGCTGCGGGGGGCGTCGGGCGCGGTCTTCCGCAGCACCAGGACGCCGGCGCAGACGAGCACGAAAGCGAGGAGCGTGCCGATGGAAACGAGCTCGCCGAGGACATTGAGGGGAAACAGGCCGGCGATGATCGCACAGGCGATGCCGGTGATCCAGGTGGTGACGTGCGGTGTGCCGTATTTCGGGTGAATCTTCGCAAAGGTGTCGGGCAGCAGCCCGTCCTTGGCCATCGAGAAGAAGATGCGCGGCTGGCCGAGGAGCGACACGAGGATGACGGAGGTGAGGCCGGCGAGGGTGGCGGCCTCCATCAGGTAACGGAAATAGGCCGGCGCCCCCGCGTGCTGCAGCGCGGCGATGAAGGGGGCGTCGACGTTCAGCTTGGAGTAGTGGAGGATGCCGGTGAGCACGAGGGAGACCGAGATGAACAGGAACGAGACCGCGAGCAGCGTGCCGAGCAGGCCGATGGGCAGGTCGCGCTGCGGGTTCTTGGTTTCCTGGGCCGCGGAGGAGACGCAGTCGAAGCCCACATAGGCGAAGAAGATCGCACCGGCGCCGCGGAAGATGCCGCTCCAACCGAAGGAACCAAAGGAGCCGGTGTTGGGCGGGATGAAGGGCGTCCAGTTGGCGACCGTCTCTGCCCAGTGCCCGAAGAAATACCAGGAGCCGTAGCCGATCAGGGCCAGCAGCACGCCGACCTTCACCAGCACCATCAGGTTGTTGAAATTCGCCGACTCCTTGATGCCGAGGTAGAGGATGTAGGTCAGGACGAGCGAAATGAAGACGGCCGGGAAGTTGATGAACGAGCCGGTCATCACGAGGCGGCTGTCGACGAAATCCAGCGGCGCGCTCATCAGCGCGTGCGGGATGCTGATGTTGAATTCGTGCAGCACCTCGTTGATCGCACCGGACCAGCTCACGGCGACGGCGGCACCGGAGACGAGGTATTCGAGGATGAGGCACCAGCCGACGACCCAGGCGAGGCCCTCGCCAAGGCTGCCGTAGCTGTAGGTGTAGGCGCTGCCGGACACCGGGATCATCGCAGCCAGCTCGGCATAGCATAGCCCGGCGAAAAGGCAGGCGATGCCCGCGACCACGTAGGAGAGGGCGATGGCCGGGCCGCCATAAAGCGCGGCGGCGGGGCCGGCCTGCACGAAGATGCCGGCGCCGACAACCGAACCGATGCCCAGGCTGATGAGGGAGATTGGTCCGAGTGAACGCTTGTAGCCGTGTTCAGTGCTCGCCTCGGCCTGGAGGGAGGCGAGGGACTTGGTGCGGAAGAAACTCATGGGGGATCGGCGCATTGTTCAGCCGACCCGGCGCATGGCAACAAGGCTTTTAGCGGCCGCGCTTGCGGGTCGGCTTTTCGTCCTCCGCGTCGTCCTTGTCCTTCGACTTCTCGTCGTCGTCCTCGTCGTCGTCATCGCCCTTGCCTTTGGCGCCGGGCTTGGCTTCGTCGTCTTCCTTGTCGCCGTCCTCATCGTCCTCGTCCCATTTGAGGGAGGAGTCGTTCTTGAGCTTTTCCTCGTCCTCTTCCTCGACCTCGGGCAGGTCGTCGTCCTCGTCCTCGGCGGCGCCCTTTTCGCCCTCCTCGTCATCCTCGCCGTGGCCGGCGGGCATGAAGTCGAGGATGGCGGTGATCTCGCTGAACAGGTGAACGGCTTTGCCTTCGATGAAATCGCTGTTCTGGGACTCGCGGAGCTGGTCCTCGACCTCGTCGACGGTCAGCTTCTCCTCGAGGTCGAGCAGCTCGTTGATGAGCTTCACGCGCAGGCGGGTGATGTGGTCGAGGAAGTCGGCGTAGGGCCCGTTCTCCTCGTCGATCACGTCGGGCAGGGCGAAGAGCTTCTCCTCGGACTCGAGCAGCGGCTGCTTGGTGCGGGCGAGGCGGACCTTGCCCTTGCCGAGATCCTTGGTGATGCGGAAGGGGATGAAGGCGCGCTCGAACAGGTCGGAGTCGAAACCGTATTCGCGGAGCGGGTCGATCAACTCGATGATGTGGTCGACCTGGCGGGGGTCGATGATGCTGAGGCCATCGACATCCCAGTGCACAGGATCGCTCACCTCGTCGACCCACCAATTGTGGTCTTCGCCGAGCCGGACTATGCACCATTCAAGTTGGGGGGAGCCTTTCGCCATAAGGATGTCGCTGAATTCGCTGCACGAAATGGGCCCGGTGGAGGGCTTGTCAAATCTTGAAACGCAGAAAGTTGGAAAATCTTTCACGCGCCGCCGCGGGCCGTGAATTTCGCCGGCAGGGTGGGTCGGGAGGCTGAAATAACAAGACCAAAAAGTTCACCCGGTTTCCCCCCGGCGGGCGCTTGTAAGTTCGGGTTTCCCCACCCATCGTCCGCGGCACATGGGCTGGCTCTACCAACACGCGGTCAAACCGGCGCTTTTCCGCCTCGATCCGGAGCACGCGCACGAGCTCGGCGTCGATGCGCTGGCCCTGCTGGGCCGGGTGCGGCCGCTCTGCGCCGTCATGGAGCGGATTCACCAGCTGAACCCCGCGCTGCACCGGCCGGTCGAGGCTTTCGGCCTGAAATTTCCCAACGCCGTCGGCCTCGCCGCGGGTTTCGACAAGAACGGCCTCGCTTGGCCCGCCGCCGCCGCGCTGGGCTTCGGCCACGTCGAGATCGGCACGGTCACTTTCCACGCGCAGCCGGGCAATCCGCGGCCGCGTGCCTTCCGCTACCCTGCTGAGCAGGCGGTGATCAACCGCATGGGCTTCAACAACGAGGGGGCCGCCACGCTCGCCGCCCGCCTGGCGAAGCGGACCGGCCCGCGCTCCATCCCGCTCGGCATCAACCTCGGCAAGAGCAAGGTCACGTCGCTCGACCAGGCGACCGAGGACTACCTCGGCAGCTTCCGGCTGCTCGCCGACCACGCGGACTACGTCGTCGTCAACGTGAGCAGCCCCAACACGCCCGGCCTGCGCGAAATGCAGGACGCCGCGTGGCTCCAGCCGCTGCTGGCCGCGCTGGTCGACGAGAACGCGGCGCGGGTTGTCGCGGGCAAACCGCGCCGGCCGCTGCTGCTGAAGATTGCCCCGGACCTTTCCTTCCCGCAGATCGACGCGGCGCTACAAGTCATCACCGACCTGAAACTCGACGGTATCATCGCCACCAACACGACGCTCGCGCGTCCCGGCGCGCTGGCGACAGTGAATGAGACCGGCGGCTTGAGCGGCGCGCCCGTGCGCCGACGTTCGACCGAGATCATCAATTACCTCGCCCGCGCCACCGTTGGCCGGCTGCCGATCATCGGCGTGGGCGGCATCATGGACGAGGCGGCGGCGGGCGAGAAGCTCGATGCCGGCGCCACACTCGTGCAGTTGTATACCGGCTTGATCTATCGCGGGCCGTTCTTCGCCGCCGAGGTCGCGCGCGCGCTGGGGCAGCGGCAGCGGGTTTGATTGGGGCCCGCGTCTCTGCGGGCCGTTGGCGGCCCAGCTGGAGCTGGGCTCTCCAAAATACACGGCCCGCAGGGACGCGGGCCCTCCACTCAGATCGTGAACTCGCCGGGCTCCATGATCAGCGCCTCTTTCTTCTGGCGCTCGCGGATGATCAGGTCGTCGCCCTTGTAATAGGCGACGCTGTTCGGCGGCATGGACTGCAGCAGCCAGACGTTGCCGCCGATGACGGAGCCGGCGCCGATGTGCGTGTCGCCGCCGAGGATGGTGGCATGGGCGTAGATGGTGACGTGGTCGCCGATGTCCGGGTGGCGCTTGCCGCCCTTCACCGGGTTGCCCGCGCCGTCGACGTCGAAGGATTTCGCCCCGAGCGTGACGCCCTGGTAGATCTTCACGTGGTTGCCGATGGTCGCCGTCTCGCCGATGACGACGCCGACGCAGTGGTCGATGAAGAAGTGCGTGCCGATGCGGGCACCGGGGTGGAGATCCACGCCGGTGCGCTCATGGCCGTATTCGGTCAGCATGCGCGGCAGCAGCGGGACCTGCTGGTGATAGAGGATGTGCGCGATGCGCTGCAGCGAGATGACGAGCACGCAGGGGTAGGCGAGGATGATCTCCTCGACGTTCTTCGCGGCGGGATCGCCCTCGAAGGCGGCGGTGACATCGGTCTGCACCACGCGGCGGATGTCCGGCAACTGGGTGAGCAACTCGGAGGTGATGCGCCGGGCGTTGGCGGCGGGATCGGGATCCTTGGCGAAACGCAGGGCTTTTTCGATCTCGGTGGAAAGGCGCTGATTGATCTTGGCCAGGAGGCCATCGAGCCAGGCCGACACTTCGCCCTTGGCCAAGCTGCTGCCGAAATAGCCCGGGAAGAGCACGTGCATGAAATCGCGGGCGAGCTCGGCGACGGTGTCCTGCGAAGGCAGGTTGACGCCGTCGAGGTGATTGATGCCGCCATCGCGGGCGTAGGAAGCGAGCAGAGCCTGCTTGATGGCGTCGGGTGTCATGGTGGGCGGGGCGAAGGAAGAATCGCCAGAAACCCGCGCCGGTCAAACGCCGAGGGCGGGATTGCAAGTCATAGAGCTCCCGAAAGCTGGCGGAGGAACCGTTTCTTCAGAAAGGCCTTCCCTGAGCCGGTCTTGAGGTATTCTTCGAAGGCCGCTGCCGTGTGCATGTCGGCGAAGGCGAAATAAGCCACAAGGTTCCAAGGTTTGAATTTTCGGGTATGTAGGGATTTCCCTTCGTTATGCTGGGCGAACCGCGCTTTCAGGTTGCCGGTGATACCCACGTAATGGTGGCTCTGATAGTGTGCGCTCTCGATCAGGTAGACGTAAGTCATACGATACTGCGTAAATGAAACGCCGTCCTTCGCCAAGCCTACGGACGGCAACCTTCGCCGCTCCGGGGCGCAAGTAACTCTGCGGTCGGGGGCTGGCCCCGCCAACCGAAGCTCCGCAGAGCGAAGGTTGGTGCTCGGGACAGGACTCGAACCTGCACGCCTTACGGCACACGCACCTCAAACGTGTGTGTCTACCAATTCCACCACCCGAGCGTTCCAACGATAGGAGCGGTGACTTAGGTAAATCCCCCGAAGCTTGTAAAGCCCCGAAATGCGCTTGCGTCATGGTTTCTTCTAAGGGCAAACTGCCTCTTTACCGCGCGCCCGACCTGACGTCGCGGAACACCAAGCCCACCTCCGACACTTACCGGGTAACCACGCCCGTTTTTTCCGCCCTTCATGGACGACTCCAAGCCTGCCTCCGAACCCAACGAGCAGGGGTTGAACAAAATCGACCTCTCTCAGTTGCAGACCTTTAACTTCGGCACCCAATGGACCGAGGTGAAGCCGGTATCCCCCGGCGGCCGTCGCGAACGCGATTTCGACCGCGGCGACCGGCCTCCCCGTCGCGATGACGGCGGTGGGCATGGCGCACCGGCGCGCGACCGTCGCGCCTTCCGCAAGCCGGCCGGTCCCGGTGGTCCGGGCGGTCCCGGCCCGGCCCCGGGCGCTCCTGCCCGCGAGGGTCAGCAGCAACCCGGCGGTGGCGGTGGACGTTTTGACCGCGGCCCCGGTGGCCCGCGCCGCGATTTCCGCGGCGGCGGCGGCGGCGGTGGCGGTGGCGAGCGCTTCGAAGGCGGCGGCCAGCAGTTCGACCGCGCCCCGTATATCAGCCCGTATTTCGTGGCGACCTGCTATCCCGAGGACACCGGCTTCGCCGCGATGGTGAAGGCCGTGCGTGCCTCCTGCCGCACTTACCAGCTCTTCGAAATCACCAAGGCCGTCCTCGAGAAGAACGACCGCTTCGTGATCGTCGTCCAGCGCGCCCGGCCGCCGCAGGCCGAGGGCGCCGCACCCGCCAAGCCGGCGCCGGTGTTCATGTCGCTGCCCGACCACCTGCCGTTCGACACCGAGGACGCCGCCATCCAGCACGTGCTGGGCAACAACCTCGGTGCTTTCTTCGAGATGCAGGACGTCGAGATCGAGGCCCCGAAGGGGAACTTCCCGATCATCAACAAGTGCGGCATCACGGGCGAACTGCTCGGGCCGCCGAATTATCATCGCTACCAGCAGATCCTGCAACAGCACCACGCCGCCAAGCTCGGCCGCATGCCGTTTGAGCGCTTTCGCGAGAGCATCATCTCGGTGCGCGAGCCCGAGGTTGCCGCCGCCTGGCTGGAGAAGATGAAGAAGGCCACGCGCTACACTTGGAAGCCGCCGGTGGCCAAGAGCGCTACCACGCCTCCGATGGATGTCGCCGCGGCTCCGGCTCTCGCCGAATCCGTCTCTGAGACTCCGGTTCCCGAGACTCCCGCGACGGAAGCCCCGGCTCCTGTCCCGGCCGCCGAGACCCCGGCGGCGGCTCCGACCGCGCCGGCGGGCATCAGCTTCGACAACATCGAGGATGCCCGCCTGCACCTGCTGGCCAACGCCCGCGACAGGGTCGTCCGCGCCGTCGACAGCGTCCGTTTCCACGGCAAACTCATCGAGAAACTGCCGCCGGGCGAAATCCGCCACGCCCTCGAGGGCCACGTGGAACGCCAGCGCCGCTTCCCGCTCGACACTGCCAACGCGCTCCGCGGCCGCCTGCGCCGCGAGGGTTTCACGATCTTCAAGAAGGGCTCGCGCGGCGTCTCCTATGTGTGCGCCGTCAAGCGTCGCTTCCGCGTCCCGGGCCAGGTGTTCTCCGAGACGATCTCGGCGCTCATCGACTTCATCGAGAAGAACCCGATGGTGCACGTGAAGGATCTCCCGAAGAACTTCCTCAGCATCGAGATTCCCGTGGCTGCCCCGATCACGGCGCCCGTCGAGGGTGCCACGCCTTCGCAGGCCCCGTTCGCCGCGCTGGCGCCCGAGCAGGCCGAGAAGCTTCGCAAGATGAGCAACGATCTCCGCTGGCTCGTCATGGAGGGTTACGTGACCGAGTTCTCCGACGGCAAGCTCTTCGCTCCGCCGCCGATGGCGCCGCAGCAGGCTAAGAAGGCCGAGGCCGGCGAGGACGAGCACGACCCGGTGGACTTCCCCGATGCGCCTCCGGCCGTCGCGGCCGAGGCGAAACCGGCTCCTGCGCCGGAAGCGGTTGAAACGGTCCCTGCCATGCCGGTGCCGGAAGCTGCGGCCCCGGTGCTGGCCGAGGAGCCCAAGCCCGAAGCCCAAGCCTGATCTTCCAAGCCCGCTCGCAAGAGCGGGCTTTTTTGTAGGGTCGCCGCTTGTCGGCGGACCGCGTTGCGCTTTCGAGGTTCGCTTCCGCTCGTGGTCCGCCGCAAGCGGCGACCCTACCGCAGCCTTATCCGATGCTGGTCGCCGTCGACGATCGACAGCGTCAGGTGCCATGCATCTTTCGGTAGCCACGCGCCGGTCTTCTCCGGCCACTCGACGGCGAGCACATAGGGGCTGACGAGAAACTCATCGAGCAACAGCGACTCAATCTGCGCTTCCTTCTCCAGGCGGTAGGCGTCGAGGTGGAGGAGTTTTTTCGTCGTGCCTTGGTAGACCGAATAGATGGCGAAGGTCGGGCTCGTCACGTGTTCGTGCACGCCGAGGCCCGAGGCCAGGCCCTGCACAAAGGTCGTCTTGCCCACGCCCATGTCACCATGCAGCGCCAGCGTGGTGTCAGCCGGCAGCGCTGCCGCCAGCTCAGCCGCGAGGGCCCGGGTCTGCTCGGCCAATTCGGTCGTGATGCCAGCCTTGAGTTTTTCAACAATGGTCATGAAGCCCGGACAAGGCAGGAGGTTTGGCCACAAAAAGGCACAAAGAAGACGAGGGCAAACATGACGCTAAAGGCGCGCGGAATATTTCCGGCACCAGGTAAGAATCATTTTTGCGCCTCTTTGTGGCCATAAAATGTCTTGGTCGATCACTGCAGGTGCTCATAGCCGTGATAGTCCGCCAGACGCAGCGCGCCGGCGGGGAGTTGATTTTTCCGCACGAAGCGGCCGAGGCGGGAAATCCTCAAACTCGGGAAGCGCTTCCGCCAGTCGCGCTCGAATTGCGCGGCTCCGGCCCGGACGACAATCAACAGCTCGTAGTCCTCGCCATCACCCAGCGCGTGGGCCAGCGGGATTTTCCTCGTGGTGCGGGCGCGACGCCGCGCGGCGGGACTGACGGGGATCGCACTGGCTCCCAGCGCCGGCACCAGTCCGGTGGGCGTCAGTGAATCGAGATCCTTGGCCAGGCCATCGCTCACATCCATCATGGCGCGGACTTCCGCGCGGCCGGCCAGCCACGCGCCCTCGGCGAGGCGTGGGCTGAACTGGTAGTGGTGCCCGAGTAGGCTGCCACCGAGCGAACCGGTGACATAGATGGCGTCCCCGGCGCGCGCGCCGCGGCGCGTGACGATCCGCCGGCCGGTTGATTCGCCATGCAGCGTGAGAAATGCTCCGAAGAAACCTTTCGGCCCCTGCGTGATGTCGCCGCCGACAATCTTGACGCGATACTGCAGGGCGCACGCGGCGAGCCCGCGGTAGAAATCGCGCAGCCAGGCCACGCTGGTGTCCGGCGCCAGGGCCAGCGATACGACGGCCGCGACCGGCCGCCCACCCATGGCGGCGATGTCGCTCAGGTTACGCTTGAGGAGTTTGGCGCCTGCCGCGCGCACCGGCACGGTGGCGTCGAAGTGCTGGCCCCAAATGACCGGGTCGGTGGTGACCAGTTGATGATGCTTGGTCGGCGGAATGACCGCGCAGTCGTCACCGATGCCGAACGGCGCGGCGGGCGATGCCCGGCCCAGCCACGAGCGGATCCCGGCAATCAGGCGCCGCTCGCCTTGGGCGGCCACGGATTGCTGGCGGTGCGCGGTGAAGGGTGTCATGATGCGATATCCTTCAGGCCGGAGAGCAGGATGAGCACGGTGTTCAGGTTGAACAGGCCATGGGCGATGATCGGCCCGCGGATGGAGCCAGTGGCTTCGTAGACCAGGGCCAGGCCCATGCCCAGCATGGCGAGCGGCACGAAGCCCGCCCAGTTGGCGTGCAGCGCGCCGAAGCAGACGCCGCTGATCAGCATCGCCCAGCCGCGGCCGAGTTTCTGCCGGCAGAAGCGATAAATCCCGGCGCGGAAGATCATCTCCTCGTAGATCGGCGCCAAGACGCAGGCGACCAGCAGCATCCCGATAACGACGAGAGGCGAACGCGTGCTGGTGAAAATCGCGATGACGTCCTGGGGCACGTCCGGCAGGTTCAACTGGTCGACGACAAATTTCCAAGCCAGGCTGATCACGCTGAGCAAGGGCAGGGCGATCAGCAGGGTGGCGGCGCCGTAGCGCAATGCCTTGGACCAGGGCAACGCGGGCACCGGCGCACTTGCTTCCATCGGCGCGGCCAGCCAGCTCCGGCGCAGCGAGGGAAACATGAAGCGCCACGCCACGAAGGCACCGGCGTAGTTGGCCACGCTGTAGGCGACGAGGGTGAGGCCCTGGCGATCGCGGGCTTGGGCGATCACGGCGCCCAAGGAGAGTTGCGCCACTGCCTGGCATGCGAAGCCGGTCAGGAAGATCAGGACGCCCATGAGAATGAAAGCCTCCGGAGCGAACGGGTCGGACGGCAGTGCGTTGGTGCCGAGCCAGCGAGTGCGGGCCGCGCGATTGAAAACAACCCAGAGCACCAGCCCCGCGCCGGCCAGCAGCAAGCAGACTTCAAAGAGGGCGAGGGCTAGCTGGGCGGGCTCGGTGGGCATGGAGGCACCGTCATCCTTGGCCGGCTCCCCGGCAAAAACCAACCTGAAAGCGGGTAGGGCGGATTATCCTTAATCCGCCGCGCGGCGCGTTAGGGGATAACGCATCTTGCGCCTTGCCCCCTTTTGGCGCCGGGCTGATCGAGACACGTGGGAACCAGGTCTCGCAGCGGCCGGCCGGCCGGCGGCGCGCCGCGACTCGATCATCATCGGGGAAAATCCCGACGACGGTCGGGGTGGGCGGGCGAAACCATATTTTGACCGGGTGGAATCGCAGCGTTCCTTGTCCATGATGGGGTCAAGTGACGAGAAAATAGATCAACTCTTCCACGCGGGCACCGTTCGGTAAGGAAAACGCATCTTCGCCAGCGCGAGCGAACCCTGCTTTCTCGAGCACGCGAATGGAACCGAGATTGTGCTTAGCGACGCGGGCACTAAGTGGCCGCGTCGACTCGAAGCGAAGGAACTGCGACATCGCCGCAGAGGCGATACCTCGGCCCCAAAACTCCCGACCGATCCAATAGCAGATGAGTCGGTCGTTGGAGGCGGCATCGGTCCAGGCGCCAATGTTTCCGGCAATGTGGTCGCCCGCGAGAATGGTGCGGCTTATGGCTGCGGGATTACCGAGGATATTGGTGGTCCAATGGGTGAAAAACGCATCTTGATCCCGCGATGGGAATGCGGCGAGCTTGGTGGCCTCGGGATCGAGCTGATGAACGAAGAAGGTCGGGAGATCGGCAGTCTCAACAGGACGGATTGACACACGGTCTTCCACTTTGCCGAACGATTTAGCGGGCGGGCTGGCTAGACCATCTTGCCATTGGCGAAGACCACTTGGCCCGAGACGATCGTCGTTTTCACCCGGCCGGTCAGCTTCTGGCCGGACCAGGGGGAGTTCAGGGACTTGCTGAAACCTTGCTTGGCGTCGTAGAGCCAGGTCTCGTTCGGGTCGAAGAGGCAGACGTCGGCCGGCGCGCCTTCCGCGAGGGTGCCGGCGGGGAGCTTGAGCAGGTTGGCGGCGCGGCGCGTCATCAGGTCGATGACGAAGGGGAGCTTGAATTTGTTTTTCCGGACGAGGACGTCGAGACAAACGGACAGGGCGGTCTCGAGGCCGGTGATGCCGTTGGGCGCGAAGTCGAATTCCTTGTCCTTCTCATCCGGCGCGTGCGGGGCGTGGTCGGTGCCGATGCAGTCGAGCGTGCCGTCGCGCAGGCCGGCGATGATCGCCTTGCGGTCCTGCTCGGTGCGCAGCGGCGGGTTCATCTTGAAGTTGGTGTCGTAGGTGCCGAGCGACTCCTCGGTCAGCGCGATGTGGTGCGGCGTGGCCTCGGCGGTGACATTGATGCCGTCCTTCTTCGCCTGGCGCATGAGCCCGACCGACATGGCCGAGCTAATGTGCTGCATGTGGATGTGGGCGCCGGAGTAGGCGGAGAGGATGATGTTGCGCGCGACGATGATGTCCTCGGCGGCGTGCGGCCAGCCCTTGAGGCCGAGGCGGGTCGAGACGGTGCCCTCGTTCATGACGGCGCCCTTGGTCAGTGACTCGTCCTGGCAGTGGTCGAGCACGGGCAGGTCGAACATCTTCGCGTATTCGACGGCGTTGCGCATGAGCTGGTTGCTCTCGACGCACAGGCCGTCGTCGGTGATGGCCACGACGCCGGCCTTCTTGAGCGAGCCGTGCGGCGCGAGCTGCTGGCCCTTCATGCCGACGGTGATGCAGCCGGTCGGGTAAACGTGGACGGCGGCTTTGCGCGCGGCGTTGTTGATCAGCTCGATGGTGCCCGCGTTGTCGGCGACCGGCGAGGTGTTCGGCATGCAGACCACAGTCGTGAAACCGCCGGCGGCCGCCGCCTGCGAACCGGTGAGGATGGTTTCTTTGTGGGTCTGGCCCGGCTCGCGGAAGTGGACGTGGATGTCGACGAGGCCGGGACACACGATGAGGCCCTTGGCGTCGATGACCTTGGCAGACTTTTTCTGTGCGGTGGTAAGGCTGGCCGCGATCTTGCCATCGGCGATGAAGACGTCGCCGACCTTGTCCCGCTTGGTGGCGGGATCAATGACTCTTCCGCCTTTGATGACTACGGCGCTCATGTGGGAAACTCCAAAGGCCAAACTCCAAAGGCCAAATAAAGCCGGGAAGGTTCAAAAAGTGGGGCACGGGAAGTCATTTTCTGGATTTGGAATTTCTTTGGCGTTTGGCGCTCTGGAAGTTTGGAGTTTTCAGGTCAACGGCACGTTGACCGCCTCCGGTTGGCCGCCGGCGCAGAGGTAGAGGACGGCCATGCGGACGGCGATGCCGTTGGTCACCTGCTGCAGGATGACGCTGCGCGGCGAGTCGGCGAGGTCGCTGTCGATCTCGACGCCGCGGTTGATCGGCCCGGGGTGCATGATAATCGCGTCGGGCTTGATCCACTCGGCGCGGGTCTTGTTAAGGCCGAACATGCTGGTGTATTCCCCGACGGACGGGAAATGGCCGGCGGCCTGGCGCTCGTGCTGGATGCGGAGCAGCATGACGACGTCGGCGTCGGCGAGGGCGGAGCGGAGATTGTGCGAGACCTTCACCCCGAGCGATTCGAACCAGTGCGGCACGAGGGTGGACGGGCCGACGATCGTGACATCGGCGCCGAGCTTGGTTAGGGCGTGGATGTTGGAGCGGGCGACGCGGCTGAAGAGAATGTCGCCGAGGATGACTACCTTGCGGCCCTTCAGGTTGCCGAGCTTTTCGCGCATCGTGAAGACGTCGAGGAGAGCCTGCGTCGGGTGTTCGTGGGCGCCGTCACCGGCGTTGACGACCGGAATGCCGAGGACCCGACTGAGGTAGAGCGGGGAGCCGCTGGCCGAGTGGCGCAGGACAATCATGTCGGCGTTGAGCGCCTGGATGTTTTGCGCGGTGTCGCGGAGGGTCTCGCCCTTGGTCGTGCTCGAGGAGGCGGCGTCGAAGGAGATGACGTCGGCGCTGAGAAGCTTGGCGGCCATCTCGAAGGAGATGCGGGTGCGGGTGCTCGGCTCGAGGAAGAGGTTGACGATGGTCTTGCCGCGGAGAGCGGGGACCTTCCTGACCTTGCGGTCGAGGATGCGGCGGAACGCGCCGGCGGTGGCGAGCACCTGCTCGATTTCGGCGCAGCTGAGCTCCTCGATGGTGAGAAAATGTTTACGATGCCAGGGCACGGGAAGGTTGGGATTTGGCGGGCAGGACCGCGACGGAGTCGGCGGCGGGAAGCTTGGCGTCGAGCGTGACCACGACCTTCTGGGTCTCGGTGGCGGTGATGGTCAGGCCGATGTATTCGGCGGCAACCGGCAGCCGGCGGCCGCCGCGGTCGACGAGGACGGCGAGCTCGACGCGGGTGGGGCGACCGTGGTCGAAGAGTTCGTCGAGCGCGGCCTTCAAGGTGCGGCCGGAGTAGAGGACATCGTCCACGAGGATCACGGTCGCGCCGTTGACGTCGTGGGGGATGATGGTCGGCGAGAATTCCTTCGGGATCGGGTTGCGGCCGATGTCGTCGCGGTGAAACGAAATGTCGATGGTGCCGGTGCCGGGCTGGAGGCCGGCCTTTTTCAGGCGGTCGGCGAGGCGCGCGGCGAGGACGATGCCACCATTGGCGATGCCGAGCAGGAGGAGGCGGTCGGTCTGGGCGTGGCGGCTGGCAATGGCGGAAGCAACGCGCTCGATGGCTTGGCTGATCGCTTTGGCGTCGTGCTTCAGGGGTGTGGCCACGAGCCCAAGGTTTTGAGCACGGGTGCGGGGGCCGTCCAGCGCAAAGGCGCAAATGAGGTGATTAAGAGAAGCCGGCCGAGGAGAGAGCCACAAAAGGCGCGAAAAACGCAAAAAACGACCACCGAACGGATTCACGACGCGCTACAGGTGCGCGGGCAACGTGGTTCAACTGGCGGCGTGCAGCCAGCGGGCGAGGCATTCGCGCAAGGCCTCGGAGCGGACGGGCTTCGCGAGAAAATCATCCATGCCGGCCATCAGGCAGGCGGCGCGGTCCTCGGAACGGGCGTTGGCCGTGAGGGCGATGATCGGCAGCGAGCGGTCGCCGAGCAGCAGGCGCGCGCGGCGGGTCGTCTCCATGCCGTCGATGCCCGGCAGCTGGAGGTCCATGAGCACGAGATCCCATTCGCTGGACTCGATGATGCTCAGCGCGCTCTGGCCGTCGGCGACGAGGTGGAGCTGCAAGCCGAGCCGCTGGAGCATCAGGGTGATGACGCGCTGGTTGACCAGGTCGTCCTCGACCACGAGGACGCGGCCGGTGAGTTGCAGGGTGGCGGTCGCGGTGGGGAAGGGCACCGCGGTGTTGCGGTCCTTGGCGAGCGGGAAGGTCACGGTGAAGGCGAAGCGCGAACCCTCGGCGGGCTGGCTCTCGACGGTGATGGAGCCGCCCATGCGCTGGACCAGCTTTTGGGAGATGGCGAGGCCGAGGCCCGAGCCGCCGTAGCGCCGGCTCATCGAGCTGTCGGCCTGCATGAACGGCTGGAAAAGTCGCGCCTGCGTCTCGGTGTTCATGCCGATGCCGCGGTCGCGGACCTGCACGGCCAGCTGCAGGCGGGGTGGCGTCTCGAGCAGGATGCCAGAGAGGTGGAGCGTGATGTCGCCGCGCTCGGAGAACTTGATGGCGTTGCCGATCAGGTTGAGCAGCACCTGGCGGTAACGCATCGGGTCGCCCATGACGCGGGTCATCGCGGCCGCATCAGGGCTAAACACGAGTTGCAGGGACTTGGCGGCGGCCACCGGGCGCATGAGGGTGACCGTTTCCTCCGCCACCCGGGCGGGGCGGAAGGCGATGTGTTCGAAGTCCAGCCGGCCGGTCTCGATCTTCGAGAAGTCCAGGATGTCATTGAGGATGCGCAGCAGCGAGTCGGCGGAGGTGGCGGCCGTCTCCACCTGTTCGCGCTGGGCGGGGGTGAGCGCGGCGGTCTTGAGCAGGTCGAGCATGCCCAGCACGCCGTTCATCGGCGTGCGGATCTCGTGGCTCATGGTGGCGAGGAAGGCGCTCTTGGCGCGGCTGGCCTCCTCGGCTCGGGTCATGGCGATGCGCAGGTCGGCCTCGGCGGTCTTGCGGGTGGCGATCTCTTCGCTCAACTCGCTGACCAGCCCGGCGTATTCAAAGCCCAGGCGGAGGGAATTGCTGAGGCTGCGGTGATAGCTGCGGACCATCGCCACGAGAAACGCGGTGTAGAGCACGGCGAGGACGCCCATTACGATCTGCACCAAGCCGCCGCCCAGCAGCAGCCGCAGGATCAACGGCACGAGGGTCAGCACCTGAAACGACCAGCACGCCGCCGGAATCGGGCCGAGCGAGCGGGTGGCGCCAGCCGTCATGCCGGCCAGCACGAGGACGAGCAGCGAAAGCTCATGTTCGCCCACCATGAGCGGATAGAAGACCCAGCCGGCGTAACCCCAGCCGAGACCGCTCAGCACGGCGCCCACAATGAAGCGGCGCTCGCCTTTTTCCACCTGGCTCGGATCCCGCTTGGCCTGGCGATACCAAACCACCGTTCCGAGGCGCCAGGCGCTCACCGCCAGCATTACCCCCAGCCAGACCCAGGCGCCGTTGGTCGCGTGGTTGCGGGCGATGATCCACGCCAGGCCGGTGGCCACTACGAACGTCGCCATCAATCCGGCGGACAGGTCGCTGTAACCCAGCCGCACGACCTCGGCCTGCGCGCGGCGCACGCTATCAGCGGCGGCAGCGGTGGGCGCACGGGACGTCATGGCGGGCAAGCTGGCGGACCGCGGCTTTCATCGCAAAGCTTTATGCAACCTGTTCTGAGGAGCGACTCCTCTGGGTTTCCCGCGGTTTTAAGCCCTCCTTCACCGCGGCTACGGAGGGCAGTTTCTTTCCCCTTTGGAAAGAAAATGGTGGACCTTACTGGACTCGAACCAGTGACCTTTTCGATGTCAACGAAACGCTCTAACCAACTGAGCTAAAGGTCCGCGGGAAGTGAGGAGTGAACGATTCGGGCGGGGCGGTGCAAGGATAATTCGGGAACATTAAAAAAACCTGTCAGGAGACATCCCCGGCGCGCGCAGTGGCGCTTGAACTCGTGCTAATTCGTGTCCATTCGTGCTTTCGAAATGCTGCAGTCGCTCCGCATCCGCAACCTGGCCCTCCTCGACGAGATCGAACTCGATTTCGAGACCGGTTTCACGGCGGTGACGGGCGAGACCGGCGCGGGCAAGAGCATCCTGCTCGGCGCGCTGTCCCTGCTGGCCGGCGCCCGGGCCGACAAAACCATCATCCGGCAGGGCGCGCCCGCCACCGAGGTCGAGGCCGCGCTGTTTTTCGCCGACAGCCGCAAGCTCGACGCGGCGCTCACCCGGCTCGACCTGCCGCCGTGCGATGACGGTGTGCTCATCCTCAAGCGCAGCCTGCCGCGCGACAAGGCGCCGAAGATTTCCGTCAACGGCAGCATGGCGACCTTGGCCGCCCTCCAGGAGCTCGGCGAATACTGGATCGATTTCCATGGCCCGGGCGAACCCCGCCGCCTCCTCAAGGAAGGCTGCCAGCGCGAGCTGCTCGATCTCTTCGCGAAAAATGAGGGCACGCTCGACCAATACCAGAATACCTACCGCCACTGGCGTGAACTGGTCGACGAGCGCGAGCGGCTGCTCGGCGCGGAGAAACTGTCCGCCGACCAGATCGATTTCCTGAAGATCCAGCTCGGCAAGATCGACGCCCTCGACCTGACCGAGGAGGCCCTCGCGGAACTCGAACGCGATTTCCAACGGCAGAACAGCGCCCAGGAGATCATCACGCTCGCGTCCGGCCTGAGCCACGGGCTCAGCGGCGAGGACGGCCTGCTCGGCCGACTGTCGGCCATCCTGCGCGAGGCGCGGCAGCTGGAGTCGCTCGACGCCGCCAGCAAACCGCTGGCCGACCGCCTGCAGTCGGCGGCGGTGGAACTCGGTGACCTCGACGCGGAGTTCGCCTCGCTGGCCTCGTCCCTGAATTTCGATCCCGAGCAGGCCGAGGCGCTGCAGGGCAAGATGAACTCGTGGCTCGAGCTGAAGCGCAAATACGGCGCCAAGGTCGAGGCCGTGCTCGCGGCGCGTGACGAGATGCGCCGGAAGCTGGAGTTGCAGGGCGACGTCGAGGGCTCGCTCGCCAAGCTCGACAAGCAGGTGGCCGACGCCCTCAAGGCGGCGAAGAAAGCGGCAGCCGAGCTGCGCGCGACGCGCGAGAAGGCGGCGCTGCAACTGGCGAAGACGGCGGCCAAGGTGATCGTCCAGCTGGGCTTCAAGAAGGCCGACTTCCGCGTATCGCTGACGCCGCTGCCGGAGCTGGGGCCTTACGGCGATTGCGGCGTGGAATTCCTGTTCTCGCCGAACGTCGGCGAACCGCCTTTGCCGCTCAACCGCATCGCGTCGAGCGGCGAGCTCGCGCGCGTGATGCTGGCGCTCAAGGCAGTGCTAGCCGAGATCGACGATGTGCCGCTGCTGGTGTTCGACGAGGTGGATGCCAACGTCGGCGGCGAAATCGGACGCATTGTCGGCGAGAAAATGGCCGACATCGCCGAGCGGCACCAGGTGCTGTGCGTCACCCATCTGCCGCAGGTGGCCGCGCAGGCGGCGAATCATTTTGTCGTCACCAAGGACCAGAGCGGCGACCGCGCGTCGGTCGGCATCGAGCCGATCCACGGCAACCGCAAGGGCCGTATCGGCGAACTCGCCCGCATGCTGGGCGACCGCAACGCCAAGAGCGCCGTGGCCCACGCGGAGGAATTGCTTAAGGGGTAGGGCGGATTGCTGTAGGGTCGCCGCTCGTCGGCGGACCGTCTTCCGCGCTACTTGGCAATTCGCGGTCCGGCGACAAGCGCCGACCCTACATTCAGGCTGTCTTGAAGCTCCGCCATTTCTCCAGCGGGAGCTGGGCGAGGGCGATCAGCGCGAGCTGGCTGGCGACAAAGATGATCAGCCACCAGAAGGCGGCGTCCATGAAACCGTAGCTGTGCAGGCCGACGCCGAGCATGTTCGTGCCGAACCAGCTCCAGCTCGTGATGATGTTGCCGGCGATGGCGAGGCACATCAGGCCCCGTTGCTTCACGAGGCCGCCCCAGCGGGCGTGCAGGACAATGGCGTTCCAGAGGACGATCATGACCGCGCCGTTCTCCTTCGGGTCCCAGCCCCAGAAACGGCCCCACGACTGGTCGGCCCAGATGCCGCCGAGGACGGTGCCGACGAGACTACAAAGCGTCGCGAAGCACACGATACCGTAGACCATGCGCGTCAATGCGTCGGCGGTGTCCTTGTCGAGCGACTTCGTGAGCAGGCCGCGCAAAACGTAGATGAGCGCGAGGAAACCGGCGAGGAAGGTGGAGGCGTAGCCCGTGGTGACGACGACGACGTGCGTCGCGAGCCAGAGGTTGGTGTCAAGCACGGCGCGCATCATCTCGAGGGTGTCGCCGCTGAGGGACAGCATGTGGGCGATGATGAGCGTGATGAAGCCGACCATGCCGGCGGCGGCGGAGCCGATGCCGTTCTTGTAGATTTTCTCCAGGATCAGGCAGAGCGCGACCGAGCCCCAGCCGACGAAGAGCGCCGAGGAGTAGAGATTGGTCACCGGCGGGCGGCCTTCGAGCCACATGCGCGTGATGATGCCGGCGGTGGCGAGGAGCCACGCCAAGCCCACCAGGTAGAAGGCTGATTTGGCGAGCACTTCGGGCCAGATGAGCCACGAGGTGATGGCGCAGAGGAAGGCGAGGGCATACAGGATGATGCCCTTGTAGAACGGTTCGGCGGCGTTGAAGCGCACCTCGACATCGCTCTTCAGCAGCTGCGTCTCGAAGCGCTTGCCGAGCTGTTCGCGGAACAGGCGCACGATCTCGTTGAACTGTCCGGCTTCGTGGTTGCGCCACGCGGCGCCGAGGGCGGCGTAGGCCATGACGTTGGGGTTGACGGTGCCGGTCTCAAAAGTCTCGAGCAAAGTGTTGCCGGCGGTCTTCCAGGCGGTGAGGTCCTTCTCGCCCGCGTCGGGCGGCACGGTCAGCAGGTAGCCGAACTTGCCCATGTCGTCATAGCGCTGGGCGGCGGCGAGCATGGCCTTGAAAGCGGCCTCGTCGTGCGCCTCGCCTTTCTGGCGGGCGCGGACCGCCGTGACGCCCGCGGGCACGCTCTGTTGGAACCGGACGATCTCGGAGAGAAACGCGGGTGAGTCGGGCAGCTGCACGCTGTGCTTGAGGCGCTGGTAGAGGATGACGCGGTCGCGCAGCTGGATGACGGCCTTTTGGAAGCCGGTGCGGACCTGAGTGTCGATCGGCTCGGCGAGCTGCGCCTGCCGCTCGAGTTCGGGCAGTTTCGGTTGAAGCTGGTTGAACGAGAAGCGCGTACGGGTGCCCGGGACAAAATCGGCGACGGCAAGCGTGCGCATCACCGCGCTGTCGTAGGTGATTTTGGTTTCCGCGTCGGTCAGCCCCATGAGCGTGAGCAACTCGGGCGAGTCGGTGGCGCTGAGCCGGAAGGTCGGGTAGGCGTCGGCCTTGGCCGGGTTGAACAGGACGTCGGCCAGCCACTCGTCCGGCGTGGCGACGAGCGGCACGGGATTGGTCGGGTCGCTGACACGCTGGCGGCCTTGCAGCACGAGCAGGGAGGTGCGGGCGACGGTATCGAGCGGCTTGAGGCGGCCATTGACAAGCACTGGCAGGCGGCCGAAGGCGACGAGGTCGAAGTCGCCGGCGTTCTGCGGCGGGCGCAGCGTGGACGCCACCCAGCCGGCGGTCAGGACGAGGACGGCAATTGGGAGCCAGCGTTTCATAAGGATTGAACCACGAAGGACACGAAGAGCACGAAGTTAGAGAACCAGTCGTTTGATGCCGTGCTTAAGGAGCGGCACGTTGAAGTTGATTAACAAGGCGGTCTTCAGCCCACTGAGTTTGAGATAGGTCAAGACTTGGGCATCATGAATTGGAGCCAGCGCCTCCACGCTTTTCAGTTCGGCTATGAGTTGTTCTTCGATCAGAAAGTCCAAGCGAAACCCGCAGTCGAGTTTGATGCCCTTGTAGGCGAGCGGCATCGATGCTTGGGTTTGAAACTTAATCCCCACTTGGAGCAACTCATACGCCAGGGCTTGCTCGTAGGCGCTCTCCAGAAGACCGGGCCCGAGATTTCTATGAACCTCCAAGGCGGCGCCAATCACTCGGTTGGATAGAGGGTCAAAATCCATCTTCGTGTGCTTCGTGTCCTTCGTGGTTAATTGGTGCCTGAGCGTCGGCGGATGAAGCCGATGAGGTGGAAGCCGAACTGGATGAGCAGGCCGAGGCCCATCATGATGCAGGAGACGTAGGGCAGCACCCAGCTCGGGTTGCGCACGACCTGGAGGATCGTGGTCTTGTCGTCATTGTCGAAGCCCGCCTGGTAGAAGGTCAGGCCCGCGTGCCGCAGCGGGTTGTTCATGTAGATGAGCACCTCGCGGTCCTGGCGGGCGTCGTCGGTCCGGAGGTGGATGCGGCTGGAGAAGTTCTTCGGGATGTCCGTGCCGGCGTAGATATCGTGGGTGAACTTGAGCAGGGTGACGGCGAACGGGTGGTAGTAGCGCTTGAGGCGGAGGGCGATTTCCCAAGTGTGCCCCTGATAGGTGAACGTCTGCGTCGAGCGGAGGAACGGCGGCGACTGCGGTGAGCTGATCAAAGTGGAAACGAGCCAGGTGCCGAGGGAACCCCCGGGGCCGACCAGCTCGACGTAAGCCGCGGGCAGGTTGCGCTCGTCCTGCTTGTAGGTCAGCGGGAGCGGCACCAGCTGCACGGTCTGGCCGACGCCGGCCGTGACGGGCGTCTTGGCGCCGGGCGGGAGCATTTGCAGGCCGGCGTTCGGGTAGTATTCGCCGAGGCGGATTTGGAACGGGAGCTTCGGGTGCTGGAGGCTGCCGCCGTCGGCGAGCACGGCCTCGGGGATCGCGACGACCTCGTTGAAGTCCGGGTTGGTCGTGTCGAGGAGGGCGAGCTCCGCGGTCCGGTAGCTTTCGGTGTAATGTTTCGTCTCGCCCTCATCGAGGCGCATGTTGCTCTCCACCTGCAGGAGACTGGTGAACAGTTCGCCGAGGAGCAGGAGGATGAGCCCGAGGTGCGTGAGCTGGATGCCGGCTTTTTTCCACTCGAGCCGGAAGCGGTAGATATGCGCGGCGACGAGGTTGATGAGCAGCAGGCCGCCGAGGAAATAACCACCGGGGAAGACCGGCACCGGGATGCTGGTGCCGGGGAGCTTCTCCAGCACGAAGAAGGCGTGGAAGAATTTCTCCTGCACGCCCCAGATGCCGAGTTGCACCTGCGCGAGCGTCGCCCAGAAGATCAGCACGATCGACAGCGTAAGCAGCACCACGGTCAGCTTGAGCGCGACGAAGAAGTCGCGGAATTGTTTGACGATGGGATGCATGCTCAGCGCGGGCGCACCGTGCGGAGGAACTCGAGGAATGCGGCTTTTTCCTGCGCGACGAGCGCGTCTGGCCCCATGAGCTTGAAGAACCACGTCTCGCCGTTGACCGGGACGACGGCGCCGAGCAGGCGGGTCGGCGCGCCGTTAGCCGTGCCGGCGAAGTCCACGATATCGGCGTGGAGGCTGCCGAGGTCACGGTGCTCGACGCTGGCGCCCAGCTGGGCCTCGGCCAGCGGCGGCAGCGAAACCTGGCCGCGCCAGCGGTTGAGGTTGGCGAGCAGTCCGCCGGTGTCGCCGGGGAAGGCGGTGATGGAAAGGTCGGCCTCGGCGCCGTTGCCCTTCACCGCGTAGCTGCCCTTGCGCATCGGGCCGCTCGGCTTGACGGCCCAGGCGGCGGGGGCAGTCCAGACGAGGCTGTCGCCACCCGTGGGCACGGCGGTGTTGGCCATGGTATCACCGCCCGGCGCAGGCTGGGCGGCACCCCCGACGGGCGGATGGCCGCGGGGCAGGTCGTTGGTATTGGCGGAGCTGGCGACGGGCGCGGGCGCGGCGGCCACGGGGTCCTTCGGCGCGCGGTAAGCCGTGATCTCGTGGTCGCGGCAACCGCCCAGCAGGAGCAGGGTCAGGACGGCGGCGCTGGCAGGGGAGCGAAGGGACATGGGCAGGGATTGACTCTAGCATTCCCCGAACAACCGCAATCCAAACAAAAATCTATGAGCCGGACGGTTGAGAAGGATTAGGGCGCGTTGGAGAAACCGGTTCTCGACAAATTTGAACGGAGTGGAGGGCCCAGCTCCAGCTGGGCCGGCGTGCGGGGATGGCATCACATTCGCGGCCCAGCTGGAGCTGGG
>JANYAM010000241.1 GCA_025361365.1 Opitutus sp. | reverse complement strand
CCCAGCTCCAGCTGGGCCGCGGCTCAGCTGGAGCTGGGCCCTCCAATTAAGAAGTGTAGGGCGGGATCGCTGATCCCGCCTTGGGGCGAACGTGATATCCCGTGCGAGGCGGGATGCGGCGATCCCGCCCTACAGGAAGAGGCGGCAAACGTTTTCATTTCTTCTTCGGCAGCGCCGCGGGCGCGCCGGTCTTGACTGCGCCCTGGACGTAGCTGCCCCAGACGGTGTTGTTCTGCGCGGGATTGTGCGCCTTGGCCTTGCGGACGAGCATCTTCGCGGCGGCTTCGACGACCCAGGCGAAGTTTTCCTCGCCGACGGACTTGCGGTCGGCGTCGGGCGCCGGGTTGCAGAAGTCGATCGCGTAGGGCACGCCGCCGCTCACGCCGAACTCCACGGTGTTGAACTCGTAGCCGAGCGCGTGGTTGAGCGTGAGCACATCCTGCGTGATGCGCGCCAGCAGCTCGGGCGAGCCGGGCGGGCGGTCCACGACGTAGCGGAGGTGGTGCGGGTTGCGCGGCTCATACTGCATGATGCGGACATCGGTGCCGCCGATGCAGTAGCAGCGGTAGTAGTCGTCGAAGTGCACCTCGGACTGCAGCAGCATGACGAGCTGGCCGGTTTCGTTGTAGGCCTTGAAGAACTCGTCGCGGTCGCGGACCTTGTAGACGTTCTTCCAGCCACCGCCGGAGTGCGGTTTGAAATACGCGGGCCAGCCGATGTGCTCGAAGATGCCGTCCCAATCGAGCGGGTAGGCGAGGTTGCCGAAGGACTCGGCGGAGCAGTCGGCCGGCATTTCCTTGGAGGGCAGGATGACGGTCTTGGGCACGGCGACGCCGAGCTTGGTTGCGAGGCAGTTGTTGAAGAACTTCTCGTCGGCCGACCACCAGAACGGGTTGTTGACGACGGAGGTGCCGTTGAGCACGGCGTTCTTCAGGTAGGCGCGGTAGAACGGGACGTCCTGCGAGATGCGGTCGAGGATGACGGCGTAGGGCGTGGGCTCGCCCTGCCGGACCTGGTTGATAAGGACCTCCTCGGCGGTGATGCCGGGCTCCTTCATGGCGTTGATGCGTTCGATGAGCGCCGCGGGAAAGGTGCGCTCCTTGCCGTGGAGAATGCCGATTTTTTTCATGGGGAGGGAGGGTCAGGCGTGGATGAGCGACGCGTATTGCGGGAACATGTCCCGCCAGTAATTCCAATCGTGTCCGCACCACTTGCGGTCGTCGAGGAAATGCGGGAGGACCTTGGCGTTGAGCAGATGCGAGAGGTGGAGGTTGCGGTCGCGGCATCCGTCGCGGTCGCCGGTGCCGAGCACGATGCCCATCCGGCGGGTCTGCTCGAGGAACCACGGGTCGCTCAGGTTGGGCAGGTAGTCGACCGGGTTGTTGAAGTAAGCGTTGTCGTCGTAGTAGCCGTCGAGGAACGGCCGGATGTCGAACGACCCGCTCAGGCTGATGCAATGGCCGGCCAGGTCCGGGTGGCGCAGGGCGAAGTTCACCGCATGATAGCCGCCGAAGCTGGCTCCGGCCACGCAGACGCGGCTGTGGCTGGTCTCACGCTGGGCGTGCGGCAGGACGTCGTGGAGGATGACGTTCTCGTAGGCCTGGTGGGTGCGCACGCGGTCGGCCGGGTGGATGGACTTGTTATACCAGCTCTGCTCGTCGATGCCGTCGGGGCAGTAGATCTTGATCTTTCCCGCGTCGACCAGGTGTGCGACCGACCCGACGAGCCCGAAGTCCTTGTTCTGGTAATACCGGCCCAGCGAGGTGGGGAAAAGGATGACCGGGTAGCCCGCGTGGCCGAATACCAGCATCTCAAAATCCCGGCTGAGGTGTCGCGTATACCAGCGGACGTGTTGTTCGTTCATGGCGGGGATGGGCCACGCCGGGAAACCGGCGCACCTCCGCTGTCACGCAATTACCATGCCGGGTCAATTCCTGATCCCCGCCGGCCGCCGGTATTATTAAAAGCGCTTGGCTTCGCCCGGCCCCGCCGCTGGCATGGCGCAATCCACCGCCATGCCGCGCCCGCGTAAAAACGATTCCCCGCTCCGCCTCCACCGCCGCTTTCTCTCGCGCGGGCTGCGTAACACCCGCGACATCGTCGTGTGGCTGCCGCCCGGCTACGGCCTGATCCGCGGCCGCCGGCATCCGGTCGTCTACTTCCAGGACGGGCAGAACATCTTCGATCCGCTCACGGCCTTTCTGGGCAATGCCTGGCACGCGGGCGACCGCGCGACCGACCTGATCCGCGCCCACCGCATCGTCGCGCCGATCATGGTCGGCATCTACAACACCGGCTTCAACCGGATGAACGAATACGCGCCGACCCCCGCGGAGTTTTCCGGCTGGGACGGCGAGAAGTGCACCAGCACCGGCGACGCGAAGCGCTACGCGAAATTTGTCGGGCAGGAGCTGAAGCCGTTCATCGATTCACATTATCTAACCCGCCCGGGCCCGCGGGATACCGCGCTCGTCGGTTCGTCAATGGGCGGCCTCGTGTCGCTCTACTTCGCGCTGTGGCATCCACGCGTGTTCGGCCACGTGGCGGCGATGTCGCCGTCCATCTGGTGGGACAACCGCGCGGCCTTTCAGGATTTCGCCAAGCTCCGCAAGAAACCCGAGGTGCGCCTCTGGCTCGACATGGGCACCAACGAGCCTGGCTGGGAGGCCATCCGGCTGTTCCGCGACGTCCTCGTCAGCAAGGGCTGGCGCGAGGGCGACGATCTCGTCTACCGCGAGGTGCCCGGCGCCGAACATTCGGAGCATGCCTGGGCCGCCCGCATCGGCGATGTGCTGGAGTGGATGCTGCCGCTGAAGGCGAAGCCGGCGCGGCGTTGACTCCCGGATGTTCGCGGGCGTGAATGGGGCTCGTCTTCCTTCCCCCATGAACCGAGCTAATTTTCCGCGCCTCGCGGTGATGGTGTCCGCCGTGTTTCCCGCGTTGCTGGCGGCGGCCGGCCCGGCCGAGGCTCCCGGCTTCGCCCACGATTATCGCACCGCCGCGGTCAACTGGCCGGTGCCCGTGCGTCCGGCACCCGGCGCGCCAAATGTGGTCGTCATTCTGTGGGATGACATCGGATTTTCTCAGTTTGGCTGCTACGGTTCGCCGATCGCCACGCCGAACATCGACCGGGTTGCGGCGGCGGGCGTGCGCTACAATAATTTCCATGTGGCCCCGGTCTGCTCGCCCACGCGCGCGGCGCTGCTGACCGGGCGCAATCCGCACAGCGTCGGCGTGGCGTGCATCGCCGAATACGCCAACGGCCAGGCCAACAGCACCGGCGGCATCCGGCTCGACGCGGGCACCATGGCGGAGTATCTGCGCACCGGCGGCTACAGCACCTTCGCCGTGGGCAAGTGGCATCTCGCCCCGATGACCGAGCTCAACCCCGCGGCCTCCTCGGCCTACTGGCCGACCGGCCGCGGCTTCGACCATTTCTACGGCTTCAGCAGCGGCGAGACCAATCCCTGGAACCCGGAGATGTATCAGGACCGCGAGCGGCTGAAAAAAATGCCGGGGCAGCTCAACGGTCGGCCCTATCACTCGGAAACCGACCTGACCAATCACGCCATCGGCTACATTGCCGAGCAGCGCGCCAACCAGCCGGACAAACCGTTCTTCCTCTATTTAGCCTACAGCGCCGGCCATGCGCCGCACGACGCACCACCCGAATACCTCGCGAAATGGCGCGGCAAGTTCGACCAAGGGTGGGATGCCGTGCGCGAGCAGGTGCTGGCCCGGCAGAAGCAGCTGGGCCTCGTGCCGGCGGACACCGAGCTGCCGCCGGCCAATCCCGGCGTCAAGGCCTGGGCCGAACTGACACCCGAGCAACAGCGCGTCTATGCCCGCTACTACGAGACGTTCGCCGCTTTCGTCGAGCACACCGATCACGAGATGGGCCGGCTGCTCGATTACCTGGAGCACGCCGGGCTGATGGAGAACACCCTCATCATTCTCGCTTCCGACAACGGCGCCAGTCCCGAGGGTGGTCCCGACGGCCAGTGGAACGAGGTGAAACTTTTCACCACCGGGACGATGGGCACGCTGGCCGGCGGGACCAAGCACCTTGAGGAATTCGGCAGCCCACTGGCCTATCCGACTTATCCGACGGGCTGGACGCAGGCAGGCAACACCCCATTTCGCGGGACGAAGGGCAACACGCATGAAGGCGGCGTTCGCGTGCCGCTGATCATGCGCTGGCCCGGGCACATTCCGGCCACCGGCGCCGTGCGGCCGCAATTCCACGATGTCGTCGATTTGCTGCCCACGGTCCTCGAGGTCACCGGCGTGAAACCGGCCGTCGCCGGCCGCACCGTGCTACCCCTGCACGGCACCAGCATGGCCTACACCTGGAATGACGCGGCGGCACCCTCGCACCACGAGACGCAATATTTCGAGATCTATGGGCACCGCGGAATCTACCATCAAGGCTGGAAGGCGGTTACCTTCCACCCGCCGGATGCGCCCTTTGAAAAAGACACGTGGGAACTCTACGACCTGACGAAAGACGTGAACGAACGGCACGACCTCGCGGCCACGCGACCAGAAAAACTTGCGGAACTGTTGGCGGTTTGGGAGCGTGAAGCGCAGGCGAACGAAGTCTATCCGCTTGACGATCGCCGCAGCGCCCGGGAAATGCTGCTGCCGCCCGGTTCCCCGCAAGAGGGAGCACACTTCGTATTTTATCCGCCCGTCAGCGGCGTGCACAAAGGCGCCGCTCCCGATCTGCGCGGCCGCTCGTGGAGTGTGACGGCGGAAGTCGCGGGCGGCGGCGAGGGCGTGCTCATGGCCTTTGGCGGCCGATTCGCCGGTTATGCCCTCTACGTCCACCAGGGCCGGCTCAAGTTTCACTACAACTACGCCGGCGAGGAGCGCACCACCATCATCTCGGACGAACCGCTGCCGGCGGCGGCGCAGCGGCTCGGGGTCAGTTTCACGCTCACACCGGATGGCGGCGCGGATGTTTTTCTCTCCGTTGACGGCCGCGAAGCCGGGCACGGCCATGTCCCGCGCGCCATGCACAACATCACACACGAAACCTTCGACCTTGGTTGCGACCTCTACACGCCGGTGAGTGAGGATTATGCGTGTCCCGCCGAATTCACCGGGCGGCTGAAAAAAGTCACCTTGGAGGCCGCGTCGCGACAGTAGTTAAACCCCAATCCACCATGATCACCCGCCGCCAGTTCACCAAGGTCGCCGCCCTCGCGCCATTCGCCCTCGCCCAAGCGCTCAAGGCCCGCGCCGACATCGGCAAGCTCGGCGGCGGCGCGCACGAACTCACGATCCTCTACACGAATGATTTTCACAGCGCGCTGGTGCCGATCCCGGCTTACTGGCTGCCCGGTTCGCCCAAGCTCGGCGGCGCGGCGCACCTCGCGACCATCGTCGAGCAGGAGCGGGCCAAGGCAAAGACCTCGTTCCTCCTCGATTCCGGCGACATGTTCACCGGCAGCATGTCGCACCTCACGCATGGCGAGGTGTTGATGGAGATGATGACGCTCATGCGCTACGACGCCATGAGTGCGGGCAACCACGAGTTCGACTACGGCTGGCAAATCTTCGACCACGCCGCGACGCGTGTGCCATTCCCGATTCTCTGCTGCAACATCCGCTACAAGGGCACGGCGATCCGCTTCACCCGGCCCTACACCATCCTTGAGCGCGACGGCGTGCGGCTTGGCGTCATCGGCGTGATGGGGCTCAACGCCGCCCGCTACACCATCATGCCCTCCAAGGTTGCGGAGCTCGAGTTCACCGACCCGGTGGCGGAGACCAGGGCCTGCATCGATGAGTTGCGCGACACGGTCGACGTGTTGGTCGTGTTGGGCCACCAAGGGTTGCCGGGTGCAATGCAAACCGACGCCGAGAACGATCCCGAGGTGCAGCGCCCGCTGGATGAGGACGTCAATTTCTGCGGCGCGGTGCCCGGTATCGACCTCTACATCGCAGCGCATTCGCACCACGGGCTCGAAAGGCCGATCGTCCATCCGGACACCGGCACGATCATCACGCAGACCTACGGTTACGGCACGCGGCTCGGCCGCATCCGCCTCAAGGTTAAGGATCGTCGCGTGGTGCAGCACGACATCGAATTGCTCAAAGTGTGGAGCGACCAGCTGCCGGCCAATGCGGCGGTGGCCGACCGGATTGCCCATTATCGCGGCGTGGTTGCGGACCAGTTCGGCCCGCCGATCGGTCACGCGACCCAGCGCATCATCCGCCGCTACAACTATGAATCACCGCTGGGTTCGCTGATCACCGACATGATGCGCGAACGCTCGGGCGCGGACGTCGCCATCACCAACGCCGGCGGGTTGCGGGCCGACCTGCCCGAGGGCCCGCTCGATCGCGGTCACGCCCTGGACGCGTTTCCCTTCCTCAACAATTCCGTCACGCTCGAACTGACCGGCCGCGACCTCAAGGTGGTGCTGGAGCAAGGCTTCTCGCTCAAGGCCGGGATGGCGCAGGTCTCCGGCCTGCGTGCGGTGTATGATTTGAAGCGCCCGAACGGCGCTCGCCTCGTCGAGCTCTCGGTCGGCGGTCAGCCGGCGGAGGACGACAAATTGTATCGCGTGACGACCAACAGTTTCCTCGCCGAGGGCGGTGACGGTTACCTGGCGTTCAAGCGCGGCCGCGAGATTGCGCGGGATGTCCAGCTCAGCGACCTGCTCTACGATGGCATCAAGGCCCGGAACAAGATCGAGCCCCCGGGCCCGGGCCGGCTCGTGCGCGCGAGCTAGATGTAATACATCTCGGTCGGGTTCTTCGACGCGAGCTGGTCCAGCGTGTATTCCTTGGTCTTCTCGATCATGGCAGTGCGGACGTCGTCCCAGACCTGCTTGAGCCGGCGGCCGCTGCGGCCGGCGAAGTTGCCGCTCAGGCCGAGGCACTCGCCCTCCACCGCCATCATGATGTCGTAAAGGGTGATGTCCTCCGGTGGACGCGCGAGCGTGTAGCCGCCGAGGTTACCGCGCCGGCTGGTGATGAGGCCGCCGGTGCGAAGCTTGCCGAGAATTTGCGCGAGGAAGTTGGCCGGCACCGCCTCCGTCTTCGCCAGATGCTCGATCTGCGCGAGCTCGCCCGAGCCGTGCAGCCGCGCCAGCTCCGCCATGACGCGGCAGGCATAATCGACTTTGACGGAGATCTTCATGCGAAGGGCGTCAGGCTACGGTTGGGCGGGTCATTGGCAATCCCAGGCGGACTCAGATCATGAAATCATCGCTCTCCGGCTTCACGACCTCGTGGGACGGCAGCAACATGCCGGCGGCGACCGTGGCGTTGGTGCCTTGCTCGATCAAGATGAAGGAGCCGGTGAGGCGGTTGACCGCGTAGCCGTCGTAATAGAGCGGCTTCGCGGTGCGGAGGCGGATTTCGCCGAGATCGTTCATCGCCAGCGCGGCCGGCGCGGGCTCCGGGTCGAGCGTCTCGATGTTGAGCCGGTGCACGAGCTCGGTGACGACGGCCTGCACGGTGCTGGTCGTGTGCTTGAGGAAATATTTTTTGCCGCGCTCCAGCGGGCGGGAGTGCATCCAGCAGATCTTGGCGTGCAGCTCGGTGCCGGTGCCGGCGGGATTGTCCAGGCCGACGATCATGCTGCCGCGGCTCGTGTCGATGTCATCCGCGAGCACGAGGGTGACCGACTGTGGGCAGAAGGCCTCGGCCACGCTGCCGTCGTAGGTCCAGATTTCCTTCACGGTCGTCACCAAGCCGGCGGGCATGACGAGGACCTTCTGGCCGGTGCGAACAATGCCGCCGGCAATCTGGCCGCTGAAGCCGCGGAAGTCATGGAGCTGCGCGTCGGTCGGGTTGTTCGGGCGGTTGACCCACTGCACCGGCAGGCGGAAGCCGTTCAGGTTCCAGTCGCTGCCGATATGCACGCCCTCGAGGTGGCCGAGCAGGGTCGGGCCGGGATACCACGGCGTGTTGCCGGACGGCGTGACGACGTTGTCGCCGTTGAGCGCGCTGATGGGGATGAACTTGACATCCTTGATGTCGAGGCGCGGCAGGAAGGTCTCGAACTGTTCGCGGATCTCGTTGAAGCGCGCCTCGCTCCAGCCGACGAGGTCCATCTTGTTCACGGCGACGACGAGGTGCGGGATGCGCAGGAGCGACGCGATGGCGGTGTGGCGGCGGCTCTGCTCGATCACGCCGAGGCGGGCGTCGACCAGGATGATGGAGACGTTGGCGTTGCTGGCGCCGGTCACCATGTTGCGCGTGTATTGGACGTGGCCCGGGGTGTCCGCGATGATGAACTTGCGGCGCGGTGTGGCGAAGTAGCGGTAGGCGACGTCGATCGTGATGCCCTGCTCGCGCTCGGCGCGGAGGCCGTCGGTGAGGTTCGCGAGGTTGATCGCGCCGCCGCCGGTGATGTCCGCCGAGCGCTCGAGCGCCTCGAGCTGGTCCTCCATCAGCGACTTTGAGTCGTAGAGCAGGCGGCCGATGAGCGTGGACTTGCCGTCGTCGACGCTGCCGCAGGTGTTGAAGCGCAGGATGTCGACCGGCAGCGGCGGGGTGCCGAGGGCAGCGAGGACGGACGGGGCGGACGAAGGGGAAGGTGAGGCGAGCACGGACATACGAAATGGTTTTTAGAAGTAGCCCGCTTTCTTGCGGTCCTCCATGGCGGCCTCGGAGGATTTGTCGTCGGCGCGGGAGCCGCGCTCGGTGACGCGCGCGGCGGCGATCTCAGCGATGATGTCGTCCACCGTGGCGGCGGGCGACTCGACCAGGCCGGTGCTGATGATGTCACCGATGGTGCGGACGCGGACGACGAGGTCGCGGACCGTCTCGGTCGGCTTGGGCGGGAGGATGTCGTTGACCGGGAGCCACTGGCCACCGCGGCGCACGCATTTGCGGGTGTGGCTGAAATAGATGCTCGGCACCTCAAGCTCCTCCTGGCGGATGTATTCCCACACGTCCATCTCGGTCCAGTTGCTCAGCGGAAACACCCGCATGTTATCGCCCGGGTTGAGGCGACCGTTGTAGAGGTTCCAGATCTCGGGGCGCTGGTTTTTGGGATCCCACTGGCCGAAGCTGTCGCGGAAGCTGAAGAAGCGCTCCTTGGCGCGCGCCTTTTCCTCGTCGCGGCGGGCGCCGCCGATGCAGGCGTCGAAGCGGTATTCCTCGATGGCGGCGAGCAGGACGGGGATCTGCAGCCGGTTGCGGCTGATCTCGCCCGGCGCGGGAATGGCGGTGCCGCTGGCGATGGCGTCCTCGACCCGGCGGACGATAAGCTTCGCGCCGAGCTGCTTAGCGCGGCGGTCGCGGAACTCGTTCAGCTCGGGAAAGTGATGGCCGGTGTCGACGTTGAGCAGCGGCAGCGGGAGCTCGGACGGACGGAACGCCTTCTCGGCGAGGCGCAGCAAGCAGATGGAATCCTTGCCGCCGGAGAAGAGCAGGGCGGGGCGCTCGAATTCGCCGGCGACCTCGCGCATGATGTGGATCGCCTCGGTTTCGAGGTGCTGGAGGTGGTCGAGGTGATAGCTGGTCGGCATGGACGATGAAGAAGTGCGCCCGGCGGGCGCGAAAGGGAATCGGTGGCGCGGATGGATCAGGCGTTGACCGCCTGTTTGCCCCAGGCGGCGTGGAGGCCGCACTCGCGTTTTTCGTCGGCCTTGGCGGGATCGAAATAGTCCCACTCGTTTGGCAGCCGGTGCTGCGCGAGGTAGGTCTCGAGGTCGGCGTCGGTGGCGTAGAAGAACGGGCTGACCTTGAGCGCGCCGAAATTCTCGTCGAGCGACACAATGTCGAGGCCGGCGCGATTCGGGTTCTGCACCTGGCGCAACGCGGTGATCCAGACCGTCGGCGCGAGCTCGCGCATGCCGCGCTGGAAGGGCTCGAGCTTCATCAGCGCGCTGAACTTCTTCAGGCCGGCCTCGTCCGCGGTGGTCGGGATCGGGCCGTAGATGGCGTCGCGGTGCGCGGGCGTGAGTCGTGGCAGGAAGGGCTTGAGGTTCAGCTTGAGCTGGGTGCGCAGGACCTCGGCGTGCTGGTAGGTGGCCGGGCGGTTGTAGCCGTGGTCAACCCAGAGCACCGGGATGTCGGGCTGCACCTGCGTGGCGACGTGCAGGATGGCGGCCTCGTAGGGGCGGAAGTTGGTCGAGACGAGGGCGCGGCCGCCGGCCCGGGCGGCGGCCCAGCGGACAATCTCGAGCGGGGACTTGGCGCGGAGCTCGGCGTTCCAGCGGGTGAGGGCGGCGGTGTCGTTCATGTGGAGAGGGGGGCGGGAGCGGCATCCCCGGCCGCTCCCGCTTTGATTTGTTCGGGCAACACAATCCGCGAACAAAAGTCGCCGAAGCGCTCGCCGGGCAGCCGTTCGTTCTTCCAGCGGGTCAGCGGCCCGCGCAGCTCGGTGATGATATCGTCTGACTTCACGCTGGTGCGGTATTCGCGGTTCAGGCGCGTGGTGCCGGCGTTGCCGCCGAGGTAGAGGTTATATTTGTTCGGGGCTTTCCCGACGAAGCCGATCTCGGCCATGTAGGGGCGGGCGCAGCCGTTCGGACAGCCGGTCATGCGGATGATGATCTCCTCGTCGGCAAGGCCGAGCTCGGCCAGCAGGGTCTCGATCTTCTCCAGTAACGAGGGCAGGTAGCGCTCGCTCTCGGCGAGGCCGAGGCCGCAGGTCGGCATGGACGGGCAGGCCATCGAGGCGCGGCGGATGGCGCCGGCCTGGTTCTCGACCGGGATGCCGTGCTCGGCGAGCAGGGCGGTGATGGAATCCTTCTGATCGGCGTGCACGCCAACCAGCAGCAGGTTTTGCGAGGGCGTGAGCCGCGTCTCGGGGCGGAACTTGGCGACGATGCGGCGGAGCGCGGTCTTCAGCTGGCGCTGCGGCGTGTCCTTGATGCGGCCGGCCTCGACGTAGAGGCCGAGAAACCACTGGCCGTCGCTCTGCTGGTGCCAGCCGAACAGGTCGCCCTGCTTCGTGAAGCTCATCGGGCGGGCTGGCGCGAGCGTGAGCCCGGCGCGCTGCTCCACCTCGCCCCGGAACCAGGCGGCGCCGCGCTCCTCGATGACATACTTGAGGCGGGCGTGCTTGCGGTTGGTGCGGTCGCCGGAATCGCGGTAGGCGGTGAGCACGGCCTTGGCGACATTGACGAGCTCCTCGGGTGCGAAAAAGCCGAGCACGTCGGCGGTGCGCGGGAAAGTCTCCTTGTTCCCATGGCTCATGCCGAGGCCGCCGCCGCAAAGGAGATTGTAGCCGAGCACGCGGGTCGGCTCCGCGGGGTCGGGGATCGCGACGAAGCCGAGGCAGTTCGTGAAGACGTCCACGTCGTTCAGCGGCGGGATGGCGAAGGCGATCTTGAATTTGCGCGGCAGGTAGGTCTTCCCGTAGAGCGGGTCCTCGAACTGCTTCTTTTCCTCGGGCTGCAGCTTGAGCGGCTCGCCGTCGATCCAGATGGAATGATAGGCCTCGGTTGCCGGCTTGAGCGCCGCGTCGACGCGGCGGGCGTCCTCGAGCACGCGCTCGACAAGCACGCTGGTGGCGGGGGTGGCGGGCGCCATGACGTTCCGGTTCACGTCGCCGCAGGCCGCGACTGTCGTGCAGAGCGCGTCATTCAGGCCTTTCATCAGCGGGCCGAGCTTGTCCTTCACGACGCCGTGCCACTGGAAGGACTGGCGCGAGGTGATGCGCAGGGTCTGGTTGCCGTAGCGTTCGGAAAGGTCGTCGAACGCCAGATACTGGTCCGGTGGGATGATGCCGCCCGGGATGCGGGCGCGGATCATCATGATGTATTGTTTGCCGGTCTTGCGCTTGTCGCGGTCGTCCTGCTGATAGATGCCGTGAAACTTGAGGAACTGCTCATCATCGGACGAGAAGCAGGCCAGCGCCGGGTTGGCCAGGGTCTCGGCCAGCGTTCCGCTCAGGGTCGGGTCGTTTTGCTTGAGAACCTCGTTCTTGTTGACGGGCGCTGGTGTATTTTCGGACATGACGTAGAGAACGGTTGCACTTGTTGGCCAATGGGTAAAGTTGAATCGACGTCATACTGACTAAAGTAGTCATGTTAAATTCAACTACATCACCCGCAAGGGGTTTTGTCTGGCTCGTTGGAGCCGGTCCGGGCGCGCCTGACCTGATCACCCTGCGTGGGCTGCGGATTTTACAGGCGGCCGAAGCGGTAGTATATGATGAGCTGGTCAACCGGGAGCTGCTCGCGCACTGCCCGCCCGGGTGCGAACTGCACGCCGTCGGCAAGCGAGCTGGCTGTCACAGCGCCACGCAGCCCGAGATCAATGCGTTGTTGGTTGCTCTTGGCGCGGCCGGCAAAAAGGTGGTCCGCCTCAAGGGCGGTGACCCGATGATTTTCGGCCGCGTGGGCGAGGAGCTCGAGGCCCTGCGCGCCGCGGGCATCCCGTTTGAGATTGTGCCGGGCGTGACGGCCGCCACGGCTTCGGGGGCCGCCGCGCACCTGCCGCTGACGCATCGCGACCATTCCTCGGCGGTCGTTTTTGTTACCGGCCACCAATGCGCGGCGAATACGACGGCGATTGATTGGGCCGCGCTGGCCAAGCTGCGCGCGACCCTTTGCTTCTACATGGGCGTGCGCCGCCTGCCGGAGATCGCGCAAAATCTCCTGTGCCACGGCATGGCGGCGGACATGCCGATCGCCGTGATCAGCGAGGCCACGCTGCCGACGCAGAAAATCCTCACTGGCACACTGCGCGACGCCGGAAAACTTTCCGCCGGGCTCGCCGGGCAACCGGCGCTCGTCGTGATCGGCGAAGTGGTGCGGCTGTCGTCCTTCGCGGCGGAGTTGCCGCAGCTGCACGCGCAGGCGGTTAATCGGTAATTTTGGAGGGCCCGCGTCCCTGCGGGCCGTGGCCGCGGTCCGGCGACAAGCGCCGACCCTACAAGAAAGCCTACCGCGCTGCCCGCCAGCGGTCGGCCATGATGTCCAGCAACAGCGGGTGCTCGGCGACGAGCTTCGTCATATGCATTTTCAATCCGGGATGAGCGACCTCCGCCGCGCGGCAGATCTTCGCCACGTCGCCGTCGAGGCCGGCGTGACGACCGGGCAGCAGGAACTGCATCGCGACGATCACGCGGCCGCTATTCCACGGTGATTCGGCCAGCAGGTCGGCGAGCAGCGGATGGCAGAAATCATATTCCGGGCCGGCGCGTCGTTCCATGCTGGCGGGAGCCACGGTCGCAACGCGGGAGCCGAGCAGCCCGGCCACCTGCTGGGCGAGTTCGTTGCGCACGGCGGTGACGGCTTCGACCGGGCTGCCGTGGTCGACCAACGCGACACGGGCACCGTTCGATGAATCGAGTTCGGCGCGGACGTGCTGGGCGAGGATCTGCGCCAGCCGATTGTCCCGGGCGGCGTGCAGCGGCGGGGCGATCTTCAGGCGCAAAGCCGGAAATTTCTCCCGCAGCCGCGTCAGGTTTTCCGGCAGGTATTCGGTCAGCGCCCGGCTCGGGCCGAAGAAGAGCGGCAGCAGGATAAAATCGTTCTGCCCGGCCGTCAGCCGGTGCTCGAGCCCGGGAAACAAAATCTCGGCGGGTTCGCCGCCGAGCTTCTGCGGATCGATGCCGGACGAGTGGAGCAGAGACACCGGTGCCACCGGCCGGCCAAGCCGCCCGGAAAGCCGGACCGCCAGCCCGCGCAGGGCGAGGGTGGCGGCGGGCTCGAGGGAGCCGTTGTCAACGAGTAGCGTCAGCGGCGCTTCGGGCATCGGCGGTTATTCAATCCCGGTGACGTTCACGTCCTTGTCGTATTCGATGGCGAACTTCACGGTCAGCTCGCGCTTCTCGCCGGGCTTGAGGTCCAGCGTCCACTTGAGCGTGCCCTCGTCGGTCGGCTTGAGCTCGCTGGCGCTGGGCGCGAGCTGCTTCACGACGACCTTTTCGTTGCGGGAGAGCGGAATCTGGTCGGCCACGATCACGCGCTCGGCGGTCTTCTTGTTGTTCTGGATCGTGATCAGGTATTCGTAGGTGATGCGCTTGCCGGAGTTGGTGAGGCCGGTGTCCTCGGTGAACTTGTTCACGCGCTTGTGCTTCACGCTGATGCCCTCGTCGGCGCCGAGCGCCAGGTCGAACTTCTCGCCGGACATCACGGTGCGGAGCGAGCTCGTGGCGACGAAGGTGCCGTCGAGGAACACGTTCATCGCGCCGGTGAGCAGCGGGAAGTCGGAGTTGTTGACGACCTTCGCCGTCAGGTAGGCCGTCGCGAGGCGCTTCGGCACGGTGAGGTATTCGGGATTGGCGGCGAGCTTCACCGCGGTGATCGGCACCTTCTGGGGAGAGTTGTCGCTCGGCACCGAGGAGGCGACGGCGATCTTGAACGACGCGCTGGTCGCACCGGCCTCGATCGTGGCGGAGGCCATCTCGGCGTCCTTCATTTCCATGGGTGTGTCAGAGGTAAGGCTTTGCATGTTCACCCCACCGGCAATGGCGGGTGCCGGGGCATAGGCGGCCTTGGCGTTCATCTCCCGGCGTTTGTCTTCATTCGCCTGCTGGCGCAGCAAGACGGGGTTGAACACATCGACATTCCAAACCGTTAGTACCGGCGCGGCGCCGCCGAGGCCGGGGCGGGCGGTCGAGAGGGTGAGGGCGACATCCTTCCAGTCCTCGCCGGTGCTCTGGCGGACGACTCCGAAGTAACCGAGCGCGACGGCGTGCTCGCTGCTCAGCACGCGGGCATCGTAGCTCGGGCTCCAGCTGGCGCCGGGGACGGTGTAGGAGAGGGCCACCTCGAGATTGCCAGCCTGCGGGGCGGACACGCGGACGGTGACGGTCTTGAAGGCCCGGCCGCCGGAGCCGCGCAGCTCATTGAGCTGTTGCTGCGCGGTGTTGATCTTAACCGACAGTTCCTCGCGCTGCTCGTCGAGCGCGGCGCGCTCGGTGGTGAGCTTGGCCTTCGCCTCCGTCAGGTAGTTGAGCGAGCTGGTGAACTGGTTGAGGTCGGGCCGCGGCACATCCTTGGTCGGCGGGGCGAAGAGCGCGGCTTCCATCTGCGCGAGCGAAGCATGCTGGGCGTTCAGCAGGTTGGTGCGGTCGTCGAGACCGCGCACCTGCTTGCCAAGGCCCTTGAGCTGGTCCTCGAGCTCCTTGACCCGGGTGTTGGGCGTGAAGTCCACGTAGGTCTGCTTCGCACTGACATCAAGGATGAGCGCTTGGGCTGTGCCGCGGCCGCTGACCTGCAGCGAGCGCTCGTTAAGTGCCTGGGGCAGGTTGGCGAAGACGAGCTCAGTCGTGCCGCCGGGTAGGTCGACAGTGGCGGAGCGCGTGACGACCGCGCGGTCAGTGTAGACCGTGACGGCGGAGATGGTGGAATTGACCGGCGCAGCGGATAGCCAGAGGGCGGAGGACAGAAGACAGAGGACGGACGGGAGAAGGCGGAATTTCATGGGATGGATGGGATGATTGTGGGGGTATTACGCACCCGGCCGGTCAAACTTAGGACAGCATGCAGACAATTGTCCGGCAGACCGAACCAAAATTCTGTTAATTTGCACGTTTCCGTCCAAGTCTCTCCCCATGCGCAGTCTCACCGACCAGGTCATCATCGTCACCGGCGCCTCTTCCGGCATCGGCGAGGCGGCGGCTCGCCGGCTCGCGCGCGGCGGTGCCAAGGTCGTCATCTCGGCCCGGCGGCCGGACCGGCTCGACGCGCTCGCGCAGGCCATCGACCCCTCCGGCGCCAACGTGCTGGCCGTGGCGGGCGACGTGACCAGCGCGGCCGACCGCGAGAAGCTCGTGGCCGCCACGCGACAGAAATTCGGCCGCATCGATGGTCTGGTGAACAACGCCGGCTACGGCACGCGCGGCCCGGTCGAGATGGTTTCGGTCGATCTCATCCGCAAAAATTACGAGACGAACGTCTTTTCGCTCATCGCCCTCACGCAGCTGGTGCTGCCGGAGATGCGGGCCCGCGGCCGCGGCGGCATCGTCAACATCGGCTCCGTGGCCGGAAAGATCGCGCGGCCGCTCTCGAGCATCTACGATTCCACCAAGCACGCGCTCGAAGCCCTCACCGACGGACTGCGCGGCGAACTCAAGCCGTTCGGCGTGCGCGTGACGCTTATCCGGCCGGGCTTCATTCTCACGGAATTCGTCGAGGCGGCCAATGCCGCCTCCGTCGGCATCATCGAGAACGCCGGGCCTTACGAACCCTTCTACAAGGGCTACAGCAGCAACACGGCAACGATGCGTCGCATCGCCGGCGGGCCGGACGACATCGCGCGGTTGGTCGAGCGCGCCTTGACCGCCGACAATCCGGCGCCGCGCTACAGCGGCCCGTTGCACGCGAAAATCTTCCTGCTGCTGAAATGGCTCCTGCCCGACCGGGCGCTGGAGTTCATCGTGCGGTTGCGGAAGTGATGCGCCATGAGTTCGCCGCATTCACGTCGGATCCCGGCACTCATCGGCTTCATTGGCGCGGCGGTGGTCGCTGGCGCCATCGGCTCGTGGGCCACGCTGGAAAATGTCCGCACCTGGTTTCCGCTCCTGCAGAAGCCGGCGTGGAATCCCCCCGCCTGGCTTTTCGCCCCGGTCTGGACCACGCTTTATCTATTGATGGGAGTGGCGATCTGGCGGGCCTGGTGCGCGGGCGGCCCGGCGGCGCCGCGTCTCATGCGCCTTTATTTCGGGCAGCTGTTTTTCAACGCCCTTTGGTCCGTGCTGTTCTTCGGCCTGAAACAGCCGGCCTGGGCGCTGGCTGATATCCTGGTGCTCTGGGGCCTGCTGGTCTGGCTGCAGGTGGGTTTGTGGCGCCACGACCGGCTGGCCGGCGCGCTCTGGCTGCCGTATGTGCTGTGGGTCAGCTTCGCGACCGCCCTTAACGCCGCGATCGTCCGGCTGAACTAGTCCGGCGGCGCCGCGGCCGGCGGATTCGCGGCGAGGAACGCGTGCAGCTGGGCCGCGAACTTTTCGCCGAAGCCCGGCACCTGCGTGATTTTCTCCACGGTGGCGGTGCGCAGCCGGTCGAGCGAGCCGAAGTGGGCGAGGAGGGTCGCGCGCCGTTTCGCCCCGAGGCCGGGGAAATCGTCGAGGACGCTTTCCTTGATCTTCTTCGAGCGCAGGTCGGCGTTGTAGGTGTTGGCGAAGCGGTGCGCCTCGTCGCGCAACCGCTGCAGGAGGCCGAGGCCGGGGTTGCCGAGCGGCAGGTTGAGCGGCACGCGGGCATCGGGGAAAATGATTGTCTCCTGTTTCTTCGCGAGGCCGATCATGGCGGGCGGCGGACAGTCGAGCCCGACAAAGGCCTTAAACGCCGCGGCGACCTGGCCGCGCCCGCCGTCGATCACGACGAGATCGGGAAACTGCTTCTGCTCGGCGATCAGCCGGCGGTAGCGGCGCGACACGACTTCCTCCATCGCCTTGAAGTCGTCGTTGCCGATGAAGCTCTTGATTGAGAAGCGGCGATATTGGTCCCGGTCGGGCCGGCCGTCGGTGAAACGCACCATGGAGGCGACGACGAACGTGCCGCTGATGTGCGAGATGTCGAAGCACTCCATGTGCACCGGCGGCGACTCGAGCCCTAGCGCGGACTGCAGTTCCTTGAGCGCGGCCTGGTTGGGCTGCAGCTTGGTCAGGTCGCGGGTGAATTTCCGGGTCCGGGCGAGGGTCTGCTCGAGCGCCAGCACGACGTCGCGCAACTCGGCCGCCTTCTCGAATTCCTGCTTGGCGGCGCGGGCCGTCATCTCCGCGCGGAGCGACGCCAGCCATTCGCGGCTCTTGCCGTCGAGAAAGGCACAGGCCTCGACGACGCGCTCGCGGTATTCGGCGGTGGTGACGGTGTTAGGCCAGCCATAAAGCTCGGCG
>JANYAM010000197.1 GCA_025361365.1 Opitutus sp. | reverse complement strand
CGATTCCGCCCCGCACCTCCAATCTTCGCCGGGCTTGGCGAGGACGAAGGTTGCACTCCATGGTTTTAGCTAAAGAGGGCATGGCAGCCGCGGCGCAGCCCGAGCGGCTACGGCTGGCCGGCCACTTGCCGTCTCCGAAAGATGCGTCCGAGTCATTTTCGGGAACGTAAGTTGGTTGCACTATCCATTTCACCCGTCACGACTCATCACTGTCATTCCCGTTTTAACCCGCCAGCAACTACACTACACTATGCATATCCGTTCCACCAAGGGCTTCACGCTCGTTGAAATCATGATCGTCGTGGTCATCATCGGCCTCCTGGCCGCCATGGCCATTCCCGCGTTCCAGAAGGTCCGCCAGTCCTCGCAGGACAAAACCGTCCTCAACAACGCCCGCCAGCTGTCGGCGGCGGCGGACCAATACTTCCTGGAGAACGGTGTCTCCTCCGTGGCCTCGACGAGCCTCATCGGCGCGACGAACTACGTGAAGGCCGTCAACACGGTCGCGCAGGAGTCCTACCCGGTCGGCTTCACCCAGGGCGTGACCATCACGATCTCGGGCGTCGCCGGTGCCCGCACCGTCACCTACGCTCCGTAATCCGGCGCTTTTTGCCCTTGGATCCAAGGCTGCCTCCGCAAGGAGGCGGCTTTTTAGTGCAATCGCGCCCCCGCGGAGACCCCCGGACCCGCCCGGGCAAGCCGGCCGATCCGCCTCCGCCCGTCACTTCTCGCTAGACTAGGGCGAGTTCTTTCCGGTTAATTGCGCATGGCCTGCACCGTTTTCACCATCGCCAACCAGAAGGGCGGCGTCGGCAAGACCACCACCGCGGTCAACCTCGCGGCCGCCCTCGCCGAGCGCAAGATCCACACCCTCGTCGTGGATCTCGACCCGCAGGCCAACGCCACCAGCGCCCTCGGGGTCGAGAAGTTCGAGGGCAAGAGCCTCTACCGCCCGCTGCACGGCGAAGGTAGCGCGTTCGAGATGCTGACGCCCACCCAATGGCCGCACCTCGCGCTCATCCCGTCCGAGGTCGACCTCGCCGCCATCGAGATCGAACTGGCCCAGCAGCCGAACTACCTCATGCGCCTGCGCACCGTGCTTGAGCCGCTGCGCAGCTCCGGCGGCTACCGCGCAATCATCATCGATTGCCCCCCGGCGCTCGGCATGCTGTCGATGAATTCCCTCGCCGCGGCCGACCACCTGCTCATCGCGCTCCAGTGCGAATACATGGCCCTCGAGGGCCTCGGCCAGATCCTGAAGGTCGTCGACCGACTGAAGAACGCTGGCGTGAACCCGACCCTCGATGTTGGCGGCATCATCATGACGATGTATGACAGCCGCATCAACCTGGCCAAGCAGGTGGTCGCGGAGGTGCGCCAGCATCTGTCAGACAAAATTTTCGACACGCTCATCCCGCGCACTGTCCGGCTCAGCGAGGCGCCCAGTTTCGGCAAGCCCATCTTTGCGTATGATCCGCACGGACCCGGTGCCCTCGCCTACCGTGCCCTCGGCAAGGAAGTCGCCGAGCGTTTCGGCCTGGCGGCGAAAGATTGATGGAGGGCCCAGCTCCAGCTGGGCCGCGAATACCATAACGCCCGCACACCACGGCCCAGCAGGAGCTGGGCCCTCCAAGCATCGCTTGCTTGCGATTTTCCTCCCTGTCCTCTGACTTCTGTCCTCTGTCATGCTCGCCACTCTGAACAAATACCGCGCCGCCTTCTCCGTCGGCCTGCAGAGCAACCTCGTCTACCGGGTGAACTTTGCCATCCGCGGATTCTTTTCGTTCTTCCATCTCATCGTGGTGTTCATCCTGTGGGGCTCGGCCTATGCCGGCAGCCCGGTGATCGGCGGCTACAGCTTCGCCCAGACGTTCACCTACTTCGTCGCACTCATCGTCGTCCAGTTCATGATCGGCGCGTTCAACGAGGACTACCAGATCAGCGAGGAGATCCGCAACGGCCTGATCAACCAGTTCCTGCTCAAGCCGGTCAATTACTTCGCCTACCGCTTCAGCATCTACCTCTCGGCGCGGCTGGTCACCGGCCTGCTCATCCTGCTGCCGCTGGTCGTGCTCTTCCCCCTGCTCAAGGCGCACCTCACCGTGCCGCTTGACGCGTGGCGCCTCGGCATCGGCCTGCCCGCCCTGGCCATGTCCGCGTGCATCCAGTTCGGCATCGCCTATTGTTTCGGGCTGATGAGCTTCTGGTTCCTCGAGATCCAGGGCCTGGTGATCCTCTCCATGGCGATCGAGTCCGTGCTGGGCGGCCAGATCTTCCCCCTCGACCTGCTGCCGGCCTGGCTCTTCCGGATCTCCCAATACCTGCCCTATTACTACCAGATGTATTTCCCGGTCGCGATCTTCACCGGCCGGATCAACGACCTGACGGCCGCGCTGACCGGTCTGGGCATCCAGGCCTGCTGGGTCGTCATCATTCTCGGCGTCGGGCAGGTCTTGTGGCGCCGCGGCCTGCGCCTGCACACTGCCGTCGGCGGCTGACCCATGAACTTCGCCCACTACGCCCGCATCTGGCTCACCTCCGCCCGCTACTCAATCGTGCGGACGCTGATGTTCCGCGGCGATTTCTTCATCTGGGCGCTGGTTGAACTGTTCTGGATGGCGGTGAACCTGCTGATGGTCTCCGTCATCTACCAGCACACGTCCACGGTCGCTGGCTGGACCAAATACGAGATGATGCTGCTCGTCGGCACGTCGCTGCTCATCCAGCGCTACCTCATGGGGTTTTTCTGGAGCAGCATCTTCGAGATGGGCCGCAATATCCGCAGCGGCAACTTCGACTTCTTCCTCGCGCAGCCGGGCAACGTCATGTTCATGGCCACCACGCGGAAGCTCGATCCGGACGGCCTGATGAACTCGTTCGTCGCCCTGGGCGTGGTCGTCTATTCCGCCCGCCAGCTCGGCTTGCATCCGAGCGTGGCCGACATCGCGCTCTACGCCCTGATGGTGGCCTGCGGGGTCATCATCCACTACAGCATGTTGGTGCTGTGCATCGCCCCGGCCTTCTGGATCACCAGCGCGCAGGGCATCGAGGGCAGCTACTTCACGCTCAGCGAATTCTCCCGGCTGCCGCGCGCGGCCTTCAAGGGCCTGGCCCAGGTGGCTTTCGTCTGGATCCTGCCGGTCGTCGTGGTCAGCAACGCCCCCGCCAGCACCCTCCTGCACGGCTTCGACCTCCGGGTCGTCGGCTGGCTGCTGGGGATCACGCTCGTTTGGTTTACCGTGGCCGTCATCTTTTTCCACCGCGGCCTGCGCCGCTACACGAGCGCGAGTAGCTGAACTTCGTTCAGCAAACTGCAAACGCCAGACTCCAAATGCCAAATAATGACCTGGCTCTACTTTTTGGTGGTTGTTTGGCCTTTGGGGTTTGGCATTTGTGATTTCATCCACCGTGCCAGAAAAATTTACAGCCCTCGAATCGCGTCTCGGTTACCGTTTCCAGAACCGGGCGTTGTTAAATGAGGCGCTGACCCACCCATCCTATCTGCAGGACCACCCGGAAGCCGTCCCGCACAACCAGCGGCTCGAGTTTCTCGGTGATTCGGTGCTGCAATTCATTTTGACCGACGCCTTGTTCGGCGAATTCACCACCGAGCGCGAGGGCGTCCTCAGCCGCCGCCGTGCCGTGCTCTCCAAGGGCGGCTTCCTCACCCAGATGGCCCGCGACCTCGGGCTCGATGCCGCCCTGCGTCTGAGCAATAGCGAGGAGGACACCGGCGGCCGCGCCCGGGCCTCCATCCTCGAGGACGCGTTCGAGGCGCTGGTCGGCGCCGTGTATCTCGATAGCGACCTAGCCACGACTCGCGTGCGGGTGCTGGCGTGGTATGGCCCGCTCGCCGCGCGGCTGGCCTGCTCGGAGGGCGCCGAGAATCCCAAGGGCCGCCTGCAGGAGCTAATCCAACCCCTGCACGGCAACACCGCGCTGCGCTACGAGGTGACCGCCACCACCGGCCCGCGCCACGCCCGCGAATTCGCCGTCGCCGTTTTCCTGAACGACCGCCAGCTGGGCACCGGCACGGGGCCGTCCAAAAAGGTCGCAGAAGAGGTCGCGGCCCGCGCCGCCCTGCTGACCCTAAGAGAAGAAACCTCCGGAAACGCGAAATAGCGGCAGCGCGGAATTGCGCTGCGCGGAAAAGTGGTCTTCTTTCCGCGTTTCCGCGTCAGTCTTGTCCGCCCATTCACCCGCTCCGCGCACCAAACTCACCGGCATTTGCCCGGCAGCGCAGACCCATGCCCTCGCGGAACTGCTCCGGCAACACCCGGCCCCGGTCTGGCTGGTGATTCACGAGGAGGCGCAGAAGACCGACGCCCTCGCGGAGGATATCGCCCTTTTTCATGCGGCCAATGCAGGCAAGGCGCCGCTGGAGATCCTGCCCTTTCCCGAGGCGCAGACCGGCGAGATGCGCGAGGCTTTCAACGCCGCCAGCGACCGGCTCGCCGTGCTGAGTCGGCTGCGGGGGCTTAAGAACGTCTCGGTCAAGTCCGGCACCCTGCTCGTGCTCACCACCCCAGCCGCGCTGCTCCAGCCGGTGCCGCCCCTGGCGGATTTCGCGACACGCGAAGCGGAGCTGGTGCGTGGCGAACACCGCTCGTTCCAAGGCCTGCTCGATCTGATCAGCTCGTTTGACTATGACAGCGAGGCGGTGTGCGAGGCCCCGGGCCAATACGCCGTGCGCGGTGGCATCGTGGATGTCTACCCCATCACCGCCCACCAACCCTACCGGCTGGATTTCTTCGGCGACACGCTCGAGGAGATCCGCGTCCTCGATCCTGTCACCCAGCGCTCGGGCGAGTCCGTCGAGCGCGTCACGCTCACCGCGGCGCCGAAACTGCACACTTCAGGCCTGTCGGCCTCGCTGCTGGACTACGTGAACCCCGCCACGCACGCCGCGTTGATCGAGCCAAAGGCGCTGGAGGAATTGTTCGACACCCTCGCGCCGGATGATGGTAGGGCGGGCACTCCGCTGCCCGCCAACGTGGCGCGGAACGGAGTCCGCGCCCTACCTGTCACTGAGGCCCTCAATGCCGCTTGCGCCCGGCTCTTCGGCGTCAGCGACCTCGATCTGGCCAGCCGGTTGTTCGACGCGGCGACTCACGAGGAGACTTGGGACACGGAATCGCTCTCCCACCACCGCGCCTATCCCGAAGAGCGCCTGCTCGCGCACGAGCGACTCGCGGCCGAGGAGGATGCCCGGCGGCAGTTCCTCGAAAAGGTCGCCGGCTGGAAACAAGCCGGCTACGCTGTGGACTTCGTCGTCTCCAAAGAGGGCGAAGAACAGCGCATCCGCGAACTCCTCGACGAACACGCTGCGCTGAAGAAGATCAAACCGCGCTTCCTGCGCGGTTCGCTGACCGAGGGCTTCCGGCTGACGCGTCGAGTCCACTGTGGGAGCGAGCGTGCTCGCGACTCAGCGCCCTCAGTCTCGAGCAAGCTCGCTCCCACAAAAAACCCTGCCGGCGTGGTCGTTGTCTCCGAGACCGAGCTCTTCGGCCGCCAACGCGCGCGCCGCACCGTCGCCAAGCGCACCGTCGCCGCGACCTCGGCCGTGGACCAGTTGCTCGACTTCTCCGAGCTCGTCGAGGGCGACTTCGTCGTGCATCTGCAGCACGGCATCGCGCAATACCGCGGCTTGACCAAACTCGAGACCGCCGACGGCATCCGCGAGGTCATCTCGCTGGAGTTCGATGACAAGGTCACGCTGCACGTGCCGCTGCAGGAATCGCATCTCATCAGCCGCTACGTCGGCCTGACCAAGACCAAGCCGCAGCTGGGGCGCGTCGGCTCAGGTCGCTGGGAGAAGGCACGCCAGTCGGCCGAGCGCTCGACGCTTGACCTCGCCGCCGAGTTGCTGGCCATCCAGGCCCAGCGCGAGGCGCAGCCGGGCCACGCCTTCGCCTCCGACAACGTCTGGATGCGCGAATTCGAGGCGGCTTTCCCCTTTGCCGAGACCCGCGATCAGGCCAAGGCCATCACCGATCTCAAGGCCGACATGGAGCGCACGCGCCCAATGGACCGGCTGCTCTGCGGTGACGTCGGTTTCGGCAAGACCGAGGTGGCGATCCGCGGCGCGTTCAAGGCCGTCATGGGCGGCAAGCAGGTCGCCGTGCTCGTGCCGACCACCGTGCTCGCGCAGCAGCACTTGAACACCTTCCGTGAGCGCATGGCCGGCTACCCGGTGGCCGTCGAGATGCTCAGCCGCTTCCGCACCCGCAAGGAGCAGGAGGGCATCCTCGCCGCCTTGGCCGAGGGCAAGATCGACATCGTGATCGGCACGCACCGACTGGTGCAGGACGACGTGAAGTTCAAGGACCTCGGCCTCGTCATCGTGGACGAGGAGCAGCGCTTCGGCGTGAAGCACAAGGAGGTCTTCAAGCGCTGGCGCGCCCATGTGGACATGCTCTCGATGAGCGCCACGCCGATCCCCCGCACCCTTTACCTCGCGCTCACCGGTGCGCGCGACCTCAGCACGATCGAGACCGCGCCGGCCAACCGGCTGCCCATCCAAACCATCGTCAAGAGCTACGACGAGAAGCTGGTCGTTGAAGCCATCCAGCACGAGCTCCGTCGCGGCGGCCAGGTTTTCTATCTCCACAACCGAGTCATGAGCATCGACCTCGTGGCGGCCCGCCTGCGGGACCTGTTGCCGGGTGTCACCGTGGGAGTCGGCCATGGCAAGATGGGCGCCGACGGCCTCGAACGGATGATGACCGATTTCGTCGCCGGGCAATACCAGGTGCTCGTTTGCACCACGATCATCGAGAGCGGCCTCGACATCCCGAACTGCAACACACTCATCATCGAGGGCGCGGACCGCTTCGGCTTGTCGCAGCTCTATCAGCTGCGCGGCCGCGTTGGCCGCTTCAAGCACCAGGCCTACGCCTACCTGCTGCTCCACCGGCACACGCGGTTGATGGACCTCGCCCGGCAGCGGCTGAGTGCCATGCGACAACACAACCAGCTCGGCGCGGGTTTCCGCATCGCCATGCGCGACCTCGAGCTGCGCGGCGCCGGCAATTTGCTCGGGGCCGAGCAGAGCGGCCACATCGTGGGCGTGGGCTTCGAGCTTTATTGCCAGCTGCTGCGTCAGAGCGTGGCCCGGCTGAAAGGCGAGAAGCACGCCGCGCTCGTCCGCGCCAGCGTGAAGCTCGACTTCGTCTTCGTCGGCGAGGGCGCCGAGTCCGAGCGCGCGCGCGCGCAGGCCACCGACAGTTTCTCCGCCCTGAAGCAGACGGAACGCATCGAGGGCGAGATCGACCGGATTCAGGCCCGCCTGCCGGCCAGCTACATTGGCGAGACGCGGCTGCGCATCGACTTTTACCGCCGGCTGGCGCTCGCCGAAAATCCCAAGCAAGTGAAGGACTTCGAGGCCGAGTTGCGCGACCGGTTCGGCAAGTTTGCCGAGCCCGTGAAGGCCCTGCTGCTGGTCACGGAAATCCGCGTGCGAGCGGAACAAAAGGGCGTTTTGTCAGTCGAGTCGCAGGGCAGCCGCCTGAAGTGCCTCCGCAATTCGGGCCGGCGCGACGATTTCATCCAATTGAGCAGCCGCTTTCCCCGCTTGACCGCACCCACCCCCCTTGCAAGGTTGAGGGAAATAATTATTTTCCTGCAGAATCTATCTACTCCATGAGTCTTCGAGGCCCCCGCGTTTTATCCCCATCCCTGCTCGCTTTCGCCGGCGTTTTCCTCGGCCTGAGCACCGCTCGCGGCCAGCTCGCCCAGACTCCGTCGGATAATCTTAACATGCGCTATGCCAACGGCATAGTGGCCATCGCCGAGGATCATATCATCACGGTGGATGACATCCGGCGCGAAATCGGCCCGCTGGTCCCCGAGATCCAGAAACAGAGCCGCAACGAGAAGGAATTCAATGAAAAGCTGGAGGCCCTGCAGGAGGACGTCGTCCAGAACCTCATCGACCGCGTCCTGATCATCAAGGATTTCCATTCCGACGAGAAGCGCCAAGTCCCGGCCAGCTACGTGGACAACGCCGTCTCCGAGACCATCATTACCCAGTTCGACGGCGATCGCAGTAAATACCTCGCCTACCTCCGGTCTCGCGGCATCTCCCAGAAGGATTACCGCAAGGAGCAGGAAGATGACATGATCTACGGCTACATGCGCCAGCAAAAGGCCAAGTCGGCCAGCACGATCAGCCCGGTGAAGATCGAGGCCTTCTACGCCGAGAACAAGGACCGCTTTTATCAGGAGGACAGTGTGCAGCTCCGCCTAATCCAGGTTACCCGCGCCCCCGGTGACTCGGACGATGTGCTCCGCAGCAAGACCGCCACCATCGTGACCGAGCTGGCCGCCGGCGCCGATTTCGGTGACATCGCCCGCAAATACAGCCAGGACTCCCGCAAGGGCAAAGGCGGCGACTGGGGCTGGCAGCGCCGCTCCGACCTGCGCAAGGAATTCAGCGACGTGATCTTCAACCTGGAGAAAGGTCAGCGGAGCGAGCCGCTCATCATGCCCGAGGGCGCCTTCATCTTCTATGTCGAGGACCGCAAGCATGCCGGCATCCTTCCCCTCGACGAGGTTCGCCCCGACATCGAGCGCGCACTCGTCCAGCAGGGTTCCCGCCAGGCCACTGAGCGCTGGCTCGAGAAGCTGCGACGCAACGCCTACGTGAAGCACTTCTAAGTGCCTTAGCTCGCGGGCCAGCGGGCGAAGCGCCCCGGCCCATGAGCGACGATTACCAGCCCCTCCGCATCAAGGATCTCGCGGTCACCGACCGCCCGCAGGAACGCCTGGAAAAACTGGGGCCGGCCGCGCTCAGCGACACCGAGTTGCTCGCCATGTTGCTCCGCAGCGGCAGCCGGGGGCACAACGTCATCAGCATCGCCCAGCGCCTCATCGCCGAGGCCGGTTCGCTCGCCGCGCTGGTCAAGTGGAACGAGGCCGACTTTCGCCGGCTGACCGGCATCGGCCGCGTCAAGGCCCTGCAACTCGTCACTGTCATGGAAATCGTGCGACGCGGTTCAGGCCAAGCCGTGGCATCCGAGGAGGCGGTGCTCAACCGCCCCGAGTTGATCCACGCCCATTTCAAGGCTCAGATCGCGGGACTGGCCGTCGAGAAATTCTGGGTGCTCTGTCTCAACCGCAAGAACCGGCTCCTGAAGCAGGTCGAGGTCACCTCGGGCACCGCCACCAGTTCCCTCGCCCACCCGCGCGAGGTCTTTCGCGAAGCCATCCGGCAGGGCGCCACCGCCGTCGTCTGCGTTCACAATCACCCCAGCGGCGACCCGGCCCCGAGCGCCGCCGATGTCCAAGTCACCCGCCAGTTGCGCGACGCCGCCAAGGCCGTCGACATCGAGCTGCTCGACCACGTGATCGTCGGCCGGGCCGGCGCCGATCCGCAGGGACGCGGCTACTATAGCTTCCGGGAAGCCGGGGTGATCTAAAATAAAAAATCCCGCTACCTTTTCAGGCAGCGGGACTTCCGTTAAATTGGTGGTGGAGACTGGAGTCGAACCAGTGAACGGCAAGAGCCGAATTGATTTACAGTCAACGTCCTTTGGCCACTTGGATACTCCACCATCAAGCAAACGAAAGGTGAAGGTATGGGGCGGTTTCAGGCTTTGCCAAGCGGTTTTTTGCAAATGTGCGGATCATCGTTTTCCGGTGCCGGACCGGCGGCTTCGCCCCGCTTGCCAACCGGCCAATCACTGCAAATCTAACCGCACATGGAGACGCTGAGGCACTACTACGACGCCCTCCTGGAGCACCCGTTCATCAACGGTATCCTGCCCCACTTGCTCACGGTCGTGGGCTTCCTCCTGGCTTTCTTCGCCATCGCCCGCCTCATGAGCCAGCGCAAGCAGCCGGGCAACACCTTCGCCTGGCTCTTCGCCATCGCCTTCGTGCCTTACGTCGGCGTGCCGCTCTACCTCATGTTCGGCGGCCGCAAGCTGCGAAAACTGGCCGAGAAAAAAGCCCGGCTCTACCCCACGCCCACCATCGCGCCCTTTGCCATCGCGGAGCAGAATTTTGCCGCCCGCGTCTTCACCCGCAGCGGGGCCTGCCCGCCGGTCAGCGGCAACCGCGTGAGTTTCCTCACGACCGGCGAGGAGTCCTTCGAGCGGCTCGAATACGGCATCCGCCACGCCAAGCACAGCATCCACCTGATGACCTTCATCCTTGGCCGCGACGCCGTGGGCCGGCGCCTCGTCAAGCTCCTCGCCCAGCGGGCGAAAGAGGGCGTGAAGGTCCGCCTGCTGCTCGACGGGCTTGGCTGTTTCCTGACCAGCGGCGGCTTTTGCGATCCGATCCGCCAAGCCGGCGGCGAGGTCGTGCAGTTCATGCCGGTCATGCCGTTGCAGTCGCCCCACGCCGCCAATCTCCGGAATCACCGCAAGATCGCGATCTTCGACCACCGCGTCGCCGCGCTCGGGGGCCGCAATCTCGCCATTGAATACATGGGCCCCACGCCGCTGAAGCGCCGCTGGCGTGACTTCGGCGCGATCGTCGAAGGCCCGGCCGTCCGCCTGCTGGACGAGATCTTCCTCTCCGACTGGGCCTTTGCGAGCGGCCAGCCTCTCGCCGAACTGCAAAAGGAACTGCCAACGGACGTGCCCGCGGCGGTGGGCGAAAGCGACGTGCAAATCGTGCCCAGCGGACCCGACGTGGTGGGCGATCCGCTTTACGAAGGCATCCTCTCTCTCGTCCAACAGGCGGAGCGCAGCGTGTGGATCGTCACGCCCTACTTCATCCCGGACGAGGTGCTGTTCCGCTCCATGGTGGTGCAGGCGCGGGCGGGCATCGATGTGCGCCTCGTCGTGCCGGCGAAATCCAACCATTTCATCGCCGACCTCGCCCGCCGCTACTACCTGCGCGGCCTGCAGGCCGGCGGCGTCAAGGTGCTGTTCTACGGCCCGGGCATGAACCACGCAAAAATGCTGCTCGTCGACGGGCAGACCGGACTTTTCGGCTCCGCCAACATGGATCTGCGGAGCCTGTTCCTGAATTTTGAAGTGGGAGCCATCACCTACTCACGCACCGAAGGCGAGGCGATCGGCCGTTGGATGAAGGAGATCTTCGCCCACGCCAAGCCCATGCCCGAGCCTCTTCCCGGGCACCACCTCTTCCCGACCATCGGCGAGGAAGTCGCCCGACTGCTGGCGCCGCTGCTGTAGACTGCTGCAATGTAGGGTCGGCGCTTGTCGCCGGACCGCGTTTGCCGCCGAAGGTCCGCCGGCGAGCGGCGACCCTACATTCAAACCTCGGGCGAAATGCCCAATAAAAAAGGCGGGGTCAGTGACCCCACCTCGAAGCCTGACTTGGCACTGACTCAAGCCGCGGCGGCCGCGTGCTCTAGCAGGTCCATCGCCTGACGCAGTTCGCGGCGAATTTCGGCGAGCGCGAGGCGCGCGTCGTCGAACTGGTGCGAGGCGCGCTCGGCGTATTCTGCCCGCTTCTCGGCATACTCGGCCTTCATCGCGTCGGCCTTCTCGGCATACTGCGCCTTCAGGGCCGTCCAGCGTTCGCCGAGCTCATGCAGCTTGGCGTCCGAGGCCTTCAAAAGAGCGTGGAGCCGGGCGTTGGCGCTG
>JANYAM010000079.1 GCA_025361365.1 Opitutus sp. | reverse complement strand
GGTGTCGCCCTCGCAGGCGACCTCGACCCACCACTTGAAGATGTCGCCGACGGCGGACTGGCCGGCCTCGATGCCGTAGAAACCCGGCAGGATCGCGCCGGGCACGATGCCGCAGATGCCCGGGATGTCGGGCACGGTCTTCGCCGCGGACACCACGCCGCAGTCGCAGGTGGAAGTGCCGATGACCTTGACCAGCGTGCCCTCGGCCACGCCGCAGCCGATGGCACCGTAATGGACGTCGAACTCGCCAATCGCGATCGGGATGCCGGCGGGCAGGTCGAGCTTGGCCGCCCATTCGGCGGAGAGATTGCCGGCGGACGCGGTGGCGTCGTGGGCCTTAGCATAGAGCCGGTCGCGCAGGTCAGCGAGTTGCGGATCGAGCAGGGCGAGGAATTCTTTGTCGGGCAGGCCGCCCCAGTCGTCGGAGTAGAGCGCCTTGTGGCCGGCGGCGCAGATGCCGCGCTTTACCTGCCGCGGGTCGGTGACGCCGGCGAGCACGGCCGGCACCCAGTCGCAGAGTTCGACCCAGGAGTAGGCGGCGGAGAAAACGGCCGGTGCGACGTTGCGACAATGCCAGATTTTGGACCAAAACCACTCGGAAGAATAGGTGTTGCCGCACTTCGCGATGAACTGCGGGCGGTGCTGCGCGGCGAGCGCGGTGATCTGCGCCGCCTCGCGCCAGCTGGTGTGGTCCTTCCAGAGCCAGCATTGGGCATGGAGATTTTTCGCCCACTTTTTCGAAGAGGCGAGGGGGACGTTCTGCGCGTCGACCGGGATGGGGCTCGAGCCGGTGGTGTCGACGCCGAGGCCGATGACGCGCGTGGCGTCGAAGCCCTTGGTCTTCTTCGCGGCGGCCAGCGCACCCTTCACGGATTTCTCCAGGCCGAAAAGATAATCAGCCGGATGCTGGCGCGCGAGATGGTGATCCTTCGCGTCGAGCAGCACGCCCTCGCGACCGCTGGGGTAGTTAACGACGCAGGTGCCGAGCTCGGCGCCATCCGCGCAGCGGACGACGAGCGCGCGCACCGAGTTGGTGCCATAATCGATGCCTAGGGTATACACGGGATTCAGCAGGTTTAGGGATCGCCGCGGCGAGGGGAACGGCCCAGTTACTTTACAGTCATATTCCGCGGGCTTTGCACGTCCATCCTGCAAAATCAGTGTTCGTCTCCACCCCGCCTCAACCTACCCTGACCGTGTCATGAAAACTACCCCCTGGTTCAAGACCCTGCTGCTCACTTTTGGTTTTGCCGCCGCGCTCGCGTCGGCCGCCCCGCTCAAGATCGGTTTCGCCCAGACCGGCGCCGAGAGCGCTTGGCGCGCCGCCAACTCCGAGTCGATGAAGGTGGAGGCCGCCAAGCGCGGCATTGACCTCAAGTTCTCCGACGGCCAGGGCAAGCAGGAGAACCAGATCCGCGCGCTGCGCTCGTTCATCGCGCAGAAGGTCGACGCCATCGTGCTCGCGCCGCTGGTCGAGACCGGCTGGGACCCGGTGCTGCGCGACGCCAAGCGCGCGGGCATCCCGGTAATCATCACCGACCGCAGCATCCAGACAGCGGACGAGTCGCTCTACGCATGTTTCATCGGCTCCGATTTCTTCGCGGAGGGCCGCATGGCCGCCGAGTGGCTGGCCAAGAAGACAGGCGGCAAGGGCCGCATCGTCGAGCTGCAGGGCACGCCCGGCTCCGCGCCGGCCAACGATCGCCGCAAGGCCTTCGCCGAGGGCATCGCGAAGTATCCCGGCCTCCAGGTCATCGATTCTCAGAGTGGCGATTTCCGCCGCACCGGCGGCAAGGAGGTCATGGAAGCCTTCCTCAAGAAGCACGGGAAGATCATCGACATCCTTTATGCCCACAACGACGACATGGCGCTCGGCGCCATCCAGGCAATCGAGGAAGCCGGCCTGAAGCCCGGCACGGACATCGTCATCGTCTCGATCGACGCCGTGCGCGAAGGCGTGCAGGCCGTCGCGGACGGCAAGATCAACTGCACGGTCGAGTGCAACCCCCTCTTCGGGCCGAAGGTTTACGATACCGTCGCCGCCGTGCTCGCGGGCAAGACAGTGGAACGCAAGTCCTACAACAAGGACGAGCTGTTCGACGCGACCAACTCCGCCGCCGCGCTGCCGAAGCGGCAATATTGAAGCAGGGCACAACCGCTAATTGACGCTAATGAACGCTAATTTCGGAGAGACTTTCTCCATTAGCGCCGATGAGCGTCTATTAGCGGTTAAAATTGTCATGGGTCATGTGCGCTGAACTCCTCGAGCTCCGCGGTATCGGGAAAGCCTTTCCCGGGGTCGTGGCGCTGGCGGGCGTGGACTTCACGGTCCGCGCCGGCGAGATCCACGCGCTGCTCGGCGAGAACGGCGCGGGCAAGTCCACTCTCATCAAGGTGCTGACGGGCGTGCACCCGGCCGATGCGGGCGAGATCCGCTTGAACGGCGCGGTCATCCGGCCGGGCGCGCCGAAGGAGGCCGAGCGCCTCGGCGTCAGCACGGTTTATCAGGAGGTGAACCTCGTGCCGTCGCTTTCGGTGGCGGAGAACATCACGCTCGGCCGCCAGCCCGGCCGGTTCGGTTTTCTCAACTGGCGAGCCATCCGCCGTCGCGCTCGCGCGGCGCTCGCGCGGCTCGAGGTGGAGTGCGACGTCGATGCCGAGCTCGGGTCACTCTCGGTCGCGCGGCAGCAGATGGTCGCCATCGCCCGGGCGCTCGACACGTCGGCGCGCCTGCTCGTGCTCGACGAGCCGACCGCCAGCCTCGACGAGAAGGAAGTGGCCGAGCTCTTCGGCCTCATGCGCAAGCTGCGCGCCGAAGGGATGGGCATCGTGTTCGTCACCCATTTTCTCGACCAAGTCTACACGGTCAGCGACCGCCTGACCGTGTTGCGCAACGGCCAGTTGGTGGGTGAATATGTCACGGCGGACCTGTCCCGACTCGAGCTCGTCGGCAAGATGCTCGGTCGCGAGGTCAGTGACGCTGACTTCACCAGCCACGTGGCCGCGCCGGCCGCCACCATGCAGCCGGTGCTGGCCGCCCGCGGGCTCGGCCGACGCGGCGCCATCGCGCCGGTGGACCTGGCGCTGCACGCCGGCGAGGTCGCCGGTCTCGGCGGTTTGCTGGGCTCCGGCCGCACCGAGACGGCGCGGCTGCTGTTTGGCATTGATGCCTGCGATTCCGGCGAGATCAGCCTGAAAGGGGCAACGGTCCGGGTGGCGTCGCCCCGCGACGCCGTGCGCCTCGGGCTGGCGTTCTGCTCGGAGGACCGCAAAGCCGAGGGCATCCTGCCGAATCTTTCCGTTCGGGAAAACCTCCTCGTCGCGCTGCAGGGCAAGCGTGGTGCCCTGCGGGCGCTCAGCCCGGCTGAGCAGGTGCAGCTGTGCGAGCACTACATCAAGACACTGCGCATCAAGACGGCCGACACCGAGACACCGATCAAAAACCTTTCCGGCGGCAACCAGCAGAAGGTACTGCTCGCCCGCTGGCTCGCAACGCAGCCGGCGGTGATTATCCTCGATGAGCCGACGCGCGGCATCGACATCGGCGCCAAGCAGGAGATCGAGCAGCTGATCGCGAAACTGCGGGCTGATGGCCTCGCCGTGCTGTTCATTTCCTCGGAGATCGACGAGGTGGTGCGCAATTGCTCGCGCGTGCTCGTGCTGCGCGAGCGGCGGCTGACCGGCGAGATCGCCGGAGCCGAGATCACCTCCGAGCGGCTCATGCACCTGATGGCCGGCACCCATGAGTAGACCGACATCTTTATTCTGCCAATGTAGGGTCGCCGCTAGTCGGCGGACCGATTTGCGAGCGCCGAGCGGTCCGGCGACAAGCGCCGACCCTACAGTCTCCGGCCACTATGAAGGCTAAATCTCCCGTCATCTGGCCGCTACTCGGGCTCGCCGCCCTCGTGCTACTGAACGCAGTGCATGACCTAGGCTTCCTGAAAATCACGCTGCTCGACGGCCATCTCTATGGCGTGCCGATTGACATTCTCACCCAGGGCTCGCGGACGATGTTGGTCGCGCTCGGCATGACGCTCGTCATCGCCACCGGCGGCGTGGACCTGTCGGTCGGCTCAGTCGTGGCCATCGCCGGCGCGGTGTGCGCGGTGCTGCTGCAGGGCGGACACTCGCTGGCGCTGACCTTGGCGGCGGCACTGGGAGCCGGCCTGCTCGCAGGCTCGGCCAACGGATTGCTCGTTGCACGGCTCGGCGTGCAACCGATCGTGGCGACTTTGATCCTGATGGTGGCGGGCCGCGGCCTGGCGCAGCTCATCGTGGACGGTCAGGTGATCATCATCAAAAGCCCCGCGTTTGAATACCTCGCCAACGGTTTCCTGCTCGGGTTGCCGGTGGCCCCGCTGCTGGTGGTCGCGCTTTATCTGGCGACGCACCTCGCGCTGCGGCGCACGGCGCTCGGACTGTTCATCGAGGCGGTGGGGGACAATGAGACGGCGAGCCGCTTCGCCGGCCTGGCGGCGGCGCGGATCAAGGCGCTGGCTTATATTTTCTGCGGCGCCGGCGCGGGGCTGGCCGGGGTGCTGGCGGCGGCCAACATCCGCGCGGCCGACGCCTACCGGGCCGGCGAGAACATGGAGCTCGACGCCATCTTCGCGGTGGTGGTCGGCGGCACGGCGCTGACGGGCGGGCGGTTTTCCATCCTCGGCACGGCGGTCGGCGCGCTGCTCATCCAGACGCTGACGACCACGATGTATAACCTCGGTGTGCCGCCGGCCATCGCGCCGGTGCCGAAGGCGCTGCTGATCATCGGCGTCACGCTGCTGCAATCGGACAAAATCGGCCGCTGGCTCGGCGGGCTGTGGCCGAAAAGGGAGGCGGCATGAAGAGCGCGGCAACGGCCCGCAGGGACGCGGGCCCTCCAATCTTCAAGCGGCAGCTGCCGCTGTTTGTCACGGCGGGGATCTTCGTCGCGCTTTTTTTGACGGCGGCACATTTCTACGAGGGCTTCTTTTCGGCGCGGGTGTTCATCTCGCTGCTGTCGGAGAACGCCTTTCTCGGGATCGCGGCAGTCGGCATGACGCTGGTGATCTTTTCCGGCGGCATTGATCTGTCAGTCGGGGCGGTCATTGGGTTCACGTCCATCTGCACGGCCACGCTGATCGAGAAACACCAGCTGGCGCCGGAGCTGGCGTGGACGCTGGCGCTCGCGGCCGGCGCCGGGCTGGGGGCGGGGATGGGGTCGCTGATCCATTTTTTCCGGCTGCCGCCGTTTCTGATCACGCTGGCGGGCATGTTCCTGGCACGCGGCGCGGGTTTCTGGATCAGCACCGACTCGATTGGAATCAACCACGCGTTGTATGGGAAAATTTCCGCTTACGAATGGTTGTTCGGCACCGCGGCGATCCCGGCGGGCGCGCTTTTCCTCATCACGGTGTTGCTCGCCGGCTACGCCGTGGCGCACCACACGCGTTTCGGGCGCACCTTGCTCGCCATCGGTGGCAATGAGCAGTCAGCCCTGCTCATGGGTCTGCCCATCGGTCCGGCCAAGATCAGCGTCTATGCGGTGAACGGTTTCTGTGCCGCGCTCGCGGGCATCGTGGCTACCTTATATACCGGCTCGGGCAACCCGGGCATGGGCCTCGGGCTCGAGCTCGATGCCATCGCGAGCGTCGTCATCGGCGGCACCCTGTTGACCGGCGGGCGCGGCCACATGCTGGGCACCCTGCTGGGCGTGCTGATTTTCGGCACCATCCAAGCCGCGATCCTGTTCGACGGACGCCTGAGTTCGTGGTGGATGCGCATCGTGGTGGGGGCGCTCCTACTGGTGTTTATCCTGTTGCAGCGGTTCTTCTTGCGCAGGAAGTGATCGATTGACCCGGGCCCCGTTCCGCGCCGTCCCGGAAAAACCTCGGAATCGGTCTTGCCAAGGGTGGGGGCGTTCTCTCTTTTCGCCCTTCCTGTTCCTTCAACCCATCAACCGTTAACCGCAGTTACGATCGCAAGGCGGCCCAGTTTGGCCGACCTGTGTCTCGTTATTACGACATAGATCCCATGAACCTCACTCCCAAAGACCTCCTCGATGCCGGCGTCCACCTCGGTCACCAGACCAAGCGTTGGAACCCGCGCTCCAAGCCCTACATTTTCGACCACCGTCAGGGCATCACGATCATCGACCTCGAGAAGACCCACATCGCGCTGGGCAAGGCCTGCGCCTTCATCGAGCAGCTCGTCGCCGGCGGCGGCGACATCCTCCTGGTCGGCACCAAGCGCCAGGCCACGGAACTGATCAAGGAAGCGGCCACGACCACGGGCATGCCCTACGTCACCACCCGCTGGATGGGCGGCACGCTCACCAATTTCGAGACCATCAAGAAGTCCCTCGCCAAGTTCAAAAAATACCAGGCGATGGACGCGAGCGGCGAGCTCGGCAAGTTCTCCTCCAAGGAAGAGTCCGCCATCCGCCGCGAGATGGCCCGCATGACCCGCAACTTCGACGGCATCATCGGCCTCACCGGCCTGCCCGCCGCGATGTTTGTCATCGACACCAGCTACGAGGAGATCGCGGTCGCCGAGGCGAAGCGCATGAACATCCCCTCGGTTGGCCTGGTTGACACCAATTCCGACCCGACCCAGCTGACCTACCCGATCCCGGGCAACGACGACGCGGCGAAGTCCGTCCGCATCATCACCGAGGCCGTCGTCGAGGCGATCACGCAGGGCCTGGCTCACCGCGAGACCCGCCGCAACGCGCAGGCCGAGGCCAAGGCCGCGGTGTCGGGCGTCAACGCTGCCGGCGAGGTGGACCTCGATAAGGTCGCCATCCCCGCCAACCTGAAGGACGTCATCGAGGAGAAGCCGGTCGCCAAGAAGCGCCCGAGCCGCACCATCGGCGCCAAGAAGTCCGCCGTCACCACCGACGAGGTCTGAGCCCCCCGCATTCTTTAATCACATGGCTACTGTCACCACCTCCATGATCAGCGAGCTCCGGGAAAAAACCGGCGCAGGACTGCTCGACGTCAAGAAGGCCCTCGATGAGGCCCAGGGCAACATCGAGGAGGCCACGACCATCCTCCGCAAGAAGCTCGGCAACAAGATCGACAAGCTCGCCTCCCGCGCGACGAAGGAAGGCCTCGTCCATTCCTACATCCACGTGGGCGGCAAGGTCGGCGTGCTCGTCGAGATCAACTGCGAGACTGACTTCGTCGCCAAGACCGACGACTTCAAGGCGTTCTGCCAGGACGTGTGCCTGCAGATTGCCGCCGCCTCCCCGACCTTTGTTCGCCGCGAGGAAGTCCCCGAGGCCGACCTGGCCAAGGAGCGCGACATCGCCGCGGCGCAGATGGCCGGCAAGCCGCCGGCCGCCGTGCAGAAGATTGTCGAGGGCAAGCTCGAGAAATATTATTCGCAGGTCTGTCTGCTCGAGCAGCCGTTCGTCAAGAACCCGGACAAGATGATCAAGGAGATCCTGGCCGAGAACGTCGGCAAGCTCGGTGAGAACATCGTGCTCCGCCGCTTCACCCGCTACCAGCTCGGCGCTTGAGCGCTGATCCGCTGAAAGTTTTTTCGAAGGCGCTTCCGCGAGGAGGCGCCTTTTTTATAGGCCCTATACGGCTTATAAGGCCTATAGGGCTTATATGAATCGTCCGCGCCGCCGGTTTTCATGCGCGCAATCCGGCGGGGGTGCGCTAGCCTGTTCCCCATGCAAGTCACCCGCGGCCAGATCATCGCCCGAGGCCTCGCCAACCGCTGTCCCAACTGCGGCGGACGCACGCTGTTCAAGGCCGGCACGCTCTTCGAGCTCGACCGGGCGTGCCGCGACTGCGGGCTGAAGATCGAGAAGGACGAGGGATTTTTCCTCGGCGCCATGGCCATCAACTACGGCGTGACCTGCGTGGGCCTGCTCGCGCCGCTGGTCATCCTCTGGTATCTCGGGGTGCTGCCGGGCAAGGTGGCCATCGGGCTGGCGCTGACCCTGGCCGTGCTGGCGCCGCTGGCGCTGTATCGTTCCTCCCGCAGCTGGCAGCTGATGCTGTATTACTTCTTCCTGCCCCAGCACCTCCCCGCCAACCGCCGGGAACTGGGCGAGTTTGAGGACGAAAACGTCTGAACTAAAAACAAGCAGGCTGAGGTCACCACGAAACACACTAAATACACGAAAAATATTCCGTCACGAGATTGGTTTCCTAGCTCATACCCTTTGGTGTGTTTCGTGTATTTTGTGGTTAAAACCGACTTGGATTGCAGTTTAACTTTCGGCTTCCGTTTTGCCGGGCAGAACCTACGTTCCGACCCCTGTTCACGGAGAGGTGGCAGAGTGGTCGATCGCGCCTGACTCGAAATCAGGTGGGCCGCAAGGTCCCGGGGGTTCGAATCCCTCCCTCTCCGCCATTTAGAAATGTGGGTGTAAATTAGCCCACGGTTCACTGGGAATTTGGTAGTTTGGTTGGTAGTTCGAGTTGACTACCCGTCGGGGTCATCTGGTCCAGTTCCCGTGGCCCATATCTCCGAGCAATCACGAAATGGAAAGGTGGTCGGTTACTCGGTCTATCTCGGTGTTGATGGTCATGGTCGAAGGCAACGAAGGTATTTCAAGCACCGTGAGGATGCCGAAAAATTCCGAGTTTCAAACAAGGTCAACCTGCTCCCGCTGGGTGAGCTCTTCGAGCGGAAGACGGAAATACTCTACGGTCTTGAACTTCTTCGGCCGTTCAAAGTGACACTGCCTGAGGTGGTGGACTTCTACGTTCGTCATCACGGCTCGGGGACAAACAAGACCCTGAATGAGCTGGTGGAGTTGTTCATCGCAGAAAAGCGGCGAGTAGGTCGGTCAACTCACTACGAAAATTCGATTCGATACTACGCGAACAGCTTCATGGACTACGTCGGCAAGGATGCGCTCGTGGGGAATATCACACGCAAACAGGTCACCGA
>JANYAM010000077.1 GCA_025361365.1 Opitutus sp. | reverse complement strand
TGCTGCGTGCACCCGGGCGCGACCTGGTCGCCCTCGTGGAGCAAGTCGGGCGTGAAGCCGCAGCGCATCATGCCGGCGGAGGACATCGCGCGGGCGATTCTCGACGTCTATCGCCTCAGCCGCCGCACGGTGGTCGAGGAGATCGTGCTCCGGCCGCAGCTGGGCGACCTCTAGAGGCGGCTTGAGTCCGCCCCGCACTGCCGGCACAAAGCAGGCCATGCCGCCGTCGCGCCAGATCATCCTCGTCGTGGAAGACGAGGCCGTCATTGCCGAGACGATCGTCTACGCGCTGCAGACCGAGGGCTTCACCCCGGTCTGGAAAACCACGGGCCGCGAAGCGCTCGCGGTGCTGGCCAAGGAACCGGTCGCCTTTGTTGTCCTCGACGTCGGCCTGCCTGACATGAGCGGCTTCGATCTCTGCCGCGAACTCCGGAAGCGGCACGCTGTGCCGGTGATTTTCCTGACGGCCCGCAGTGGCGAGGTGGACAAGGTGGTCGGGCTGGAACTCGGCGCCGACGATTATCTCGCCAAGCCCTTCAGCCCGCGCGAACTCACGGCCCGCATCCGCGCCGTGCTACGCCGGAGCAACGGCCCCACGGCCCCGGCGGCCGCGCCGGCCGGCTGGACGCATGACGCGGCGAAGTGCCGGATCAGTTTCCGCGGGAAGACGCTCGACCTGACGCGCAACGAATACCGCCTGCTCGGTGCGCTGCTCGCGGCGCCCGGCCGCGTGTTCAGCCGCGAGCAGTTAATGACAGCCGCGTGGGACGATCCGGGGGCATCGCTCGACCGCACAGTGGACGCGCACATCAAGACGCTGCGCGCCAAGCTCCGGACGGCCGGACCGGACGCCGACCCGATCGTGACGCACCGCGGGCTGGGTTACGCGCTGCGGGAGGACACGTGAGGATCCGCACCGCCATCTTCGGCGTCTACGTGCTCGCGTCGGCGATCGGTTTCGCGGCGGTGATGGCGCTGGTGTTGCGCGACGTGCGGCTGCGCTACGTGGAGTCGATACGGCGCACGCTGGGTGACACCGCGGCACTGATGGCGGGTTTCGCACTGCCCGACTCGCCGGACAGTGGCTGGGCCACACGGCTCGCGGCGATGCCGGCGCAGCCCAACCTGCTCCGGGTATTTGCCTGCGACCAGGCCGGGCGGGTGCTCTTCGACTCGGCCGGACATGATGTGGGCCAAACTTATGCCTGGACGATGACCGGCGGCGGCCGCGTGGCGTCGGAGAATTACACGGTGACCAACGTAGCTGAAGTCGGCAATGAGCTGCGCGTCGCGGCACCGGTGCGGCGGGCCGGCACCTTGGTAGGCTGGGTCGGAGTCGGTCGGCCACTGACCACCGTGGCCGAGGGGATCAGTGCCGCCCGCTGGCGGCTGGTGTGGATGGCCGGGATCATCGCGCTGGTGATGATGGCCGCCGGCTGGTGGATCGCGGCGCGGCTGACCCGCTCGCTCGAGCGCCTCACCGCCTACGCGCTCAACGTGCGCGACGGCCGCGTGCCCGCGCCGCCCCGGTCGCGGGCGAAGGAGATTGCGGCGCTCAGCCGCGCGTTCGAGGAGATGCGGGACACGCTTGAGGGCCGGCAGCATGTTGAACGCTACACGCAGGCGCTGGCCCACGAGGTGAAGGCGCCGCTGGCGGCGATCCGCGGCGCGGCCGAATTGCTGGACGAAAACATGCCTTCCGAGCAACGGCAGAAATTCCTCGGGAATATCCGCAGTGAGTCCGCCCGCATCCAGCGCATCATCGACCGGCTGCTTGAGCTGTCATCGCTCGAGGCGCGCAAGCAGCTGCGCCAGACTGAAACCATTTTCGCCGGACGGCTGGCCGCGGAGGCGGCTGACGTCGTGCGGCCGGCCGGGGCGGCGCGCGGCGTCGGGCTGAAATTTCAGGTTGAGGCCGAGATTACGATCCGCGGCGAGGCGGTCCTGTTGCGCGAGGCGCTCGTCAACCTGCTGCAGAACGCGGTGGAGTTTTCGCCCGCCGGTGGGGAGGTCACTTTGCGAGGGGCGGTGGAGTCGGGCCGGGTGAACTTCACGGTGGAGGACAACGGGCCGGGCGTGCCGGACTACGCGCTGGCGCGGGTGTTCGAGCGGTTCTATTCGCTGCCGCGCCCGGGCTCCGAGAAAAAGAGCACCGGTCTCGGGCTGGCGCTGGTACGCGAGATCGCGCACCAGCACGGCGGCGATGCCGCACTCACCAACCGCGCTGACGGCGGAGCCCGGGCGGAATTATGGGTGCCGAGTAAAAGCGACCAGAGTTAACCGCTAATTTTCGCTAATCATCGCTAATGAGGAACGAGGCGCTCTTTGATTAGCGTCAATTAGCGCAGATTAGCGGTTGGCTCGGTTTTCCCTCCGATTTCGTCGGGACTTCACACGGGCTTCACATTGGCCGGGCAGGATGGCGGCATGGAAACCGCACAACCTCCCATCATTCCCACCGCGGCCCGGCGCCGGAGTCAGGTAACCATCAAGCTGCTCCTCATCGGCATTCTCGTGCTGCTGCTGCACATCCCGCTCAACCTGGTCAACAATCTGCGGCAGGAACGCAGCGCCAACCGCGAGGCCGCGCACGCGCGGCAGGGCGTGGCGGCCGTTGAGCCGGGCTATACTCCCGCGGTCGCGGCGGCCGAGGGCTACCGCATGGTGGAACGCGCGCTCAAGCACAGCGTGCTCGTGCTGACGCTCGTGTTCACGGCGTTCTTCCTGTTCGAAACGCTGGCGGGCCTGCGGCTGCACGCGGTGCACTACGGGTTGGTCGGCGCGGCGCTCTGTCTTTTCTACCTGGCCCTGCTGGCGCTCGGTGAGGTGCTGGTGCCGGGGCTGGCGTATGTTGGCGCGGCGGTGGCGTCGTCGCTGCTCATCGTCTGCTATAGCATCTCGATCCTGCACAGTTATGCGCGGGCCTCCTCGATCGCCGTGCTGCTGGCCGTCGAGCACAGCATCCTCTACGTGGTGCTGCGCATGGAGGACTACGCGCTGCTCGCGGGCACCGCGGCGCTGTTCGCGGCCCTGGCCGGGCTGATGTTCTTCACCCGCAACGTCGACTGGTTTGCCCAGGAGGCGGGCAAGGAGGCCGCGTCCTGAAGCTGATTTCTCCCGCCCGCCTCGCGGGCCAGGGAGTTGTGCGACCGCCGGCCGGTGCCCTTGAAAAGCGCCGGCCGGCCCAAACCGGAAGCAATATGAATCCAACTCAATCCGATCCGCCGCCCGCGGCGATCATCAAGGATGCCCTAACGTTCTGGGAACTTGGTCGCATCGGCTACAACGCCGTGCTCGCCACCGTGACCGTGGCGTGGGTCATCCTCACCTGGCCGCACTTCGAACCGGCGTTCACCTTGCGCGGCGGCCTGATGTTGCTGGTACTGGCGGCGATTGCCAACGTGCTCTACTGCGCGGCATATCCGATCGACCTCTTGATCCAGCATTCCGATCTGCGTCCGCTCTGGCGGCAATGGCGCTGGCTGCTCTGGGTGTCCGGCACGCTATTCGCGCTGATGCTCACCTGCTACTGGATTGCCGACGAGATCTATCCGAACGTGGCGGAGGCTGCGCGGCCGTTGTGGTGATTTACAGCAATGTCTGCTGATTGCCGGGGGCAGCTTTCAGGCCGATGGCGCCGTAGCCTTTCGGCGTGAGGATGCGGCCCTGTGCGGTCCGGGCGAGGTATCCTTCCTGGATCAAAAACGGCTCGTGGACTTCCTCGAGGGTCTCGGCCTCTTCGCCGACGGCGATGGCGATGGTGCCGAGGCCGACGGGGCCGCCGGCGTAATTCTCGGCCATCAGGCGCAGCACGCGCTTGTCCATCTCATCGAGACCGGCGGCGTCGATTTCCAAAAGCTCGAGCGCGGCGGCGGCGACGGGCTGGGTGATCCGGCCCTTGGCTTTCTCGGAGGCGTAGTCGCGGCAGAAATTGACGAGGTTGTTGGCGATACGCGGTGTGCCGCGGGCGCGCTTGGCGATTTCCTGCGCGCCGCCGTCATCGAGGTCGACCCTGAGCAGACCGCAGCTGCGCTTGACGATGCCCTCGAGGGTGCTGCGCTCGTAATAGTCGAGGCGGGTGTTGAGCGTGAAGCGCGAGCGCAGCGGCGCGGTGAGCAGGCCGGAGCGCGTCGTGGCGCCGATGAGTGTGAACTTCGGGATCGAGAGGCGGACGCTGCGGGCGTTGGGCCCCTGGTCGATCATGATGTCGAGGCGGAAGTCCTCCATCGCGCTGTATAGGTATTCTTCGACGGTCTTCGGGATGCGGTGGATCTCGTCGATGAAGAGGATGTCGCCCTCCTCCATGTTGGTCAGCAGGCCGGCGAGGTCGCCCGCCTTCTCGATGACGGGGCCGGAGGTGACGCGGACGGTGCGGCCGAGTTCGTGGCCGAGAATAAAAGCGAGGGTGGTCTTGCCGAGGCCCGGCGGGCCCGAGAGCAAAATATGGTTCAGGGCTTCGCCGCGGCGCTTGGCGGCGCCGACCATGACCTTGAGGCGTTCGACCGTCTTGGGCTGGCCGGCGAAGTCGGAGAACGACAACGGCCGCAGCGCGGCCTCGGCTGACGAAACGGGCGACGAGAGCGTGTTGGCGAGAAAGTCGGTGCCTTTGGGGGCTTTGTCTGGGGAAGGCATTGGATTTTTAACCGCTAATCTGCGCTAATGATCGCTAATCATTAGCGGGGATTAGCGAAAATTAGCGGTTGGTTGCATTACTTCCACTCGACGCTCGCGCCGAGGCTGCGGAGGTTTTCCACGAAGTTCGGGTGCGCGCGCTTGATGGTGTCGGCGTTCTTGACGACCGACTTGCCCGGGATGCTGGCGGCGACCATGTAGAGGGCGACGGCCGCGCGGATGATGTAGGGCGCCTCGACCGTGGCCGGGCGCAGCGGTTTGTTGCCAAACACCGTGATGCGATGCGGGTCGCTGACGACAATGTGCGCGCCGAACTTCGACAGTTCGGACATCCAGGTGAAACCGCCCTCGTAGACCTTGTTCCAGAACATCACCGTGCCCTCGGCGCGGACGGCCAGCGCGATCATGACCGGCAGCAGGTCGACCGGGAAATATGGCCACGGCGCCGCCTCGATTTTCGGCAGCAGGTTCGACGTGAACGGCTCGGTGACGACGAGTTTCTGCTTCTTGCGGACGAAGGCGGTGTCACCATCGTATTCCACTTTCACGCCCAGCTTGGCGAAGGAGCGGTTGATCAGGTCGAAGTGGTGGGGCAGGGAATTTTTCACGCGCACCTCGCCGCCGGTGATGGCGCCGAGGGCGAGGAAGGTGACGACCTCGTGGTGGTCGGTGTTGATGGTGAACACGCCGCCCTTGAG
>JANYAM010000013.1 GCA_025361365.1 Opitutus sp. | reverse complement strand
CTCCAGCCTTTTCAGTTCCCATCGGATCCGGTCGAACTGCGGGCGGCAGATTTGATCCTGCTCAAATTCATGCTTTCTTGCCGCAATGTAATCTGAGATCGCGTCGACCAACGGCTTTTGCTTTTCCGGCTCGCGGTAGTTCGCGAGGCCAAAATCGACATAGAACGTCATGGGGCGCGTATTGCCTTGGAGGCGATGGAAGGCAGCCTCGGCTTCCCGCACCTGCTCGGTGCTGAGAGAGGTCACGACTGAGCGCAGACCTGAAGTCGTTTGAATGGATTTTATTTCAAGCGCGGCTTTCTCGGCGGCAGCTTCTGCCCGGGTTTTGAAGTTCTTTCGAATACGAACGCCATGCAGGCGTCCGTCTACTCGCCATGTCGTGACTTCGTTCCGATTCTTAAACGGGCGGACGGCAAATTTATGGTCGTTCATGCTTAGGTTGCCACGTCAACTGGGCAACCTAGCTTCGCCGAAATTTAAGCTCTTGCGGTTAAGAGCTTAAGTTGGCGTCCCCACGGGGATTCGAACCCCGGTTCTCTCCGTGAAAGGGAGGCGTCCTAACCGGGCTAGACGATGGGGACCCAGCACGGAATCGGGGAAGCTACGGCCTGAGCCCCCTCGCGCAAGAGTTTTCTCCGGACGTCGGAATTCACCCCTCCCCTGAGAGTTACAAGACCCATCCGGCACTCTTGCCTTGGCTCCTGAATCGCCCCCCGTAGATTCCCTCCGGGCCAACGCACGCCGGCGCTCCGGCGGAATTTCTGCCTTCTCCTATAACGGCTGCACGCTTGCCGCCCGCCAATCTCTAGGCTGTCATCGCCTCTCGCATGCCCGGCACCCCGAATCAAAACCCCGAGCAGATCGCCCGCGACGCCATTGACGCGCAGCTCCGGGCCGCTGGTTGGGCCGTGCAATCCAAGGACTCCATCAACTTCCGCGACGGCGAAGGTCAGGCCATCCGCGAATATACTACCGACACCGGCCCCGCTGACTATGTGCTCTTCGTCGACGGGCACGCCGTCGGCGTAATCGAGGCCAAGAAGGAAACCCTCGGACACAACATCACCACAGCGGAAGTCCAGACCGAGGAATACTCCGCCGCCAAATTAAAGTGGGTGCAGTCCACCGGCACGCCTCTTCCCTTTCTCTACGAGGCCACCGGCGTCCTCATCCGCTTCACCGACCAACGCGATCCGAAGCCCCGTTCCCGCGAGGTCTTCTCTTTTCACCGCCCTGAGACGCTTCGCGGTTGGCTTGCTGCAGGTCGTTCGCTCCGCACCCGTCTTCAGGATCTCCCCGCCCTCGACCCTGCCGGCCTGCGCGACTGCCAAATCGAGGCTATCACCAAACTCGATGCATCCTTCAAGCAGGCCAAGCCCCGTGCGCTCGTCCAGATGGCAACCGGCTCGGGCAAGACCTTCACCGCCATCACGTCGATCTACCGGCTGCTCAAGCATGCCCGCGTCCGCCGCGTGCTCTTCCTCGTGGATACCCGCAACCTCGGCGAGCAGGCCGAGCAGGAGTTCCTCGCCTTCACCCCGACCGACGACAACCGCAAGTTCACCGAACTCTATACCGTCGCTCGCCTCAACTCCTCCCACGTCCCGGCCGACGCCGAGGTCTGCATCTCCACCATCCAGCGGATGTATTCCATTCTCCAGGGCCGCGAGCTCGACGCCTCCGCCGAGGACGAAAACCCCGCCGAGCGCTCCGATCGCCGCCGCGAGCCGCTGCCCGTCGCCTACTCCGGAAAAATCCCGCCTGAGTTCTTTGATCTCATCATCATCGATGAGTGCCACCGTTCGATCTACAATCTCTGGCGCCAAGTCCTTGACTACTTCGACGCCTTCCTCGTCGGCCTCACCGCTACGCCCGACGCTCGCACCTACGCTTTCTTCAAGCAAAACGTCGTCTCCGAATATACCCACGAAGATGCCGTGGCCGACGGTGTGAATGTCCAGGGCGAGATCTATACCATCGAAACCGAAGTCGGCCAGAGCGGCGGCAAGGTCCTCAAGGGTCTTGTCGAAAAACGCGAGAAACTCACCCGTGCTCGTCGCTGGCAGCAGCAAGATGAGGATGAGGCTTACTCCGCCAAGCAACTCGACAAGAACATCGTCAATCCCTCGCAAATTCGCACCGTCATTCAGGCCTTCCGCGACAAGCTGTCGGACATCTTCCCCAATCGCACTGATGCTGCGGGCGCCTACGAAGTCCCGAAAACCCTCATCTTCGCCAAGACTGACTCCCACGCCGATGATATCATCAATATTGTCCGCGAAGAGTTCGGCGAGGGGAACGCCTTCTGCAAGAAAGTCACCTACAAGAACGAGGAGGACCCCAAGTCCGTCCTCGCCCAGTTCCGCAACGGCTACCACCCGCGCATTGCCGTCACCGTGGACATGATCGCCACCGGCACCGACGTGAAACCGCTCGAGTGCCTCCTCTTCATGCGCGACGTGAAATCCAAGGGCTACTTCGAGCAGATGAAGGGCCGCGGCACGCGCACCCTCGACCACGACGCCCTCCGCAAGGTCTCCTCCGCCGCCAAGTCCGCCAAGACCCACTACGTCATCGTCGACGCCATCGGCGTCACCAAGTCCCTCAAGACCGACAGCCGCCCGCCCATCACGCGCCCCACCGTGCCCTTCAAGGACCTCGCCATGGAGATCGTCATGGGCGCGACCGACGCCGACACCGTCTCCTCCCTCGCCGGCCGCCTCGCCCGCATCGAGCGCCAGCTCACCCCGCTCCAGCGGCACACCCTCGCCGAGAAGATGGGCGGCACCACCATCGGCCAGGTCGTGAAAGCCCTCTTCCACGCCATCGACGGCGAGGCCATCGAGCAATCGGCCCGCACCCTCGCCGGCGTCCCGCCCACCGCCGACCCCGGCGACACCGCCCGCGAAAAAGCCCAACAGCAGCTCGTCGCCGCCGCCCGCGCCCCGCTCACCGGCGCCGTCGTCACCCAGATTGTCGCCTTCTGCACCGAGAACATGCAGACGATCGACCACGACACGCCGGACCAGCTGCTCAACGCGAGCTGGGACGCCGACGCGCAGACCCGCGCCACCGCCTTCGTCGCCGACTTCGAGACTTTCTGCCGCGACCACCGCGACCGGCTCGACGCCCTCACGATCTATTACACCCAGCCGCAGCGCCGGCAGGAAGTCACCCTCGCGCAGATCCAGGACGTGCTCGCCGCGCTCCGCCAACACGCCCCGCGCCTCGCGCCCCTCCGCGTGTGGGACGCCTACGCCCGCCTCGACGCCGTGCCCGCCAATGCCCGCCCGCTCACGGAGCTGACCGCGCTCGTCGCCCTCCTCCGCCGCGCCTGCGGCCTCGACCGCAAGCTCACGCCCTTCGCCGACACCGTGCGCCGCCACTACCGCGACTGGATTCTCCGCGCCAACGCCGGCCAGCCCTTCAACGCCCGGCAGACCGCCTGGCTCGAACTCATCCGCGACCACGTCATCGATTCGCTGCGGATGGAGAAAGCCGATCTCGACTACGCCCCCTTCGACGCCCGCGGCGGCCTCGGCAAGATGCACGAACTCTTCGGCGAGCGCATGGACGCCCTCATCGCCGAACTGAACAAGGAGCTGACGGCGTGAGCGACGAAGCGATCCCCAGCGGCTGGGTGGCAGTCGAAATCGAGGAGTGCCTGCTTCCTTACCCCAACGGGAAGAAAATCCGCCAAGGTTGGAGCCCGCAGTGCGAAGATCACCCGGCCCAATCTCACGGCGAGTGGGCGGTCCTAAGGACGAGCGCTATTCAGGACGGGAGCTTCGTCGATGAGGAAAACAAGAAGTTGCCCGCAAGTCTTGAGCCACGCCCGCATCTTGAGGTTCAGAGCGGCGACATTCTCATCACGTGCGCAGGACCTCGCTCTCGTTGCGGCGTAACCTGCCTCGTGCGGGCGACGCGGCCACGACTCCTGATTTCAGGAAAGATGTATCAGCTTCGGGCCGATCCGGACGTGATCGAGCGTCAGTTCCTCGAACTCTTTCTTCGCGAGTCGCGCACAAGGAAGAAGATCGACGAAATGAAAACCGGCATCAGCGATTCCGGCCTCAATCTCACCCATGACCGTTTTCGCTCGCTCACCATCCCCCTGCCGCCGCTGGCCGAGCAGAAGCGGATCGTGGCGAAGATCGAGGAGTTGTTCAGCGAGTTGGAGGCCGGGGAGGAGAGTCTGCGGGTGGCGCGGCGGCAACTCGGCGTCTATCGCCAGTCGCTCCTCAAACAAGCCTTCGAGGGCAAGCTCACCGCCAAGTGGCGCACCCAAAACCCCTCCAAGCTCGAATCCCCCGTCCAACTCCTCGCCCGCATCCAATCCGCCCGCCAATCCCGTTACGAACAGGAGGTCAAAGAATGGGAACGCGATCTGAAGAAATGGGAA
>JANYAM010000252.1 GCA_025361365.1 Opitutus sp. | reverse complement strand
GCTGATGGTGTCGAACTCGTCGATCTTGAGTGAAACGTTCGCTTCCTTCGCGAGCGCGAGCAGGTGCAACACGGCGTTGGTCGAGCCGCCCGAGGCGGCGACGGACACAATCGCGTTCTCGAACGCTTTGCGCGTCATGATTTGCGAGGGCTTCAGGTCGGCGCGGACCAGGTCCATCACGATCTCGCCGCAGCGGAACGCGGCCTTGTTCTTCTCTTCCGCCGTCGCGGGGATGCCGTTGAGCCCGGCGGGGGAAATGCCGATGGCCTCCATGATCGTCGCCATGGTGTTGGCGGTGAACTGGCCGCCGCAGGCGCCCGCGGTCGGACACGCGGCATTCTCCACGCACTTGAATTCCTTGGCATCGATCTTGCCGGCGGTGAAAGCGCCGACCGCCTCGAAGACATCCTGCACGGTGAGCGCCTTGCCGTTGTGATGGCCGTGGTCGATCGAACCGCCGTAAAGCGCGAGGCCCGGGATGTCCATACGCGCCAGCGCCATCATGACGCCGGGATTGGTCTTGTCGCAGGCGGAAAGGCAGACGAGGCCGTCGAGGCTGTTGCCGCGGGCGACGAGCTCGATGGAGTCGGCGATGAGCTCGCGGCTGATGAGCGAGGTCTTCATGCCCTCGGTGCCCATCGTGATGCCGTCGGAAATGGATACGGTGTTGAACTCCAGCGGCGTGCCGCCGGCGGCGCGGACGCCCGCCTTGACGTGCTCGGCGAGGGCGCGGAGGTGAAAATTGCAGGGCCCGATCTCGGTCCAGGTGTTGGCGATGCCGATCAACGGCTTGGCCAGGTCGGCGTCGGTGAACCCGATGGCCTTCATCATGGCGCGAGCGGGGGCCCGGCTCGGGCCGTCGGTGACAAGGTGGCTGTGGCGTTTGCCGGAATTCATGGGGGAAAGATCAAGCCACGCTACCGAAACAGCGTCGGCAGGGCGAGGAATGGGTTGGGCAGGTCTGCGTCATAACGAAAAGATGGTGGAAAATAAAAAAGCCGCCCCTTGGTTGGGCGGCTTCCTCTTTGAGTTTTGGTCTCTTAGGAGCTTTTGGCTTTGGCGAGCCGCCCATGTGTGTTCGGGTCCGTGGCCAGAGCCAGGACGACGGTAATAAGCACAATAAGGGCGACGTTGAGCATGGAAAACGGCCAGAAGTTGTTTGTCGGCCCGGATCCTGTCAACCCCTGTTTCATAATTCCCAAAATAATCCGGGACAAACCGGCGCAGGATTGGAAACGAATCAAGTTTGATACGTGGAGGCGGGGTGCCCTCAAGGAAAATCACCGCCGGCCGCGCATGTTCTGGGCGAGGCGGAGGATGTCGGCGAGCACACCGGCCGCGGTCACTTCCCCACCCGCGCCCGCACCGCGCACGACCATCGGGTATTGGCGATAACGCTCGGTATGGAATGCCACAAAAGCTTCCGAGCCGCGCAATGACGCCGCGGGATGAGAGGCATCGACGTCAATCGGGCCGACGGTCACCTTCGGCCCCTCGGCGCCGGGCGTGATGCGCGCCAGGTAGCGCGGCAGCTTGCCCTGCTTCATGCTCGCCGCGACGCGCGCCGCGACCTTGGCATCAAGCTTCGCCAGCGACTGCAGAAATTTCTCCGGGTCGTCCTCGCGCAAATTCTCCGCCGGCACAAACGGCTCGAGCGCCACGTCGCCCAGTTCGACCAGCAGGCCAAGCTCGCGGGCGAGGATGACGGCCTTGCGCGCCACATCGAGGCCCGACAAGTCGTCGCGCGGATGCGGCTCGGTGTAGCCCAGCTCCTTGGCCTGGCGGACTGCGGCTGACAGCGCGTCGCCCTGCACCAATCGCTCGCACAGAAAGCCCAGCGTGCCGGAGAACGCGCCCTCGATGGTGATGACGTGGTCGCCGGTGCGAACGAGGTTCTTCAGGGTCTCGATGACGGGCAGCGCGGCGCCGACGGTCGTCTCGTAGTGGTAGGCGCGGAAATTCTTTCGCGCCGACGCCAGCAGCGCCACGCGTTCCGCCTGCGGCAGCGCCAGCGGCTGCTTGTTGGCCGACACGACGTTGATGCCGTGCTCGAAGGCCGCGCGGTAAATCTTCTCCATGCCGGCCGCGGCCGAGCAGTCCACCAGCACGGGATTGGGCAACTGCGAAAGCTTCTTGAGCAGGGAGCTGGCGTCTTTGACGGCCTTCCCGGTCGCCAGCGCCTTCTCGAGCGCGGCGATGGCCTCGAGCGGCGGCAGGCCCTCGGCGTCGTAAAGCGCACCCTTGCTCGAGCCGATGCCGACGAGTCGCACCTGCACATCGTGCTCGCGGCCGAGCGCCTGGTTCTGTCGGTCAATCTGCTTGAGCAGGCTGCCGCCCACGACACCCTTGCCGAGCAGGAGCACGCTGAGCTGGGTGTGCGCGAGATTGAACGCGGCGTGCACGGTGCGCACCGCGGTCGCCGTCTGGTCGGCGTCCACCACACACGAGATGCTGCGGGCCGACGCGCCCTGCGCCACCGCTCGCACGGAGATACCGGCCGCGCCGATCGAATTGAGGAACTTGCCCGCCACGTTCGGTTGGGCGCCCATGTTCTCGCCGACAAGGGTCACGAGCGTGACCGGCGAGATCACCGGCTCGATGCGCAGGTCGCCCGACTGAATCTCCGGAGCCAGCGCCTCGGCTATGCTCTGCTTCGCGCGAACCTCGTCCACCTCGGGAATCACCACGGAGAACGACTGGCCAAGCGTGGACTCGGTGGTCATCCACACGCGCACGCCGGCCTCGCCGAGCGCGGCGAGGATCCGGCCGCCGAGCGGCTTGCCCAGCCCGGTGCGGCGCGACTGCACGCCGATAAGCGTAAGCCGCTCGAGGCTGGTGACGCAGGTCGGGCGGTTCGGGTCAGGATTGCCCTTCGCGTCGATCCGCGTGCCGGGAGCATCCGGCTGTGTGGTGCTGCGGATGACAAGTGCCGCGCCGCATTCGCGGAGCGGGATGATGGTGCGCGGGTGAAACATCCGCGTGCCGAAATAAGCAAGCTCCAGCGCCTCGTCGTAGGATAGGCGGTCCACCGGCGTGGCCTCGCGCACGAGCGCCGGGTCGGCGGTCATCACGCCGAGCACGTCCGTCCAGACGGTGACGGCGCTGGCCTTGAGCAGGCCGGCGACGAGCGTGGCGGTGTAGTCGGAGCCGTTGCGGCCGAGCGTGGTCGTCTGCCCATCCTTGGTGCGACCGATGAAGCCCGTGACGATCGGCACCGAGCCGGCCCACTTGCCCGCCACGGCGGAAAACTTTTCCGCGGTCACGCCTTTGTCCACCGTGGCCGCGCCGAAGGTGGCGTCGGTCACGACAAAATCGCGGGCGTCCACCGGGATGGCCGGCACGTCGCGCTCGGTCAGGGCGCGGGCCAGCAGCGCCACGGAGATGCGCTCGCCGACGCTGATGATGGAATCAAGCGTGCGGTTCGAGCACTCTCGGGTCAGCTCGATGCCCGAGAGCAGGCGCTCCACCGGGGTGAGGATGTCGTCGAGGTCGTGCTTGAGGCCCTTCTGGCTTTGGCTGTTCAGCACGGTGCGGCCGGTGGCGGTGGCAAGCTCGCGCACCTGGGCCAGTTCGCGGCGGGCCTGGCTGATGTTGCCCTCGGCGGCGGACTTGGCGGAGAGAATGAGCCAGTCGGTGCTGTCGCCAAGGGCGGACACGACCAGCGCGAGCGGCTTCGGGGCGGCCACGACCAGCTCCAGCACCTTGGGCAGGCGCCCCGAGGTGCCGAGGGAGGAACCCCCGAATTTGTAGACCTGCCAGCGCGCGCTCATCTGCCGGGAGCCTGCAGATGCAGCGCCTTTGTCAAGAGAGGTCCGAGGGTCTTCCACTCGATGAGAAAGGCATCGTGGCCGTGAATGCTGGTTACAGTTTCCCGTTCCACCTTCGCCCCGGCGGCGCGGAGCTGGGCGGTGAGCGCTGCGGCCTGGGCCGGCGTGAAGAGCTGGTCGGTGTCCACGTCGACGACGAGCGTCGCCGCGCGGACGCAGCTGATGGCGGGTTTGGTGTCGCCCGGCAGCGGCTGGGTCAGGTCGTGATGGTCCATCGCCGCGAGCTGCAGCTCGTAGGCCTGCGCGGCGAAACGGTTGCGCAGCTTCTTGCCCTGGTGCTCGAGGTAACTCTGCACCGGATAACCGGCGTCGGTGCCGGGCGCCGGACGCGGCTGGCGGGCGTCGAGACCCGGCTCGGCGCGGTAAGTGAGGATGGCGAGCTGGCGCGCGATTTCGAGGCCGCGGCCAACATTCTCCGGATAACCCGGGTCGAGGCGCAGGATCTGGCGCGCCACATGGTTCCAGCCGACAACCCACGCGCTGGCGGACAAGCTGGTCGCGAACGGCAGGATGCGCTCGAATCGCTCCGGCGCGAGCGCGGCGAGCGTCAGCGTCACCATGCCGCCGAGCGACCCGCCGGTGGTGAGGTGCACGCGGCCGACGCCGAGCTTGTCCAATGCGAGCAGGAGGGCGCGGGCGATATCGAGGCTCGTGAGGTCCACGGTCTGCAGCGCCGGGAAGCCTTCCACGCCGGGGCCGCTGCTGCCGTAGCAGGAGCCGAGGTTGTTGAAGCACACCAAGCGGAAATGCGCGGGATCGAGCGCCTTGCCCGGGCCGATGAGCGGATCCCACCAGCCGTCCTTGCCACCGGCGACGGCGCTGCCGGTCAGGGCGTGCACCAATAGCACAGTCGGGACGTCCTTGGCCGGGTTCTCGGGGGTGTCGCCCTCGCGGCTCCACCACCAGCCGCGGGCGCGGTGGGACCTGACTAGACCGCCCCGCGCAAGAGCGAGGTCGGGCAAGCCCAGTTCAAAGATACGCGGAGTCGCGGCAACAGTCGGCATGACGATGGGGGGCATGATGCTTCCATCTCACAGAACCGGCGTCAACGCGCCGGCGACCGATTGTTGCTGAACCGCCATGCCTTCCGTCACGTAGTCACCACCGTTGGTGCTGCAGCGTTTGGGATCGGAAGGGTTGACGCGATTCGTGTTCATGCGGGGGGATTGTGTTGATTTTGTGTTGGTTCCAAGAGACGGCACGGCGCCGGTTGAGACAAGGGAGTGACGTGTCATACCTCTGGGTCGTTCGACCCATACGTGTCATAGCCCGGCAGTAGTACAACCAACGCCAAGGCAAGGTTGGCCACGAAAAGGCACAAGAAACCCGACGGCGAATGAAGCCCTCAAGGCGCCTATAGGCGCACGGAACATTTCCATCAGCGGTCATCACGGTTTTTGTGACTTTTCGTGGCTAAAAAACTCCTCCTTCCGGCGGCTCGGTCAAATCAAGGCATAGTTTGGATTCCGGCTTGTTGCGCGAGCCGGCCTGGCTACGCTGCAAATTTCATGGCTAAACGTTCCCAGCGCATCGTGCTCAAGTTCGGTTCCGGCATCCTGTCGACCGAGGGGGGCATCGGCTTGAGCCGCCGGCAGATCGCGCGCCTAGCCCGCGAGGTCGGCGCGCTGGTCCGGGCCGGCCACCAGTGCGTCATCGTGTCCAGCGGCGCCGTCGCGGCCGGACTCGCCACCCTGGGCCTCAGCGCCAAACCCAAGGAACTCGCCGGCAAGCAGGCCTGCGCCGCCGTCGGCCAGTCCCAGCTGATGCACGCCTACGCGAGCGAGTTCGCCAAGCAGGACATCGCCGTCGCCCAGCTGCTGCTGACGCACAACGACCTCGACAGCCGGGTCCGCCACCACAACGCCCGCGCCACCCTCGCCCACCTGCTGTCCCGCGGCAACGTCGTCCCCGTCATCAACGAGAACGACTCCGTCGCCGTCGAGGAACTCAACTTCGGCGACAACGACCGGCTCTCCGCCGAGGTCGCCATCCTGATCGACGCCGACCTGCTCATCATCCTGACGAGCGTTGACGGCCTGCAGGACGCGAAAGGCAAGGTCGTGCCGCTCGTCCGCGATTTCAGCGAAGTCGCCAGCCTCGTCCGTTCCGACAAGGGCCACACGTCCACCGGCGGCATGGTCACGAAACTCCAGGCGGCGCAGCTCGCTGTGAAGGCCGGCATTCCGGTCAACATCGCCAGCGGCCGCAAAGCCGGGCTCGTCTACCAGATCGTCGCCGGCCAGCGCACAGGCACCTATTTCCCGGCGAAGTGATGCGCACGGTCGTCCAGTCTGTAGCGGCGGTCTATGACCGCCGTGCCTCGAACCCGGCGGTCATAGACCGCCGCTACAGGGCTCCGCGCTTCTGACATGGCCGACCTGGCACAACTCATCGCCCAACTGGGGCAACAGGCCCGCGTCGCCGCGCGCCAGCTCGCGCGCACGCCAGCCATAAAGATCGACGCCGCGCTCCTTGCGATGGCCGACGCCATCGTCGCGGCGCAGATGGATCTCCTCAATGCCAACGCCGCAGACGTGGCCGCTGCCAAGACCAACAAGCAGACCGATGCGCTCATCGATCGCCTCACCCTCACGCCGGAGCGGATCGCGAAATGCGCGGCCGGGCTCCGCGAGGTCGCGAAGCTCCCTCATCCCGTTGGCCAAGTGTTGCGCGAGTGGACGCAACCCAACGGCCTGAAGTTTGCGAAAGTCCGCGTGCCGCTCGGCGTCATCGGCTTCATCTACGAGTCGCGCCCGAACGTCACGGTCGATGCCGCCGCCCTCTGCCTAAAGAGCGGCAACGCCGTCATCCTTCGCGGCGGCTCCGAGGCGCTGCGCTCCAACACTGCCATCGCCGGCGCCCTCGCGCGCGGTCTGGCTCAGGCCGGCCTGCCGGCCCACGCCGTGCAGCTCGTGCCGGTCACCGACCGCGATACTGTGCGCCTGCTCGGCGAGTCCGTCGGCCTCATCGACCTGCTCATCCCGCGCGGCGGCAAAAGCCTGATCGAGACCGTCGTGAAGACCGCGCGCATCCCGGTCATCAAGCATTATGACGGCATCTGCGCAGTCTATGTGGACAAGGCCGCCGATCTCGCCATGGCGGAGAAGCTCGTCGTCAACGCCAAGGTCTCCCGGCCCGGCGTGTGCAACGCCGCCGAGACCCTGCTCGTGCACCGCGATGTCGCCGCCGCTTTCCTGTCCAAGGCTGGTGCCGCCTTGCTCGGTGCTGGCGTAAAACTGCGCGTGGACGAAGCCACGCGCTCGGCGCTCGGGGCACTCAACTCTCAGCACTCAACCCTCATCTCGTCGTCCACCAAGGACGACTACCGCACCGAGTTCCTCGACCTCATCCTCGCGGTGAAGATCGTGGACGACGTCGCCGCCGCCATCGACCACATCGAGACGCACGGCTCGCACCACACCGACACCATCGTGACGGCCGACGCCGTCACGGCGGAGCAATTCCTCGCCGGCGTGGACAGCGCGGTCGTCCTCTGGAACGCGTCGACGCGCTTCAACGACGGCCACGAGTTCGGCTTCGGGGCGGAGATCGGCATCAGCACGGACAAGCTCCACGCCCGCGGCCCGATGGGCCTCGAGGAGCTGACGTCCTATAAGTATGTCGTGCGGGGCGTTGGGCAGATTCGCGGTTGAGCGTTTTCCGGAGGGCCCGCGTCCCTGCGGGCCGCGCCAGCTAGGCCAACTGCCCGCAGGGACGCGGGCCCTCCAATCAAGGCATTCTTGACCGCCGCAAGAGGGGCGGCGATTCTGACCCCATGCGAATTACCCTCCCCCTCGTCTCCGCCCTCCTCCTCGCTGCCCTCGCTTCCGCCAAGGAAGCCCCCCTGCCCGCCGAGGCCGAACTGCGCGCCATGACCGCGCGCTTCGCCCCGGTCGAGATCAAGGTCGACACCTCCGCCCTCCCCGCCAACGAAAAGCTCGCCCTCGCCAAGATGGTCGAGGCCGCAAAGATCTGCGACGCCCTCTTCTACCGCCAGTCCGCCTCGCTCAACGAGACCTGGCTCGCGCAGCTCGTGACCGACGACTCGCCCCTCGGCCGCGCCCGTCTCCACTACTTCGCCCTCAACAAGGGCCCCTGGTCGCGCCTCGACCTCAACCGCGTCTTCCTCCCCGGCATCGGCGAAAAACCGCCCGGCGCCAGTTTCTACCCCGCCGACGCCACCCGCGAGGAACTCGAGGCCTGGATCAAGACGCTCCCCGCCGCCCAGCAGGCCGAGGCCACTGGCTTCTTCTCCATCGTTCGCCGCCGCGCCAGCGGCGAGCTCTTCCTCATCCCCTACAACATCGCCTACCAAAGCGAACTGTTGCCCGCAGCCAAGCTCCTCAACGAGGCCGCCGCCGCGACCAACCAGCCGACGCTGAAAAACTTCCTCACGAAACGCGCCCGCGCCTTCCTGACGAACGACTACTATGACTCGGACATGGCGTGGATGGAGCTCGACGCGACCATCGAGCCGACCATCGGGCCCTACGAGACCTACGAGGACGAGTGGTTCAACTACAAGGCCGCCTTCGAGGCCTTCATCACGCTCACCGACGCCGCGGAGACGGCCAAGCTCTCCCGCTTCAGCGCCGAGCTCCAGGGCCTCGAGGACAAGTTGCCCATCGACCCGAAATTCCGCCGCCCGAAGCTCGGCGGCCTCTCGCCCATCCGCGTCGTCAACGTCGTGTTCTGCGCCGGCGACGGCAACCGCGGCGTCCAGACCGCCGCGTTCAACCTCCCGAACGACGAGCGCGTCGTCGCCGCCAAGGGTTCCAAGCGCGTCATGCTGAAAAATTTCCAGGAGGCGAAGTTCGCGCACGTGCTCCGGCCGATCTCGCAGCACGCCCTCGTCGCCGCCGACCAGCCGCTGGTCGCCTTCGACCCGTTCTTCACGCACATCCTGATGCACGAGCTCATGCACGGCCTCGGGCCGCAGGAGATCACCGTCGGCGGTCGCAAGACGACCGTCCGCCTCGAGCTCAAGGAACTCAACAGCACGCTCGAGGAGGCCAAGGCCGACATCTCGGGCCTCTGGGCGCTGCAGCAACTGATGGACAAGGGCGTCCTCGACAAGGCGCAGGAGCGCTCGATGTATGTGACCTTCCTCGCCTCGTCCTTCCGGACGCTGCGTTTCGGCCTGACCGAGGCGCACGCCAAGAGCATGGCGCTGCAGATGAACTGGATGCTCGACCAGGGCGCCTTCACCGTGGACAAGGACGGCCGCTTCGGCGTCGACTTCGCCAAGGTCAAGCCGGGCGTCGCGAGCCTCGTCACCGAGATCATGACGATCCAAGCCACGGGCGACTACCCGCGCTGCAAGGCCCTGCTCGACAAGATGGTCGTCATCCGCCCCGAGGTGAAGACGCTGCTCGGCCGCCTCAACGACGTGCCGGTGGACATCGAGCCGCATTTCGCGACGGAGCTCTAAAAGCAGAGACCTGAAACTTGAAGGAGGCGGCCAGACGGCCGCCTTTTTCTGTTGGGCATGCCAGAATTGGAGGGCTCGCGTCCCTGCGAGCCGGGGATTGCGGCCCGCAGGGACGCGGGCCCTCCAGGCAATAACCGCCTTTTGTTATTTAGCTTTCGTCTGCGCGCTGCGGTTGGTCCGGCCGGGGTTGCCCTGGCGAGTCACCTTGGAGTGGTTGCTGCCGTTCTGCCGGATGTCGTGGGCGGCGGCGAGGTGCGTGTGGTTCTTGTTGGTGGCAGCGGCCGCACCGGCGCGCTGGGCGAAAATGGCGTCACGGTCTGATTTGGAGCTCATGCTCAGAGGATACGCACCTCGGGCCGGTTAGCGAATGGATACACTCCGCGTATCTTGCGGCATGATTCCGGTGGATTTCCCTGTAGGGTCGGCGCTCGTCGCCGGACCACGACACCACTGAAGGTCCGCCGACTAGCGGCGACCCTACAGTCGATCCGGCCCCTCACCGCCGGGCCATCCATTCCTTCACCTCGGCCATCCCGCGATGAATGGATGGCGGCAGATCCTGCAGCCAAGTGTGGAAGGCCGGCGAGTAGTGGTCGGCGGTCCAGACCATCACGACCAGAAAGGCGAGCCACACGATCCCGTCGAGCGGACCGGCCAGTCGGCGGTAGCCCCAGTGCGCATGCCGGATGGACCGGTGCATCATCTTGAGCGGCCACGTGAGGAAGTGGTAGACAAAGAAGATCCCGACAATCCCCAACCACACAGGAATGTCCGTCGGCAACGCCAGCCCGAAGACCGCGCCATGGGTCACCAGCGAGAAGGCGGCGTAGAACGCCAGCGCGAGGCACAGCAGCCGGGTCCACGTCAGGATCGTCAGGGTCAGGCCCACGCTGGCCCAGTGGTCGGACGGGGGGCCGCCGGCCGGCGCCCAGTGCTGCTGCCACTGCGCGGCGTTCCCGGCCATCTGCCGCCGGAAGCCGTGCTTCCAGTCGCGCATCTCCTGCCGGAACTTCCGCTTCCACTCGCGGCGCGCGTCCCGGTCGTTGAAATGTTTCATGCCCTCGTAATACCCCGCCTTGGCCCGGCGGATGAATTCCTCGGTGGTCGCCGCCGCGCCGCTGGCGGCGGCCTTCTCCTCCGGCGTGCGCGCCTCGGGCAGGATGAAAGCGAGGACCAAATACACCAGCGCGCCCGTGCCCCAGAATATGGTCAGCAGCACAAAGCCGATCCGGATGAACGACACGTCGATGTTGAGATAGGCCGACAGGCCGTTGCACACGCCGGCGAACATGGCGCCGTCGTTGATCTTGTAGAGTCGCCGGGGCGGCCGGGAGGTGCCGGCATCACTGGCCGCCTGCGCGCTGTCCGCCGGCTTGCCGCCGGCCGCGGCGGGCGTCGCCTCCGGGGCCGCCCCACCCGCGCCCTGCACGGGGCCCATCTGCGTGATCACTTCCGCCACCTCCTTCGTGCTGACCACGGTCTTGTAGGCGCCGAGGAGTGCGCGGAACTTGTCCGCGATGGCCTGCTCGATGTCGGCGAGGATCTCGTCCTTGTCCGGGTTGCCCTCGAGCGAGCGGGCGGCGTGGTCGAGGTAGGCGCGCAGCTGCTCGTAACCGGATTCCTCGAGCTGGTAGGCGACGCCGTTGAGGTTGATGGTGATGACTCTGTTCATGGGATGGTCGGTTGCGGGGCACGCCCCTATTTCTTGCCGAGGCTCTTCACGGTTTCGTTGATCTGCTGCCAAAATTCCATCGTCTCGCGGAGCTGCGCCCGGCCCTTGGCCGTCAGCTCGTAGTATTTGCGCGGCGGGCCGGACTCGGACTCCTTCCACTCGTAGTCCACGAGTTGCTCGCGACGCATCTTGCTCAACAGCGGGTAGAGCGTGCCCTCCTGCGTCGCGAACTCCGTCGCGCTCAGCTGCTGCAGGATGTCGGGCACGTAGACCTTGTCGCCCGCAATGATCTTCAGCACGAGGAACTCCAGGAGCCCCTTCGTGATCGGCGCGAACTTTTCGTTGAAATCCATGCGTGGGTGGTCGGGTGGCACTACCTTTATTTGCCAAGGTAGTGTTTGAAGCCAAGGCTCCCGTCAAGCCGGAACATTCGCCGGCCGCATATGATTGGGCGTGGAGGGCCCGCGTCCTGCGGGCCGAGACCCCGGCTCGCAGGGACGCGAGCCCTCCATGGGACAATCCGTCTTCCGCTCTCCGCTATTGCCGCCGGGCGGAATCCCCTGCTTCCTGTCACCTCCGTCGGCCCGACGGGATGCATGCAACTCTTTCGTTCACTCGTGTGTGCCGCGGCGCTGACCGCCGCCTTGGTGACGTGACCTCGAATTTTCGAGCCGCTTTTGGTGTTAGTCTGGGCCAAAGAAAGGACCCAGACCATGAAAGGCAAAAGACATACGACCGAAGATAAGATCCGCATTTTGCGGGCGGCCGATGGCGGCAAGAGCATCG
>JANYAM010000221.1 GCA_025361365.1 Opitutus sp. | reverse complement strand
AAGACCCATTTCCTTTCCCCGGTGGAAGCAGGTCTTGGCGGAGGCGGCGCTGAGCCCGGCCGTCAAGTCAGCCTATGTCCGGGCAATCCTTTCGTTTCTAAAATACTGCAAGTCCGCCCGGTCGGCCGCGACGGTCGAGGTGGCGAAGCAGTATCTGGATTGGCAGGAGCGGCAGGGAGGCGGACCGGCGCGCGAGGCCTTGCGCTGGTTTTATCGGGCAGGGCGGCGGGCCCAAGCGGCGCCCGACGCCGCGACTGAACCGGGAAACGCAGGCCAGGACGCGCCCGTCGCACCGGTGGCGGGGAGCGAAGTCCGGAGGGAGGCGGTGGTCCCGTCCGGCCATCGAACCGGACCTCGCCGTGCGATGGAGCCGCCACCGGCCGCGACCGACTTGGGATCCGAGCCTTGGGAGAAGGACTTGATCAAGGCGGTGCGGGAACGCGGTTTCCTCTGGAGGACTGAGCAAACCTATCGCGAGTGGGCGGTGCGGTTTGCGCGGTTCATCGCGCCGCGCACCCCTTATGCGGCGTCCGGGGACGAGGTCGCAGCCTTTCTGAGCGCGCTGGCGGTGCAGGGCCGGGCCAGTCCATCGAGCCAAAAGCAGGCCCTCAATGCCCTGGTTTTCCTGATGCAGGAGGCGCTGCACCGCGACCTCGGCCCGATGGAGTTCAAGCGGGCCTATCCCAAGCAGCGCCTGCCCACGGTGCTGTCGATGGCGGAGACCCGGTCGTTGTTTGCCCAGATGAACGGCACGCCGCGGCTGATGGCGGAGCTGGCTTATGGGGCCGGGCTGCGGTTGCTGGAACTGCTCCGGCTGAGAATCCATCACCTCGATCTGGATCGCGGGCGACTGCAGGTCTACGCCGGCAAGGGCGACAAGGATCGCGTCACGGTGTTGCCGGAAAGCCTCGGGCCTGGCTTGAAGGGGCATGTCGCGCGCCTGCATGTGCTCTGGCAGGCTGACCGGGCGGGGCAGGTGCCGGGGGTATGGTTGCCCGAGGGGCTGGCGCGGAAATATCCCAAGGCTGGGGTGAGTTGGGAATGGCAATGGCTGTTCCCTTCGCGCGAACTGGGCCTGGATCCGGCCACGGGCATCCGGCGCCGGCATCATGTCAGCGACAACCTTTTCCAACGGGCCCTGAAACAGGCCGCGGTCAAGGCCGCGCTGACGAAACGCGTGACGCCACACGTCCTGCGGCATTCGTTTGCGACCCACCTGCTGGAGGGCGGCACGGACGTCCGCACGGTGCAGGAACTCATGGGGCACGCCGACCTCCGCACGACGCAGATTTACCTGCATGTCATGAAAAAGCCGGGCCTCGGCGCGCGCAGCCCGCTGGATCAGTCACCCGGACCTTAGTAGTCTATTAAACTACCAACGCCCATGGTGGAAGAATATGGAAATCCCTTTCCGGTGCATCCGCGGATGCGGCCGTTGGTCAAGATCATCGACTGGCTGGCCGCAGCCGGCGCGGAGTCCGCGCGGCGCACCGCGGGCAAGTGGCGGCGCCGGCCGCCCCGGCGCGGTCTGACCCTGCAGCCGGGCACCGATACCCCGCTTTGGAACGAGTTGGTGAAGCAAGTGGCCCCGTTGCTCCGCCGGCGCGGGAGCAAAGTTCATCTGGCCCGTATCCTCGGCATTCCGAAGCAACGCCTGAACGTCTGCCTGAAGGCGCGGACCGGGGCGCTCGATGCCGAACGCACGCTGCTCCTCCTCGCCTGGCTGGCGGCGCGGCAGCAAGGCAAGGAATTGGTCTGAGCGAGATGGGGAAATCCGTTGGTAGTCTATTAAACTACCAATCGCCCTTCGATCATTGGTAGTTTAATAGACTACCAACGGTCTGGCGGCAGGGTGGGGATCCCGGGATCCTGGACGGAGAGCCCACGGGCCGGTTCAGGCCGGGGTAGTCGCCGGCATCGCACCGCGTTTGTCGGTCAGCAGGCAGAGCAGGCTGCCGGCGTAGGCGGCGATGACGAGGTAGGAGAGGTGCTGGCTCCCCACGGCCATGCCGAGGTATTCGGCGAAGCCGCCGACCATGGCGCCAATCAGGTTGGCGCCGAACAGCGCCGCGGGATTCGTGGACTCACGGAAACCCGTGGAGAAAATCAGGCCGGCGAAGAACACCGGCAACGGCACGGCGAACAGCGTCCACGCCAGCCGGCCGGCGAAGCCGAACGCGAGGATCGATTCGCGCGGCACGAAGCAGAGCAGCGCCAAAGAGGCGAACAGCGGCACGTAGAACCACATGGAGAAGCGCGGCACGCGGCTGGCCGTGAGGTTGGACGCGAGCACCATCAGCAGGACGCCCGTGACCACGAGCAGCGTCACCAGCCAAGTGGCGCCGAAATAGAGCGAGCAGTCGGTGATACTCTTCGTCTCAAGGAGGAGGAAGCCCATGCCGAGCAGGGCAAAATGGGCGTCGCTGCGGCCGAACGACCGGCC
>JANYAM010000229.1 GCA_025361365.1 Opitutus sp. | reverse complement strand
GTTTCGTAGCTACGAGAGCTACGATCCGCTGGTCGGCTGCCAATGGGCGGGCAGCAGCGGAGTGAGGTCGTCTTTGGTGGTCATCGCCGGCAGCCGGATGAGGACATCCTTCAAGTAGGCGTGGGGATCGAGTCCGCAGCGAATAGCGGCAACCATAGCGGGGCGGATGCCAGCGCTATAGAATAATTGGCGCACAGAGGAGCTTCTCGAGACAGCGGCTGTTGGGCTTGTCTCTTACCATCCGAACGCGGCAACCAAAGGTCCCTCCTCCTCCATCGGCTGTTGCTGGGCAACCCTGCTGGTGCCATCCACATTCAAGGGACAACATTTGCAACGAACCCGCTAAGCCGCGCGACTCGCTCCGGCTATGTCGGCCATCAGTCTCGGCTGGATGTCCCGGTTGGCAAGCGCGGAGGCAATGGCGGGATCAGCGACTCCGCCCTACGTCATTGCCTGATGCCGGCGTTTTGTTTTGCTGAGGTGGTGCTGATCCGCCTCGCCATCTTTGTGCTGTTGCTGGGAACGCGTGCCGCTTGGGCCCAGGAAAGCGCGGTCATCCCGGCGGAGGAAATCGCCCGGGGGCCTTCGCCGGCGCGGGTCGCGGCGTTGGTGGATCGGGCGGCCACGCAGGGGTGGGGCAGTGTGGTGCCGTCGTTGCGCACGGCGGCACGGCAGGCCTATGAGACTAACTCAGGCTACGTGCCGGCCTGGTATTACCTGTATCGCTGGGCCGAGCTGCTGGCCACGCCCTACAACAAGGCGCTCAATGATTGGGCCGCCGCAGTCGAGAAGGCGGGCGTGGCGCATCCGAACATGCCGTCGAGCTACGCCTACCATCCCGGCGCGCTCTCGGCGCAGCTGTCCCGCGAAACCCAGCTGGCGTTGCTGGGCAATACGGCTTTGTCAGAGGAGTTCTTCATGCTGCTGTCGCCGGTGGACTGCCCGTGGGAGGTGCTGGCGATTCTCCAGAAGATCTACCAACAGTCCCCGACGCTCTTTGCTGACTATGGCAGCCTGGCGCTGGCCATCGCGGTCGTTTACGACGTGCCCCCGACGCCCAACTGGCCGCACGGCCAGGTCAGTGTCGCGGTGCTGCCGCGCCAGCTGCCGCTCCCCGAACAGGCTTTCGCCTATTGGGCAAAACTCGACCGGACCGGCGCCACGTTGCAGCACTTGCGCCGGCTGCCGGCCAGCGAGCTCAAATTCCTCGTGGATGTCGCCGTGCCCTTCACCGAACTGGACTGGGCCCGCCAGAATGTGCCGCCGGGGTTGGTGGATTTCGAGAAGGCCTACTTCATGGTCAAATACCGGAAGGACCGGTTGGAGCAGAATGTCTATCTCTGGCCGACGGCGGATTACCAACTGGCCACCATCCTCACAAAGGGCGGCATCTGCGTGGACCAGGCCTATTTCGCCAGCACGGCCGGCAAGGCGAAGGGGATTCCCACGATCCTGTTTCTGGGCGCGGGCTTGGACGGCCGCCACGCGTGGTTCGGCTATCTCGACGGCGGCCAGCACTGGCAGCTCGATTGCGGGCGCTACGCCGAGCAGAAATTCATCAGCGGCGTGGCCTTCGATCCGCAGACTTGGAGCAAAATCAATGACCACGAACTTCTCTTCATCACCGAGCGCTTCCGGGCGTTGCCGACCTACAAGCTTTCCGACATGCACGCGGCCTTTGCCACGGAATACCTGTTTGCGCACGAACCGGCCCTGGCGGTGAAGGCGGCGCGGGAGGCGGTGAACCGCGACCGACGCAACCTGGCCGCGTGGACCGTGCTGCTCGACGCGCAGGCCGCCGCGAGTCCCGACCTGTCCCCCCGCGAGGCCATCCTGCGCGAAGCGGTGCTGGCGTTCCAGAAATACCCCGACCTGGAGATCGCGTTTTCCCGCCAGCTGGTAGAGGTGCTGCGGAAACGCGGGGAGACCAGCCTCGCGGCCTTCGAGGAGCAGCGACTGGGCACGAAATACGCGGCGACCCGGGGCGACCTCAGCATCGAGCAGGCGGCGGCCACGGTGGACCGCAGCATGAAGGCGGACGACGTGGCGACCCAGATCACGGTCTACAACCGCGTGCTCGACACGGCGGGGCGGGGGCAGTCGATCGATTTCTATGACAAGGTGGTGGCGCCCTTTGTCCGGCACCTGGCCTCGGCCAACCAGGTGCCGGCGGCGCTGCTGTCCCTCGACCGGGCGAGGCGAACCCTCCGGGTGGAGCCCGGCAAGCAGTTGGATCTGGAGATGGCGGGTATGGCGGACCGACTCAAAGCGGGTAAAAAATAGGGCACGAAAAAAGAACTTCCGGTGCTGGCTTCGGCAACTGTAGGAGGGGCTTTATGCCCCGATTGCATTGACGAAATAGCACCGATCGGGGCTTAAAGCCCCTCCTACAGGGAAAATCAACAAAATCGCCTCCGGATTGAACCTTTCCAGCTTGAGGACGTCATACAGCGGACTTCACTCACACCCTCTCCCATGCTCGACATCATCAAGGGCGCCGGCCTGCTCATCTACCCGCTCGCACTCTGCTCCATCATCGCCGTCTACATCATCGCCGAGCGGTTTTACGCCCTCCGCAAGGACGCGGTGACCCCCGATGAATTGGTTGATGCCATTGTCGAGGGCCGCGCAACCCAGCTGGGGAAGAATTCGGTGCTCGCCCGCATCGTCGAATTTGCCGAGCGCCACAAGGGTGACCCTGAAGCGGTGAAGGCCTTTGCCCGGCTGGAGGTCAACCGCATGGAACGCGGCGTGCCTTACCTTGACGTGATCTATGTGGTGGCGCCGATGCTGGGCCTCACGGGCACCGTCTTCGGCCTGCTCCGTGTGTTCTCCCAGATCTCACCCGAGACCGGGTTGCCCGATCCGGTGGCCTTCACCAAGGGCGTGTCGCTCGCGCTGTCGGCCACGCTGATCGGCCTGGGCGTGGCGATCCTCTCGGTGGTGCCCGCGGGCTACTTGCAGCGGAAAGTCGAAAACTATGCGGTCAAGATCGACCTGCTGCTGGAGCGCATCCTGGCGCGCGTCTCCAAGTCATGAGCGGGCTTTACCAGAAAAGGCAGCGACGGAGGGAGCTCAATCTCCTGCCCCTGATCGACGTGCTCGTGATGCTGGTGTTCTTCGCCTTCGTCACGATGCAGTTTCGGTCCATCACGACGATGAACCTGACCCTGCCTAAGGTGGAGACGGCCGGCAAAAGCGAGCTGAAGGAATCGCTGACCATCAGCATTACCAAGGAAGGCGGAGTGGACGTGAACGGCCACACGGCGACCATGGAAAAGCTCGATGAGCTGGTCCGCCAGCTGGGCACCATCACGAAGGACATCACTGTCGTAATCCGCTCAGACGAAAATACGCCGCTGCGCTTTGTGACCCAGGCGATGGACGTCTGCCGTAAGCAGGGGTTGAATAAGATCCGGCTGCAGAGCCGGTGAGGGTTAACCACTAATCCACACTAATCTCTCACTAAGGGAGAGGGGTTCGGCAAGGTAGGGTCGCCGCTGGTCGGCGGACCGGGTTCGATGCGTGGCGCGGTCTGCCGACCAGCGGCGAGCCTCCACTCGGTCCGCGCGGCGGCCTTCATTTTCTGGATTAGTGCCCATTAGTGTGAATTAGTGGTGACCGTATGAAAATCCTCATCACCGGCGTCACCCGCGGCCTCGGGCGCGCCCTGGCCGAGTGGTATATCGCCAACGGCCACACCGTCATCGGCTGCGGCCGCAGCGCCGAGGTGCTCAACCTGCGCTTCACTTACCCGGCGCCGCACGATTTCACCGCGCTCGACGTGGTGGAGGAAAACCGCGTGGCGATCTGGGCCGCGAAAGTCGGCGCGCCCGACCTGCTGATCAACAACGCCGCGCTGATGAATACGCCGGCGCCGCTCTGGCAGGTTCCGGCGAAGGAGTTCAACCAACTCATCGACGTGAATATCAAGGGCGTCGCGAATGTTCTCCGGCATTTCGTGCCGCTCATGGTCGAGCGAAAGCAGGGCGTCATCGTGAATCTCAGCTCCGGCTGGGGGCGCAGCACCTCGCCGGAAGTGGCGCCCTATTGTGCGTCGAAATACGCCATCGAGGGCCTGACCAAAGCGCTGGCCCAGGAACTGCCGGCTGGCATGGCGGCCGTGCCACTCAATCCCGGCGTGATCGACACCGACATGCTCCGGCAGGCCTGGAGCGAGGGCGCCTCCAGTTACCCGAAGGCCGAGGCCTGGGCGAAGACCGCGGCGCCGTTCATCCTGCAGCTGGGAGCCAAGGACAACGGCCAGTCGGTCAGCGTGGGGGCGCTCGAAGATTGAAGGTGGAACCCCAAGGCCTCAGTAACTGATTGCTTGTCCTCCGGTCGAAATCGCCGGCATAAAGGCACACCCCATGAAACGCGTTTTCGTCTCCGGCTGCTACGACATCGTCCACGCCGGACATGTGCAGTTTTTCGAAGAAGCCCGTGCGTTGGGCGGGCACCTGACAGTGTGCTTTGCCTCGTCCGACGTGCTCTGGTTGCACAAGCAGCGTCGCAGCTCGCTGCCGGATGACCACAAACGCGCGGTGCTCGCGGCGCTGCGCATGGTGGACGAGGTGGTAGTGGGCACCGGCCTGGAACCGGGCATCGATTTTCGGGAGCACTTCCTGCGCTTGCGGCCGGATATCCTGGCGGTGACCGAGGACGACAAATATGCCGCGCTCAAGCGCGCCCTTTGCGCGGAGGTCGGCGCGGTTTACGTGGTGCTGCCCAAGACGCCACCGAAGTGCGCGCCGGTTTCGACCACGGGCATCGTGCGCTTCATCCGCGCGCCGGATGAGGCGCCGCTGCGAGTCGATTTCGGTGGCGGCTGGCTGGACGTGCCGCGGTTCGCCCGCACCGGAGCATACATCGTCAACTGCACAATCTCGCCCACCGTGTCGCTGCGCGAGTGGGGCTATGAGCAGAACGCCGGCCTCGGTGGCAGCGCGGCGTGGGCGTTGCTGAACGGCCGGGATTGCTTCGCGTCGGAGTCCGATCTTGGAGTCGGCTGGCAGGATCCGGCAGTGATTACCGAGACGGGCCTCTGCGTGTGGCGCAGCGGCCCGCGGCCCGTGATCGATGTGAAGCACAACGGCGATTTCCTGCGCGGACGCATGGCCCTCTACTGGTCGGGCAAGCAGCACTCGACGCCCGGCGTGGCCAATCGACCGCGCGACTATGACGGCATCGCTCGCGCGGGCGAGCTGGCCCGCGCCGGGGTTTGGGCTGAAAGCATCGAACAGATCGCCGCCGCGATGCGCGTGTCGTATGCCGTGCAGCAGGCCGAGGGCATGGAGCCGCTGCCGGGCGATGCCCCGGCGACCGAGGTGGCGTCCTGCCGTCCGCTCGCGTGGAAATATTGTGGCGGCGGGTTTGGCGGCTATGCGGTCTATCTTTTTGGTGAGACGGCGCACCGCGATGCCGCCTGCCGGCTGGCCGGCTTCCGCAGCATCGAACCCTACGTCGCGGTCCAGCGCTAGATCGGGGCGTTGACTGCGGGCGCGGCTTGCGGCTGACTGAGATCATGCGCTGTCTCGATGTTGTCCGACGAATGGGTGGAATCTGCCTGCTGCTGATCCTGCTGTTCGCCACCGCCGCGGCCCAGGCTCCGGTGGCCTTCACGCGCACCATCTACCTGGTCCGGCACGGCAACGCGGATTATTCCTCCAAGGGGGATGAGACCGTGGTCAACGGACTGACGCCGCTCGGCATCGCCCAAGCGCGGCTCGTGGCCGCCCGGTTGCGCGGCTTGCCCGGAAAATTCACCGCGCTGATCGCCAGCCCGCTGACCCGCGCCCGCGAAACCGGCCAGATCATCCAGCAGGAGCTCGCCCCGCTGCCGTTGCAGATCTCGTCCTTGCTGCGCGAACGCACGCCGCGGACCTGGCGCACGGAAGTGACTAAGGACGAAACCCCGGCCAGTCTGGACGCCGCCGAGGCGCAGCTCAACCAGGCCTTCGCCACGTATTGCGTGCCGGCCAAGGACGCCGACCAGCAGGACGTGCTCGTCTGCCACGGCAATGTGATCCGCTATTTTGTCACGAAGGCGCTGGGCGTGGACACGCAGGCCTGGCTCGGGATGTCCGTCGCCAACGGCAGCCTGACCATCATTCAGGTCAAAGCCAACGGCACCTGCAAGGTGCTCGCGGTGGGCGACGCCGGTCATATTCCGCCGAACCTGCAGAGCGGCCTGACCGCCGCCGAGCCGCAGCTCGTCGTTACTCCCGCCGCTGCGAGTCGATGATGAGGGTCACGGGGCCGTCATTGACGAGGGCGACCTCCATCATGGCGCCGAACTCGCCCGTCTGCACGGGCCGGTCGAGCGCGACCGTAACCTGGGAGACAAACTGCCGGTAGAGCGGCTCGGCGTATTCCGGCCGGGCGGCGGCGGTGAAGGAAGGTCGCGTGCCTTTCTGGGTGCTGGCGTGCAACGTGAACTGGCTGATGAGCAGGATGGCGCCGCTGATGTCGGCCACGGAAAGGTGCACGTGCCCGTCCGGGTCGTCAAAGATGCGCAGCTTGACGAGTTTCTGCGCCAGCCAGTCGCCATCCGCGGCGGTGTCGGCGGCCTCGATCCCGACGAAGACCAACAGGCCGCGGTCAATCCGGCCGGCGACGCGGCCGGCGATGGTCACACTGGCGGAGGAAACTCTTTGGACGACGACACGCATTGTAGGTCGGGGTTTATCCCCGACATCGGGCCGGGCGTAAAGCCCGACCTACAAAAAAATAAAAACTACCGCTCAGAATTCCTGGTGCGGCTCAACCTCAGCGTCGTAGTTGACGCCGGGGAGGCCGAAGCCGAAGAGCTTGAGGAACTCAGTGCGGTAGCCGGCAATGTCGGTTAGCGCGGCGAGATTCTCGGTCGTGACCTGGGGCCAGATCTCCGAGACGGGGTTCTGGATTTCCGGGCGCATTTCCCAGTCGTCGACGCGGACGCGGCCCTCGCTGTCGAACTTGAGCGTGCTGCCGTTGTAGAGCTGGGTGGCGAAGAGTCGCTGCATCTGCTCGATGCAGCCCTCGTGCGTGCCGGCGGCCTTCATAACCTTGTAGAGGATGGAAATGTAGAGCGGCACGACCGGGATGGCCGAGCTGGCCTGAGTGACGAGCGCCTTGTTGACGGAGATGAAGGCGCGGCCGTTGCCGTGGGCCTTGAGCTTGGCGTCGATCGCGCGGGCGGCGCGCTCGAGGTCGACCTTGGCGGCACCAATGGTGCCATCCTTGTAGATTGGCCAGGTGTGCACCGGCCCGATGTAGGAATAGGCGACGGCGGTGGCGCCGGGCGCGAGGAGCTTCGCGTCGGCCAGGGCCTGGATCCACATCTCCCAATCCTCGCCACCCATGACGGCGACGGTGTCGGCCGCCTCGGCCTCAGTGGCGGGCTCTATGGTCACTTCGCTGACGATGCCCTTGTCGGTATCGACGGTCTTGTTGGTGTAGGAGGCGCCGAGGGGCTTGAGGACTGACTTGTGCACGACGCCGGTCTTCGGGTGCGTGCGGCGCGGGGAGGCGAGGGAGTAGATGACGAGATCGATCGGGCCGCCCATGTCGCGGGCAATGGTCTCGATGGCTTGCTTTTTGATGTCGTCGGAGAAGGCGTCGCCGTTGATGTTGCCGGCGTAGAGGCCAGCGGCCTTGGCGGCGCGGGAGAAGGCGATGGAGTTATACCAACCCGGGGTGGCGGGGCGACCCTCCTCGGAGGGACGCTCGAAGAAGATGCCGAGCGTGGCAGCGCCGGAGCCGAAGGCGGCGGTGATGCGCGAGGCCAGGCCGTAGCCGGTGGAAGCGCCGATGACCAGGACCCGCTTCGGGCCGTTTTTGATCGGGCCCTTGGCCTTCACATGGTCGATCCATTCCTGGATGTGAGCAGTGCAACCCGTGGGGTGGGCGGTCACGCAGACAAAGCCGCGGACCTTCGGTTTGATTATCATGCGACAGTCAGTTTTTCGGCCCGCCCGCCAGAGACAAGAGTCAAGTTACGGCCCCGAAAATTATGCTCGCTCTGCTTCGCCAAAGACTTCGCAGGTGCAACCCGGCCGGAGGCCGGGTTCCATCTGGGCTACTTGCCCAGCAGAACGAGGTGCGCGTGTTCGCGAGGGCACCGGACGGATATCAACGCCGGTGCAGCTTACTTTCCGAGGAGCACAATCGGGCCCTCGGCCTTGGGCACGCCGCCCTTCTTCTCGAGGCTGATGGCGAAGGCCGCAGCCTGCGTGACGGGCTGGTCGGGCTTGAAGGCGAGCGTGACCTTGCCGTCGGCGGAAACGTGGAAGACGCCGCCGTTGACGGGATTCTTGTAGGCGGGGTCGACGACCCAGATCTGGTAATCCTGAGTGTCGGCGATGGCAGGTAGTTTCTCCATCGTGAGCAGGCCCGCCTGCTGGCCGGGATCCCACACGGCGATGACTTGGGCCTCCTTGGTGTTGCCGGCGAGCGAGGCGAGCGCGGTGATCTTGAGGCGGGAAAGGTCCTCGGCGTGGCGCAGCTTGTTGCCGAGATCTGTGATCATCGTCTCGGCGAGCAGCGAGCGCTGGCTGAGCTGGGTTTGCGCCATCTTGTAGGCAACCTCGGCGAGCTGGCGCTCGGTGGTGAGGGCGGTGTTCTCGTTGCGTAGGGCTTGATTCTGGGTGAACAGCCAGGTGGCGGCCACCGCCAGCCCGGCGGCGACAGCCCACGGCGCGAAGCGGAGCAGCGGGAAGGCGATCACCTGGGCGCCAGGCGTCGCCGGCACGGCGGCGAGGATGCGGTCTTTTAGCCCGGCGGGTGGCTCGACCGCCGGCGCGGTCAGGGCGAAGGCCGCGGTGCTCTCGGCCAGCGAGCGGACCAGGGCGCGCAGGTCAGCGCTGCTGGTCAACTCGGACTCGAACGCGCTCCGCTCCGCGCCCTCGAGGAGTCCGAGGGTGTGCAACGTGGCGAGTTCTTCGTAGCGTTCGGTGATCATAACCGGGCGGGAAGGGTTTCGCGGAGTTTCAGCAAGCCGCGGCGGATACGGGCCTTGATGGTGCCGAGCGGCTCTTGGAGCCGGGCGGCGATTTCCTGCTGGGTCAGGCCGCTGAAGAAGGCCAGCTCGATGGCCTTTTGCTGCTCGGGCGCGAGGGCGGTGAGCGCGGCGCGCACGGCGCCGGCTTTTTCGCGGCTCCACAGGGAGCCGGCCGAATCGGTGTCACCCCCGAAGGCGGCGGGTTGGAGATCGGGCGCGGATTCCGCGAGCAGCTCGGCTCGGCGCGTCCGCATGCGGACGCGGTCGATGGCGCGATTGCGGGTTAGCGTGGCGGCCCAGGCGAAGACGGAGCCGCGGCCCGTATCGTAGGTGGCGGCCTTATGCCACATCTGGAGGAAGACATCCTGCACCACATCCTGGGATTCGCCGGCGTCGTTGAGCACGCGGAAGGCGAGGGAGTAAAGCGGCTTGGCCAGCAGGTCGTAGAGGCGCGCCAAGGCGGTCTTCTCGCCGCGCGCCATGGCGGCCAGCAGGGCGGCCTGCTCGCGGCTGCGGTCGTCGCCGGTCGTCGGGCTGGTGGCAGCGTCGGTCATGCGGACGAACGCGACCGCCCCGCGCCGGGCAGGCGCGACCTCGTAGAGCGTAAGCGGACAGGGACTGGCCAGAAGCATTGCATGACAGTTACGCGCGGGTGGGTCGGGAGGATGCCTACGGTTTTGATTTGGCCGGGCTTGGCAACTGCAATGCGCGCGGCCGGCTCAAAGCAGGGTGAGCAGCAGCCCGAGCGCCAGCAGGCCCGCCAAGGCGGCGAGCATAAGGCGTTCATTCCGGGTGACGGCCAGGGGCATGTCAGAGGCCGACGCGGGTCAGGTTGGTGAGAATCTCCCGCACCAGCGGTTCATGCTGCAACTCGGCCCACGGCCGGTTGCTGGAGAGGCGGACGAAGAACTGCTCGCCGGGCCGGCGGAAGCCATAGTGCAGCGCGATCTGGAACAGCGCCGGAATCGAATAAGGGTCGCGGTAGCTGATCACGTGGCCGTCGTAGATGTGCCAGAACCAGACGTGTTGCGCGAACCCCGTGCTGTTCTTGAAAATCCGGTGCTCGCCGGCGGAGATGCTCAAGCCCGCCAGCGCGGGAATCTCGTGCGCATCGGCCACGGGCTGGGCGGCCCAGCCGGACCCGGGCCAGCAGGCATCGGGGGTGTGCGACGCGACCCGGCTGACCGAGGCCTGGCCCGGCGCCCAATAGGCGACATAAACGGTGAACTGCGTGAACTGCCCGGCGCCGTTGGGCCGCAGGTAAGTCCGTTCCAGGAGGTGCGATGTCTGCAGGATGTCGGCGAACTGGTAGAGGTCATTCGGACTCCGCACCTCCCATTCATCCGCGTGGAGCGGCAGCAGGGTTTCGAGGTCGGGCGGGGTCACGCCCTGGCGATTGGCCGGGCGGGCGCTCGCGGCATAGAACACCCCGAGCGCCAGCGTGGCGGCCGACGCAATCCAGAAGAAGCGCAGCGGCCAGCGCGGAACGACCGGTGTCGCGAGGCGGTCGGGCGGGGCCGGCGCGGTTTCCTTCGTTTCGAGCAGGATGGCCAGGCCCGCGAGGATGGCGGCGGTGACTGCGAGGATGGCAAAGCCCGTGGCATCGTGCCAGAAGCCGGTGATGTCCTTGCCGGCGTTGGCCATCAGCGTGAGGGTCAGCGAGCGCAGGAAATTCATGCCCAGGGCGAGCAGCGGGGCGGTTGCAATCAACACGAACCGGCCGGCCGGCCGGCGCACCAGCCAGCCCGCAAAGAAAAATCCAGCGAACACGCACGAGAGAAGACTGCGGATTCCACTGCAGGCCTCCTCGACGCCCACCGTCGTGGTGGCCAGTTCGATCAGGTTGCCATGCTGGCGGGCCGGCACTCCGAGCAAATGCAGCGCCTGGAGCACGCTGCCGGTCACCCATTGTTGGAGCCCGAGAGTGAGTCGCGCATAGGTGCCGTCCGGCAGCGGCGCGGCCAGCACCCAGAGCAAAATGGCGGTGAGGCTGATCCAGTTGAAGGGCACCACCTGCAGCCGCGCATCCGCGAGGATGAGCAGGCCGGCCAGCAAAAAACTGCCTAGCGCCAGGGCCAGCAGCATACAGACCATGGCATGGGTCCAGGCGAGCGTGGCGGCAAAGAGGCCCGCGAGCGCAAAAAAGGCAAAGCCCAGCGCGAGCGTCGCGGCGACGGCCAGCGCAGCCAGGCGGCCGGGCGGCACCCAACGCCGGGTGCCATGGCGGTGGCTTTCCCAGACTAGCAACAGGAAGATGACCGGCACAAAAAAAGCGTGGGAGAGATCAGGGTTAGTCCGCCATTCGGGCCAGAGCAACCAGCTGAAGGCGACCATCAGGCCGAACAGCACAGTGATGACGGCGACGGCGCCCGCCGGCAGGCGGGCGGACGCGGGAGTCGGGGTGATGTCGGCCGGGGTCATTTCGTGGGGGTGACGGGACGCGCCAGGATGGCGTAGATCACTTCGGTCGGCAAGGGAACCAAGGGCAGGATGCGGGGCAGACGCGAGTCGCCGGACGGGCCCTTGAGCAGTTCGCCCACGCCGCGCAACACGCGCGCATCGGAGCCGGTGAAGCGGTCGATCTGGGCGGCGACCTGCTGGGCATGTACGCCATCGCCGGACACGATGGCGGCGAGGTAGACGGCTTGGTAGAGCGGCACGGTGTTGGCGTCCACGGCCAGGTTCGCCGCGGCGAAGCGCGCGAAGAAGCGGGCAAACAGCGCGGGATCCGGCCGGCTGATCAGATTGGAGCAGAATTGCGCCACGATCCGCGGAGCCATCTCGTAGCGGAGCAGCGTTTCAATTTCGGGGCCGGCCAGCGCCGGCCAGTCCTTGGCTTGATACACGCGCAGCCGGAGAAACGCCGCCTCGTCCGGTTGCAGCGCGCTGCCGTAGGCGCGAAGCAGGGCGTTGGCGGCGTCGGGCTGGCCGTGCTGCAGGAGGCGGTCGACCTGGTAATAAGGAATGTAACCCGCGGCGGGCTGTCGCTCCACGTGCGTGAGCCGGGGCAGGGCGCGATCGAGGTGTTGTTGCAGCAGGAGCTGTTCGAGGCCGATCAGCTGGGTGCACCACACGGGTAGGTCGGGATTTTGCGCCAGCACGGTGCCGAGATAGTCGGCGTCGTTTGTCTGCCGGCAGGCAAACAGCAGCGCATGCAGCCAGGCGGCGCGATCCGCCGGGTCCTCGTTCAGCATGGTCGTGGCGAGGTCCTTGATCGGGGAGTAGGCGGCGCGGGCCAGCAGGCCGCGGAACCAGATCTGCGCGGTCGGCCGGCGCTGTTCCGGCACATCCCGCATGAGACGCTCGTAGATATGGTCCGCCACCGCCGGCTGCGCGGCGGCCTGGCAGAGGCCGGCGAGGGCGAGGGCGGCTGCGTAGTTGTGCGGGTTCAGCTGGGTGACCATTTCCAGGGAGAGCATGGCCTCCTGGTATTTGCCGGCCTGCAGCGCCTGCTGGGCGCGGGCGGCATAAAGTTTTTCCTGCGCCGCCCGCAGTTCGCCCCAGCGCGGCGGCCAGACGACGGTCAGGTAACTGGTGTCGTAACGGGCGGCCCGGAGCGCCGCGTAGACCGCCAGGGTGCCCGCCAGATAAAGGACCAAGCCCAGCGCCAGGCCCAGCAGCAGGGCCCGGCCCCAAAAGGGACGCACGCTCTCCGCGTTGACCCCGCACCGCCAGCCCTGCGGCGTCGAGGTGAGCAGGGGACAGACCCGGCGGAAACGCGCCGGCTCCCGCCAATGGAGGATGGCTTCGCAGCGCGAATCGAGGGCCTGACCCGAATCGCTGTAGGTCTGGCAGGGGCAGTCATCCCGGTGCGCCCCACGCAGTCGGAACCAAGTCTTGCGGGTGTTCCAGTAGAAGAGCGCCCACCAGAAGCGAAAAAAATCTCCGAGCCATCCAGTCACACCGCCAAGCTAGCGGGGCGGGCGCGGGCCGCAACGCGCAATTGTCACCGCGGAAGTTTTTGACGGCGTCGTCCCGCGGTGTATGTTTCTCTCCGCCTCCCCTTATGAAATCACTGACCAAGATTCTTCTCGCCGGTGTCGCCTCCCTGGCGGCGCTGGGCCTCGGGCGGGCCGCCACGGCTGAAGTGGGCCGGGCCGCGCCGGATTTCACCCTGACGGACATCAGCGGCAAAGCCCACTCACTGTCGGAGTTCAAGGGCAAGACCGTCGTGCTGGAATGGGTCAACCCCGAGTGCCCCTTCGTCATGAAGCACTATGACCACAGCGGCAACATGCCCAAGACCCAGCAGGCGGCGACCGCCGACAGTGTCGTCTGGCTCTCGATCAACTCCGCCGCGCCGGGCAAGGAGGGCGACTATGATCCCGCCCAGGTGAAGGCCTGGCAGGATCGCATCCACTCTGCCGCCACGGCCTACTTGCGCGATCAGACCGGCGCGGTCGGCCACCTCTACGACGCCCGCACCACGCCGCACATGTATGTCATCGATCCGGCAGGCACGCTGGTTTACGCCGGCGGCATCGACAGCATCCGCTCGAGCAAGACCGAGGACATTGCCAAGGCCACCAACTACGTGAACGCGGCCCTCGCCGACCTGAAGGCCGGCCGGCCGGTGCGCACCAAGAATGCCCAGCCCTACGGCTGCTCGGTCAAGTATTCCAACTGAGGCGGCATCAAGTCCAAGGTGGAGCGGGTTGACCTCAACGCGCTGGTTTGAGAGAGGACACGCTGAAGCGCGTTGAGGGCAACGCGCTCCACCTTAATGCGACCCCGGGCCGCGAGGCTCCGGCTTTTTTGTGCGCCGCAGCGCGGCCATGCGCCACGCGATGAGGGCATACGCGGCGCTGGCCAGATGGGCGCTCGTCGCGACGCGGACTGCCGGGTCATCGAAACGGATCATGCCGCCACCGCGCCCGCCCTGCCAGGACTCGAAGATGACCTCGCCGACATAAATCGCGAGCACGGCGGGCCAGAACCAGTCCGCCCAGTTGCGTTGCCAGCCCTGGAGCGCGAGGAACAGGAGCAACCCGAGGCTGACGGCGCTGAGTCCGCCATACCGCGCCATCGTTGGATCCAGCCAGTAGAGGGCCGCCGCGATGAACGCCGGCAACAGCAGCAGCGCGAGGCGGCTGAACACAGGATGCCGGGCCTCGAGCAGCCAGCCGAGGATCAGCAGCAGGCCCGTGTCGGCGACAAAATGCGGCCAGCCGAAATGGACCCAATGTCCCGTCCAGATCCGCCACCACTCGCCGGTGGTGATGGCCGCGCGGTCATAGAGCAGGGCGTCGCGCCAAGCCGGGTTGAGCTGGATGAGCAGGGCGGTCGCGGCGGTGGCGAGGAAGGTCCAAGGCAACCGGCGCGGCAGGGACTGCAGGGCCGGCGGCATCGGCTGTTTAGCGCCGACGCCAGAAACGGGTCAGCGCCAGCACGCTCAAGGCACCATAGAACCAGAGGCTAGGGGCGCCGCCGCCGCCACCGCCGGAACTGGGCGGGGTAACCGGGGGCGTTGGCGTGTTGACCGTGAGGGTGGCGTTGTCGCTGGTGACCGAGCCGACGTTGTTGGTGACCGTTACCCGGTAGGCACCGGCCTGGCTCAGGATGACATTGCTGATGCTGTAGGTGGCGCTGGTGGCGCCGCCAATATTGGTGCCGTTGAATTGCCACTGGTAGCTGTCGGCACCGGTGGCGACGACGGAGAAGCTGAGGGTGTTGCCCGCGGTGACGATCGCGCTGGCAGGCTGGGTGGTGATGACGGGCAGGGTCGGACCGGAGGGCGTGAAGGCGAGGTTGAGCGTGATCCCGGCCGTGTCCGCGCCGTTGCTGTCGTTGTTGTTGAAGCCGTCGACCGCGATCAAATAGGTGGTGCCGCTGGCGGCGGAGAAGGTGACCGCGCTGGCCTGCACGTGGGGCGTGGCGCTGAGGTCGTCGTTGCTGGCGATGGCGGTCAGGCTGGTGAGGGCGCTGCCAGTGTAGACGGCGAGCGTGGTGTCGAAATAGCTGCCGCGGGTATCGAGGTTGACGGGGCCGGCGCCCGGGGCGGTCCATTTCCACCAGACGGAGCGGCCGCCGCTATTGCCCGCATGAAGCGGTTCCCCGGTTTGCTTGGTCGCGTTGACGTTGGTGCCGGTGACCGTGACGGCGTTGTTGGTGAGCGTGAGGGTGACGGCGCTGGCGAAATTGTCATTGGCGGGCGCACCCCCGGGCGGGCCGTAGAGGTTCTGCGCGCCCGTGATGTCATCAGCGGTCAAGTTGTCCACGCTGCTGACGATGCTGTTCATGATGGCCGAGACCGTCTGGCCGGCCTCATCGGGGTGGTCGAGGCCCAGCAGGTGGCCCATCTCGTGCAAAGCGACGCGCCGCAGGTCGACGGTGCTGCTGGTGCGGGGCCCGTCGTAGAGGCCCCAGCTGATGGCCGAATTGAAGAGTAGGTCGCCCTCGGTACGCTGGTTGCCCAAGACCCAGGTTGTGGTGACGGCCAGGACGTTGGTGTCAAATTTCTTTCCGAATACGTCGGCGGCGAAGACCATTTCATTCACGTGGTTGTGGTCGGTGGCGGCGCCGGCCGCCGCGGTCGTGGTGGTGATCTGCAGGTCGCCGAGCTGGGCGCTCCACCGCTGGGCGGAGAACTGGGCGCCGGCGTTGAAGGTCGTGCTGCTTCCCGCCTCATCCAGTTTGATCAGGATCGCGAGGGAACCGGGCGGCCACTTGAAAGGCAGGCCGGAGCTGTCGCTGGTGATGTAGGAAAAGCCGCAAGTGGAAGCGGTGGCCAGCAGGCCGGCCGCGAGGGCCAGGATGGTCCGGAAAGAATCAATTTTCACGGGCAGTGGTGGAGGAGTTATGCGCCGCGGCCCGGGCCCGGATCTGCGCGATGAAAGCGGCGGCGGTCAGGGGGCGGGCGGAGGGATCGGGCAGCCGGGCGGCCTTCGCCGTCGTCTCCATGGGCTGCGCGACATCCTGCAGGCTGTAAAGCGGCCGGCCGTTGCTGCGCATGACATAATCCTGGCCAGACTTGGCCTCGTGCATGACGGGGTAGACCCCGTGCATCAGGGCGACGAGGGGAAACATCTTCGATTGCTCGCCATGGACAAAGAGCACCTGCTCGTCGCCCACGTGAAATTGGGGCATGCCCTCGAGTATCAGTTCGTCCTGGCCGATGCGGCCGCCAATCAGGTCGAGCACCAAGGGGGAGGGCGGGGCGCCCTTGATGACATCACGAATCTCGAGCTCGACCTTCGTGCTGATATAGCGGCGGCCGTCGGCGCTTTGGCGCCACTCGGGGGTGGCGGTCTTGACCACGGCGCGCACGACGTAGTCGGACTGGTTGATGAGCGAGTCGATGTCCGGCGCCTCGACAGTCGTCGCCGGGAGGCGGATCGACAACAGAAGGGCCAGACCGAGGAGGGAGGATCGGCGAGCAATCATGGTAAGAGGCCCAGACGGCGAAACGGGCCCGGTGTTCCGCGCTTGTGCGCCGGCATACCTACTAAAACCACCGGCGCGGGGTCAAAGATTAATTGGTAACGGCCTAGACCTTGACCGAGAACAGTTCCACATCCAGCCGGCCCTCGGCCACGCGGGTGACGGGGCCGGTCATCCGGATCGCGAAGTCCGGGGCGATCTCGATGCCGATGCGCCCGCCGGGCATGTGCACCGTCAGCTTGGCGTCGACCAGCCCGAGCTTGTGCGCCACGGCGGCCGCCGCGCTGGAGCTGCTGCCGGAGGCCAGCGTGTAGCCGGCGCCGCGCTCCCAGATCTCGATCTGGATATTCTGCCGGTCGAGCACCCGGAGGAACTGCACGTTGATGCGGTTCGGGAAATTCTTGTGCACCTCGAGGTCCGGGCCGTATTGCCTCGCCAGCGCGGCCGAGATCTCCGGCAGCACGATCACGCAGTGCGGGTTGCCGATGCCGGCGGCGTTGAACGTGAATTCGCGGCCTTGGATGATAAACTTTTCCCCGAGGACCTCGCGCACCGGGCCGGCGACGGGGATGCGGTCGCTCTGGAACGTGACGCGGCCCATCTCGACCGTGATCATCTGTCCCGACTGCAGGATGCGGGACTCGACGACGCCGCCCGGGGTCTCGATGGTGAACGGCTGGTCACCCGCGAGCTTCTGGTCGTAAAGGTAGCGCGAGAAGATGCGCAGGCCGTTGCCGGATTTCTCCGCCTCGGAGCCGTCCGGGTTGAAGATGCGGAGGCCGAACTGCGCCTGCGAGGCGCGGAGCGGTCCCCAGAGGATACCGTCGGAGCCGGCGCCGAAGTTGCGGTGACAGATGACGCGGATCTGCTCGGGGGTGGGCTCCGGCCAGCCGGGATAGTCGGCCGGGTTCATCACGAGGTAGTCGTTGCCGAGGGCGTGGTATTTGAAAAAACGCATGGAGCGAGAAGAGTTGGGCGCGAATCAGGGGAAAGACACGAAGAAAATCCGGGTGGAGGCGGGGTGCCCTCACCCCGCGAGGCATGGACTGAAACCTGCAGGGTGAGGGCACCC
>JANYAM010000217.1 GCA_025361365.1 Opitutus sp. | reverse complement strand
CACGACGCACGAGCCGCCGAACTTGAACAGGCCCTTCTCCTCGCCCTTCGGGACCGCGCGGCCGGGCACGTATAACTGCTGGATGGTGCCGACCATCGTCGCCCCGATCTCGCACACCGCGACGCGGCCGAAGGCCGGCGAGTCGACGAGCGTGATCATGCGCTTGTTCTCCCACAGGTAGGCCAGGTTCTGCCGCAGGGCGATGGGCGACACGGAATACAGCCAGCCGTTGATCAGCCGTGCCTCGCCCGGTATGCCGGCCACGGGGAAGTGGAACCGATGGTAATCCACCGGGCACAGCCGCGAGATCAACAGCGAGCCGCCAGCGAACTCCCGGGCGAGATCCTCGCGGCCGAGAAAGGACTTCAGGTCGAAACGCTGGCCCTTCGCATAAAAACCCTCTGCCGCATCGACGTTCTGAAACGCGAGGTGCCGGCCGTCGGCCGGCAGCACGGCGACCTTGTCGCCCGGGGCGATAGGCCGGGCCCCGGGCTTCAGCGCCCGGTAGAAGAATTCATTGAAGGTCTTGAAGGCATAGGCCTTCTTCGCGAACTCATCCACGTCGAGGTTGTAGTCGACGATGAACGGCAGCACGCGGTGGGCGCTGCCCTTCTGCGACATCTTCCAGCCGTAGTAGCGCGAGGCGACCGCCCGCTTCACGAGGGCATTGAGCGCGAATTTTCCCAGCCCGGTCTCATACGTCCACCGCAGCCAGTCGCCGCCGTAGATTTCCTCGGTCTCGACGACCTGCTTGGTGCGGTGGAAATAGCGGATGGGCTCGGCGGGCATGCGCGCTGAATCTCACGCAAAGCCGCGAAGACGCAAAGAAAGAAATGGTAGGGCGCTTGACCGCTTGGTGTAGCCGGGGTCGCCGACCCCGGTCTTATCTTGTTCGGATATCCGAGGAACCGGGGTCGGCGACCCCGGCTACATGGATCTTGCGACCTAATCCCGTTCAGAATTTATCTACGATCATGTCCGAGCAACGGCATTTACGCCGCCTGCCTTTCGTGTGGCAGAAACAGCCCGTATATTTCCTGACAACATGCGTGGCCGGGCGGCGACCGCTGCTGGCAACGCCCACTATTCACACCATCCTGCAGGAGGAGTGGTCCGGTTGGCATGAACGCCATGGCTGGATCGTCGGACGCTATGTGGTGATGCCTGACCATGTGCATTTCTTTGCCACGCCGATTCCGCTCAGCGATACCCCGTTGAGTCGGGTTATCGGAAAATGGAAGGAGTGGACGGCTAAGCGGATCTTGAAGGCAACTGGCGGAGCCGCACCCCTCTGGCAATCGGAGTTCTTCGACCACCTTCTCCGCTCGAAAGAGTCGCTCGCCGAGAAATGGCAGTATGTGCGCGAGAATCCCGTCAGAGCCGGGTTGATAGCGCGCGCTAACGACTGGCCTTACGCGGGGTCGGTTGATTTCGAATGACGCCTGTGTGCTGTAGCCGGGGTCGTTGACCCCGGTTCCTTCTCGATCACCGGGGTCAGCGACCCCGGCCACATCACCTTTACCCCAGCACCAGCTCGTCGCCCTTCACCTTGAAGGTGACGGTCGAGTCCTCGGCGACCTCGCCACTGAGGAGCGCCCGGGCCAGCCGCGTCTCGAGGTGGCGCTGGAGGAACCGCTTGAGCGGGCGGGCGCCGAAGACCGGGTCGTAACCCTTCTCGGCGACCCACTCCTGGGCTTTTTGGTCCAGCGTGACGGTGACGCGCTTGTCCGCGAGCCGGCGGTTGATGTCGGCGATGAGCAGGCTGACGATCTTTTCGATTTCCTCCAGCGCGAGCGGCTTGAAGAGCACGGTCTCGTCCACGCGATTAAGGAACTCGGGCCGGAAAGCCGCGCGCAGGTCGGCCATCACGCCCTCGCGGACGCTCTCAGGGATCTCGTCGCCCTCCACGCCCTCGAGCAGGTGGCGGCTGCCGATGTTCGAGGTCATGATGATGACGGTGTTCTTGAAGCTGACGGTGCGGCCCTGGCTGTCCGTGATGTGGCCGTCGTCGAGCACCTGCAGCAGGACGTTGAACACATCCGGGTGCGCCTTCTCGATCTCGTCGAAGAGCACGACCGAATACGGCTTGCGCCGCACGGCCTCGGTGAGCTGCCCGCCCTCGTCGTAGCCGACGTAGCCCGGGGGCGCGCCGATCATGCGGGCGACGGAGTGCTTCTCCATGTATTCGGACATGTCGAGGCGGATGAGGTTGGCCTCGGAGTCGAAGAGCTGCGCGGCGAGCGTCTTGGCCAGCTCGGTCTTGCCGACGCCGGTCGGGCCGAGGAACAGGAAGCTGCCGATCGGGCGGCGCGGGTCCTTGATGCCGGCGCGGGCGCGCAGGATGGCCTCGCTGACCAGCCGAACGCCCTCCTCCTGGCCGATGACGCGGGTGTGCAGCTCGTCCTCGAGCTTCAAAAGTTTTTCCTTCTCGCCCTGCAGGAGCTTGGACAGCGGGATGTGCGTCCACTTCGAGATGATCTCGGCGATCTCCTCGGCGGAGACCTCCTCCTTCACGAGCGTGGTCTTCGCGCTGCCGGTCTTCTCGGCCTTGGCGAGTTCCTTCTCCAGCTGCGGGATGCGGCCGTGCTTGAGCTCGGCGATCTTGTTGAGGTCGTAGGCCCGCTCGGCCTTGGCCATCTCGAGGCGCGCAGCCTCAAGTTCCTCGCGGACCTTCTGCACGCGGCCGAGGGATTCCTTCTCCTTGGACCAGACGGCGCGCATCGCCGTGGACTGTTCCTTGGCGTCGGCGAGTTCCTTGCGGAGCGCGCCGAGCCGGCGCTTGGAGGCGTCGTCCTTCTCCTGCTTGAGCGCGGTCTCCTCGATCTCCAGCTGCATGACACGGCGCTGGAGCTCGTCGAGCTCGGTCGGCAGGGAGTCGATTTCGGTGCGGATCATGGCGCAGGCCTCGTCCACGAGGTCGATGGCCTTGTCCGGCAGGAAACGATCGGCGATATAGCGGTGCGAGAGCACGGCGGCGGCCACCAGGGCGTTGTCCTGGATGCGCACGCCGTGGTGCAACTCGTAGCGTTCGCGCAGGCCGCGGAGGATGGAGATGGCATCCTCGACGGTCGGCTCCTCGACCAGCACGGTCTGGAAGCGGCGCTCGAGGGCCGGGTCCTTCTCGATGTATTTGCGGTATTCGTCGAGCGTGGTGGCGCCGATGCAGTGCAGCTCGCCGCGCGCCAGCATGGGCTTGAGCAGGTTGCCCGCGTCCATCGCGCCCTCCGTCTTGCCGGCGCCGACGATGTTGTGGAGCTCGTCGATGAAGAGGATGATGCGGCCCTCGGCCGACTTGACCTCGGTGAGGACGGCCTTGAGGCGCTCCTCGAACTCGCCGCGGTATTTGGCGCCGGCGACGAGTGCACCCAGGTCGAGCGCGAAGACGGTCTTGTCCTTCAGGCCCTCGGGCACGTCGCCGCGCAGGATGCGCTGGGCGAGGCCCTCGACGATGGCGGTCTTGCCGACGCCGGGCTCGCCGATGAGGACGGGGTTGTTCTTGGTCTTGCGGGAGAGGATGCGAATGGCGCGCCGGATCTCGGCGTCGCGGCCGATGACGGGGTCGATCTTGCCCTTGCGCGCCTGGGCGACGAGGTCGACGCCGTATTTCTCGAGGGCGTTGTAGGTGGTCTCGGGATTGTCCGTGGTCACGCGCTGGCTGCCGCGCATGGCCTGCATCTCCTTGAGCACCTTGGCGCGATCGAGGTTAAAGCTGGCGAAATATTTCTTCAGCGCCGGCGGCTTGCCCGTGGCGATCAGCGCGAGGAACAGGTGCTCGACGCTCATGAACTCGTCCTTGAGGTTCGCGGCCTCCTCCTCGGCCTTGGTCAGCACCTCGTTGAGGGCCTGGGTGACGTAGATCTTCGAGACATCGACCGCGCCGCTGACCTTGGGCAGGCGCTCCAGCTCGCGCTCGGCGGCAAGCTGCAGGGCGCTGACGGTCACCCCGAGTTTCTCCACCAGCGACGGCACGATGCCGCCCTCCTGGGCGAGGAGCGCGACGAGCAGGTGCCACGTGTCGACCTCGTTGTGCGAGCGGCGGCGGGCCTCGTTCTGCGCCTCGGCGACGGCCTGGCGCGACATCACGGTCATTTTCTCGGGATTCATAAAGTGGAAGCCGTCCGTTTGCAGGCGGCGTTCCAAGGACAGACATCCTTTTCCCGCTCGGGAGCGCCACTTTACTCTGCTCTGCCGCCCTCACAAAACGACGGCTTGGCACACCGCGGGAGACATTCTGGCCATACCGTGACACGGCAAAGCGCCTTGGGGTGGAACCCGACCTCTGGGCGGGTTTCTGCAATTCGCGAATCCTGAAAACCCGTCCGGAGGCCGGGTTCCACCTCATAAACTTAAATGCCCGCGGGAGCGGTCACGGAAAAAGCGAGTTACATCCCCTATGCTTCTGCAACTTTTCCAACGTGACCACCCTCGCGGGCAAAGTGGGGTTTGTTCAAAGTGGTTGAACCAACGTTCGCAGTTTGCGTCGCGCCGTTGACTGTGTCCAGTCCGCAACCGGAAAAGAGTGTGTCATGCAGCGCCGGCGAATTCCGCCGGGTTCATTTGACTAGCCCGGAGCCGCGGCTACTGAGAAGTGAGCCATGGCCAATTTCCTCGACCCGAAAAGACCCACCACCCGCGCCCTGTTGGTCGGGGTGCAGACCCCGGACATGAAGCCGGGCGAGGGCGCGGAGCTGCTCACTGAGTTGAACGAGCTCGTCGAGAACCTCGGGCTGGAGATCTCCCATTCCACCCTCATCACCCTGCGCGACCGCCAGCAACCCAAGTTCCTCATTGGCACCGGCAAGGCCGCTGAGCTTATGGCCAAGGCCAAGGAGGACGGCGCCGACGTCATCGTGATCGACGAAGAGCTTTCCCCCGCCCAGCAGCGCAACTGGGAAGAGGAGTCCGGCCTGGCCGTCATTGACCGCCAGGAGGTCATCCTCGAGATCTTCGCCGACCGGGCCCAGACCCGCGAGGCCGTCCTGCAGGTCGCCCTGGCCCGCATGGAATATTCCCTGCCCCGCCTGACCCGCGCCTGGTCCCACCTTTCCCGCCAACGCGGCAAGGGCAAGATGGGCGGCGAGGGTGAAACCCAGCTCGAGCAGGACCGTCGCCTCGTCCGCAACCGCATCACCAAGCTGAAGTCCGAGTTGGCTCAGGTCATCTCGCAGCGCGCCACCCAGCGCATCAAGCGCCAGCGCACGCCCATCCCCGGCGCCGCCATCGTCGGCTACACCAACGCCGGCAAGTCCACGCTCCTCAACAAGCTCACCGGCGCGCACGTCCTCGCCGCCGACAAACTCTTCGCCACGCTCGACCCGACCACGCGCCAGCTCGTCCTGCCGGACGGCCGCGTCCTGCTGCTGACCGACACCGTCGGCTTCATCCGCCGCCTGCCCCACCGCCTCGTCGAGGCCTTCAAGGCCACGCTCGAGGAGGTCGTCGTCGCCGACTTCCTCATCCACCTGCTCGACGCCGCCAATCCCAACGTCGACCAGCACCACGCCACGACCCTGGCCGTGCTCGGCGAACTCGGGGCCGCCGACCGCCCCACCCTCACGGTCTTCAACAAGACCGACCTGCTCGACGCCAACCATCTGGCCCACCTCCGCGCGCAGCATCCCGACGCCCTTTTCATCAGCGTGCACACCGGCACCGGCCTCGACGAATTACTCCGCCATTGCGAAGCCCTCGCCACCGACGACACCGAGGCAGCCGACCTGCTCATCCCGCACAGCCGCTACGATGTCGTGGCCAAGCTGCACAGCGTCGGCCACGTGAAAAAACAGGAGTCAATCGACGAGGGCACGCACCTCACCGGCCGCTTCCCGAAAAAATTCGCCGCGCTCTACACGCCGTTTGTCATCGCGCCCCCGGCCAAGCCGGCGAAGAAGAAATCTGTAGCGCGGGGTCGCTGACCCCGCCCAGGTGGTCGCCGATTTCCACATCGGCGACAAGCGTCGGTATGGAAACCGACGCCCACCTTCCTGAGAATAGCTTCACCGGAAAAGCCGGTAGAACCAGTAACCGTAGCATTCGCGCAGCGCCGTCTCGGTCTGCTGCCAGGCCTCGCCCCGCGGCACGAAGTCGATCGCCGCCGTTGTACGCGTCCGATCAAACCGGAAATCCACGGGAAACAGGCTGCAGTCCACGCCGGCTTTCCGGAATTGATAGGCTGAGCGCGGCATGTGCCACCCGGTGGTGACGAGAATGAGGTGCTTCCAGCCGTAGATCTTCATCAGCTCCGCCGTGGCTGCGGCCTCGCCGGCGGTGTTTTCAATCTCGCGCGTCACTAGGATTTTTTCCGCCGGGACGCCGCGCGCCACCGCCAACCGCTTCAACTCGTCGCCCTCGGTCGCCGGCGTGTCCCGCCACCCCATGCGAGCGCCGTTGAAAATCAACCGGCCGGCCTTGCCGGCTTGCATCAGCGCCACGCCGGCCTCGAAACGCTCGGAGGTTTCCGAGAGATTGGCCACGAAGCCCTCGCCGACCCTGGGCCCGATGATACCGCCCAGCACCACAATCGCGTCGGCGGAGCCGACCTCGGCGACGGGCACCGCCGGATAACGCGACTCGACCCAGCCGATCAGCCGGCCGCCGACAAAGGGAATGCTGCCGAGATAAAGCACCGCGAGCGCCACGAAAATAGGCCAGCGCTTCTTCCGCCACACGGCGAACAACAGCAGCAGCGCGACCCAGCCGATGGGGAGCACAAAAAGCGGTAGGAGTTTATTGAAGAAAAGCATGGCGTGTCAGCGGGGTCGTTTTACCGTGAGCTTGCCCCGGATGAGCGCCTGTTTTTGCGGGCGCGTCAATTGCTTCAGCTGGTATTCGCGCTGCAGCGCCCGCGTCAGGCTCATCGGCCCCTCCTGGAAAACGAGGCGCACCGGCAGCCGCGGCTTCGTATACTTGGCGCCCTTGCCGTTATTGTGCACCGCCAGCCGCGCCTTCACGTCCTTCGCCGTGCCGATGTAAAAGGTGCGGTCGGCACACCGCACAATATAGACGAAGGCTCGCTTGGCTGGCATGGGCGCCGAGGCTCGCAATTCGGGGACTTTGGGACAAGCTCGTCGTGAAATATCCACCCTTGACCCACCCCGGGCACAGGGCTTCTTTCGCCGCTCTCACTGCCTGATGGTGTAATGGTAGCACAGGTGACTTTGACTCACCTAGTCATGGTTCGAATCCATGTCGGGCAGCCAATTTGGATGAAACCCCACCTCCTGCTCGCCGCCTTGCTTGTCGCCACGCCGGCCTTTGCCGCCGAACCCGTGGTCTGGCGGCTGGACCAGACCGCCAGCATCGGCGGCCTCGCCCCCACCGTGCTCGGCGCACCGAAGGTGGTGACCGATGCCGGCGTCCCCGCTGTGCTGTTCAACGGCACCACCGACGGCCTCTTCGTGCCGGCCAACCCGCTCGCCGGCTGGAAAGCGTTCACGGTCGAGATCCTCTTCTCGCCCGCGGAGGGCGGACTCGAAGCCCAGCGCTTCGTGCACATCCAGGACCCGGTCTGGCGGGTGATGATCGAGACCCGTCTCGACGGCAAGGGCGGCTGGTGGCTTGACACTTTTCTCGGCAACAACACCAAGGGCCAACCGCTGATCGAGCCCAAGAACGTCCACCCGACCGGCCGCTGGTATTGGGTGGCGGTCAGCTACGACGGCAGGCACATGGTGCACTACATTAACGGCGTGAAGGAACTCGAGGCCGATACGGAGTTTGGCCCGATGACCGCCGGCCAGATCTCCCTCGGGGTGCGGCAGAACAAGGTCTTCTGGTTCAAGGGCGGCATCCGCGAGGTGCGGTTCAGCCCGACGGCGCTGGCGCCGGCGGCGCTGCAACGGGCGCTGTAAAGGTGGAGCGCGCTGACCTCAACACGCTTTCTGGATAAAAGCCCAACCCAACGCGTTGGGGTCAACGCGTTCCACCTTCCTACGGCAACTTCACCGCGTTGTTGCGCGTGGTGATTTCGTCGAGCTGGTGCTCCGGGTCGATCTCAACCGTGCAACCGCTCGCCGCGACATCCTTGGGCAGCTTCAGCGTCACGATGGCGGTCTTCGGCAGCAAATCCAGCGGCGCGGCGAGGCCGGCGAGTTTTTCCGTCGCGACCACCCGGCCGGCGGCATCGCGCAGCACGACGGTCGTGGCCGGCGCCGGCACCGCGCCGAGACTGTGCACGGTAACGCGCACCTCGCGGCCTTTCACCGTCACGTCCTCGGGATCAATGCCGAGGTCGGGGCGCGACCAGTAGGGCGTGCCGGGAGTCTTGAGCTTGAAGGTCAGCACCGTGGTCGCGTGCGGCGGCAGGATCAGCGTGACGGCGCGGGCGCGCTCGAACGGCGCGGTGCGCGTCCCGAGCGATTCGTCGGCGATATCGTCGCCGTCGGTGTCGACGCCCTGCGTGATTTCCCAGGTGCCCGGGTCCACGTTCCAGCCGGTCATCTCCGCGCTGACCGGCGCGGCCAAAAGATTATAGGCGATGACCTTGAAGCTGGTGCGAGTGGCGTCGGGGACGAGGATGGCCACGTCCTCGCCCGTCGCGGGCGCGGCGAATTTCCAGCTCACGGCATGGCCGGGATAGAGGCTGTTGCGGAGGAGCGCCACCCCGCCGAGGCGGGCGCGCTGGAGCTCCGCGGTGGGCACGCCGACGCGGTCGATCCACAGGCTGCCCTCGGTCTCGATGAATTCATTGACCGCGCAATTCTCGATCTGCGCCGCGTAAAGGCGCTCGAGGTGCGACTTGTTGCCGTCGACCTGCCACGCGAAGTGCTCGCCCGAGGCACCGCGGGCAAAACCGGCCGCGCGGCTGCCGGGGCGCGGGCCGGCGCCGGTGGCGTTGGGATTGGGGCGACCGCCGACGTCGGGCGGCGAGTTCTGGGCGGCCCAGTCGGCGCGGAGACCGAGCAGGTCGAGGGCGTTGGCGTTGACCGTCAGGCCCGAGTTGCTGTCCACGATGGGCGCGAGGTATTTCCGGTCGCCGGTCCACTGCCACGCGGCCCAGAACATGTGCCAGGGGAAAAAGCCGCGGCCGTAGTCGCCTTCCGCGTCATCCGAAAAATGGATCGAGGTGGGAAACTCGTTGCGCGTGCCGGCATTGAGCCGGCGGTGGGCCAGCAGGCCGTCGGCGAGCTCGAGCTGGATTTTTTTCGCGGCGGCGTTGCCGTTGTAGTCGACGAGCAGCTGCGGCACCTGGCAGACCAGGTAGGAATAGGGTTTCGACCAGCCCCAGGGGCCGTCCTCGGCCATCCGCGTGCCACTGTAATAAGAGGTACGGATATGGCGGTGGCCGGCGGCGTTGACGCCGGTGATGCTTTCGATGCCGCGGGCGGTGGCCATCGCGCGCTCGAGCTGGCGCGGGCTGCCGTAGTCCACGATCAGGTTTTGCGCGAGGCAGTTGATGCCTTCCTCGTAGCTGTGGAGCTCGTCCGCCTGGATGGTGGGCAGGCCGTTCGTGAACATGCCGTTGGTGAACGCCGCCTCGAGCAGCCGGTGATCCGAGAGGGCGATCTTCTCGGGCTCGGCGCCCATGAGGGCCACGCCGGGCCAGGTGTTCAGCAGATCGACGTCATCCGAGATGCCGCCGCCGAAATCGCCGTAGGCCGACTGGCGGTGATCAATATAGAAATCGACGAAGCGCTGCACCTGCTCGAGCAGGTAGGTCTGGCGGAAGGCCCACAGCGGCACGCCGGCGGGGGCCGCGGGTTGGATGAAGTCCGGCCGGTTGCCGGGCAGACCGGCGGCTGCGGCGTATTGCCGGCCGCGCACGTGGTCCGGGTTGACGCGGAGTAGATCCTCGAGATCGCCCTTGAAGCGCACCCACATGTTGAGCTTGGGGCTGGCCGGGTGCTCCTCGACGAGCATGGCGTAGCTGTCGCGCGCCTGCGTGAAGCGGTCGAGCTCGTGCTCGGGGCGCGCCGCGTCGCGGGGCTTGAAGACGAGGCGGAGCGCCGTGCCTTCGAGCGTGGCGCTGTTGAACTCGGAGCTGGCCGATGCGATCTCGAGATAAAGGCCCCGGCCGGCCGGCAGCAGGCGGTCGCGCAAGTCGAGCCACAGCGTGTGGGCCTCGCCGGGTTTCACGCTGAAGCTGAAATCCAGCATGTCGCGCATCGGCCACAGCGGGTCCTTGACGCGCACATTGAAGGCGATGAGCCCGTCCCGTCCCGGCTTGAACTTGAACGCCGGCAGATCGAGCGCGATGCCGTCGAGGCCGTCGGTCATGGCGTCCCACGTATCGGGAATGAGGATGTGCATCAGGGGCAATCCTGGTGCCATGGCCATCGGCGTCACCGGCAGCGCGTCCGCCGGCTGGGCGGTGAGCATGGCGCGTTCGTCGGCGGGGAACCGGCCGTTGACGAAGTCAACCAGCGGTGCGACGCCGGACGCAGATGGCGCGCCCGCCGCGAGGCGGTAGCCGAGCTTGGCGCTGCCGACCGGTTCGGCGCCGGCCGTGACGTTATAGGCGGAGAGCTCGCTGATCGGCTGCTCCTGTTCGACATTGGTTAAACGGATTTCCCGGCCGGTCAGCGGCTGCGCCAGCGCGTGGACCGTTTTTTCCTGTCCCTTCGCGCGCTCGAAGAGCACCGTCTCAGCCTTCGCTTCGCTGGCCGTCTCGATATTAGTGTCGGCGGGCAGCAATTCCATCTTGCCCCAAGCTGCGCCGGAAATCTCGAGGTGGTTCCACGGCTCGTCGGGCAAAGCAAAGGTCACGGCCTTGCCCGAATCCACGTAACAGTCCCAGTCGGGCAGCGTGAAATAATCGTGGCGGCCGGGCAGTCGCGAGCGGTTGTAGACGCCGGGCCACGTCGTCTCGGGGATGCCGTCGGTGGCCTTCCACCACCAGCGCTTCAGATCGTAGGCGTCGGTGATCTCCACCTTGCGCACGCTGACGTCTTTCGCCGGCAGCGCCGGCGGCGCGCCGTGATCCCAGCCGTAGCGGTGCAGCCATTCGGCGCGCGCGGTGGCGTCGGCGAGGGAGCGGGCGGGCAGCGCGTCGAGCTTCGGCGCCTCGCCCTTCGCGAGTATCGCCACACCGGCGGCGTCCAGCGGACGGTCATAGATGCGGACTTCGTCAATGTCGCCGCCGCGGGTGAAGTTGTAGTCACTCTGCACCTGGTAGGGGCTGATGATGCGCGAATGCGGGCCGAACGCGTCGAGCGCGGTGTTGAGCACGGCGATCGTTTTATTTTCGGCGGCGAGCTTGCCGTTCAAGTAGAAGCGGATGCCGCTGGTCTCGTCCCAGCTGAGGGCGAGGTGCGTCCATTGGCCCGGGGCGGGAAATTTCGGCAGATTCACCGACACGCGCACGCGGGAAAGATTCGCGTCGGTCACGAACGCGTCGAACCCGTGGCCGTTGTAATCAATCCGCAGCCACACCATGTCCCAGCTCGAGTGGTCGGCGTAGCCCACGCGGAAGACCGGGAATTCCGTCGGCCCGGCCGGATAGCGGGAGCGCCAGAAAAACGAGAGCGTGCCGTGCTGCGCGTAGATGTTGCCCGGCGCCCGGTAGGCGAGCCGCTGGTAATCGCCGCATTCGAGCGCGCCACCTTTCGCGCCGTCGGCGATGGGCTTCACTTCGGCGACGAAGGTCGGCTCGGCGGTGCCGGGGGCGGCGACGTCGGCGGTCGTGCCCTTGTCACCGGAAAGATAGAAGAGCAGGCCGGGTTCAGCGGCCCAAGCCAGCGGGGTGGCGGACAGGGCAGCGGCGATCAACGACCAACGCAGCCGGGGGTAACAGCGCGAGAGGAGCATGGGGGGAAGGGTTAGGCAGGCGGAAGTGACCTAGAATCCGGGGAAAGGTTTCGCGCGCTGGCATAGCTGCAGCGCGACGCCCCACGGGTCTCGCAGGAACATCAGCCGGGTGCCATCGGGGGCGGTCTCCTCGGAAAATGGTTTCGCGCCTGCGGCCACGAGCCGCGTCCGCTCGGCCGCGGCGTCCGTCACGAAGAACGCCACGTGCAGCACCAGCGGGTGCGTCGCCGTGAAGTCGAGGCACGGGGCGGACGGGTTGGAATAGATTTCCAGGAACACGCGCCCGGTCTCGTCCCCGAGGAATTGCGTGAAGGGCGCGTCCTCGCGGCGCCGCAGGACCGTCAGCCCGAGGTGCTGCGCATACCAGCGGCCCATTGCGGTGACATCAGGGACATTCAGGGCCAGATGCTCGAATTTCATGTTCAGGGGTAGTGGTGAACGCTATTTCCATAACGGGCAGCGGGCCGGGCGAGGCAATTGCTTTCAGCTTTTAAGCCGCAAATGTTCATAGGTGAAATCAAACGGCCGCGGCCGACGGCATCCGGCTGATTTTATCCCGGGATCGCGCCCGGCCCCGGCCCGGGAATTTCCCCATCATCTCCGCCATTGACGCCGCTTTTGGCGCCGGGTTTTATGGGCACCGATGCCCGCCAAATCCGCCGCTTCCGCCACCGTCAAATACCAGCGCGTCGTCCTGAAGCTGAGCGGCGAGGTGTTGCGGGGCGCCAAGGGCACCGAGCCGATCGACGCCGCCACCCTCGAGCGGATGTGCGAACAGGTGAAGGAAATCCACGACCTCGGCTGCCAGGTCTGCGTCGTCATCGGCGGCGGCAACATCTTCCGCGGCCTGCAGGGCGCCAAGCGCGGCGTCGACCGCACCACCGGCGACTACATGGGCATGCTCGCCACCGTCATCAACGGCCTGGCCATCATGGACTGTCTCGAGAAGATGGGCGTCAAGACCCGCGTCCAGTCCGCCATCCCGATGAACCAGATCGCCGAGCCGTTCATCATGCGCCGCGCCATGCGCCACCTCGAGAAGAAGCGCGTCGTCATCTTCGTCGCCGGCACGGGCAACCCGTATTTCTCCACCGACACCACCGCCGCCCTCCGCGCCTCCGAGCTCCACGCCGACATCATCATGAAGGCCACCAAGGTCGACGGCATCTACGACAAGGATCCGAAGAAGCACGCCGACGCCGTGAAATACGAGGAGCTCACCTTCATCGACGCGCTCAAGCAGCGTCTCAACGTCATGGACTCAACCGCGTTCTCCCTCTGCATGGACAACAACGTGCCCATCCTCGTCTTCGATCTCGGCGACGAACACGCCATCCGCAAAGCGATCATGGGCGAGAAAATTGGCACGCTGGTGCGGAACTGATTTCTCTCCGCGTAGGACGCGTGGCTTGCACGCGCCGCTCCGGGCATCGGCGAAAGAACGGCGTCTGCAAGAC
>JANYAM010000216.1 GCA_025361365.1 Opitutus sp. | reverse complement strand
TCTTCAAACCCGCCGAACACCGCTTTCCTGTCATTCTGAACGAAGTGAAGAATCCAGTTGTTCGCTCGTAATAGCGGATTCGTCGCACTGGATCCTTCGCTTCGCTCAGGATGACAAACCGGGTTTGAAAACACTCCTTAGCCTGTGGGGTCGCCGCTCGCCGGCGGACCTTCGGTGGAGTCCTGGTCCGGCGACGAGCGCCGACCCTGCATTCAAGCCACCGCCGGCCGGTTCCGCACCGAATCGATGGCGCGCCACGTGACGGCGCCGAGCACAATCACGCCGCCCAGCAGCGAGAGCGGGCTCGGACGTTCGCCGATGAAAAGCATCACCCACACGGGATTCAGGATCGGCTCGATGACCGGTAATAGCGCGGCCTCGAGCGCCGTCACGTGCCGGCTGGCGCGAACGTAGAGCAGGTAGGGGATGCCCAGCTGCACCACGCCGAGGACGATGAGCGCGGTGATGCTGCCGCCGGAGGGCAACCCCGCCGACCACATCGCGGGCGCGCTGATCAAAACCCCGAGCAGGTTGCCCAGGATGATGGACTCGACGGACGAACCATCCTTCTGTTTCCGGATGAGCATGATCATCGCGGCGAAAAAGATGCCGCTGAGCAGCGCCACAAGGATCCCAGCCAGATTGTTCAGCTGCAGGCCGTCGTAGAGGAAGAGCGCCATGCCAATGAAACTGGCGGCAATCGTGCACCAGTCGGCGCGGGTGGCGCGCTCCTTCAGCAGCCAGGCGCCGCACAACGCGATCCAGACCGGCGCGGTATATTGGAGCAGGATGGCGTTGGCCGCCGTGGTCATTTTGTTGGCGATCGCAAACAGCACGGTGCAGCCGGTGTAGGCGACGGCCGTGCCGAGCTGGAGCGGCGACCACGTGAAGCGCAACCCGCGCCCGCACACGGCGAGCAGGAACACCGTGGCCACCAACCCGCGCCCGCCCGCCGCGGCGAGCGGCGGCCAGTCCACCAGTTTGAACAACACGCCGGCCAGGCTCCAGCCGAGCGCGGCGAGCAGGAGAAAACCGACGGCTTTGCGATGGGCGGGATCAGTCACGGGCCGCAACCCATGGGCGAATTTTCCAGCGTGGCAAACCCGGAAACCCGGCGGGGTCAGGCATTGCGCTGCTCATGCTCATACCAGCGCACCGCCTCGTGGGTCAGGGCGGTGGCGTTGCCCAGCGCGAGCTTGTCCTTGATGCGGCCGCAGTAGGTCTGCACCGTCTTCAGGCTGAGGTGCAGTTCCTCGGCGATGTGCTTGGTCTCGTAGCCTTGGCCGATGAAGCGGAAAATCTCGATCTCCCGGTCGCTCAGGGTGCTCATGAGCGATTCACCGGGCAGGGCGCGGGACCCGATGAATTTCTGGGCGATGCGGGCCGCCAGGGTTTCGCTCAAATAGATCTGGCCGCTCAGGATCTTGCGGATGGCCTCGATGACCTTGCCGGTGGCGGCACGTTTCATCACATAACCGTGCGCCCCGGCCCGCAAGGCGCGCTCGGCGTAAAAAGCTTCGTCATGCATCGAGAGCACCAGCACCCGTGGCGCCGGCGTCAGCGTTTGCAGCTGCTTGATCAGCTCGACGCCGGACTCGCCCTGCAGCGACAGATCCACAACCACTACGTCCGGCTTCAGCCGGGAGATTTCCCGGAAAGCCGAGGCGGAATCCTCGGCCTGGCCGCAGATGCCGAGATCGGGCTGGCGCTCGATGAGGCTGCCCAGCCACTCGCGGACCAGCGGATGGTCGTCGACCAGGAAAATACGGGTGCGGGCCTGGACCGAGGGAACGGGAGTGGAGGGCGACATGGGAGAAATCAGGCCGGGAGGCGGCAGGTGAGCAGCGTGCCGCCGTCGGGTTGGCGCTCCACCGTGAAACCGGCGTTTATCATCGCGGCGCGGTGCGCCATGATGCGCAGGCCCAGCCCGTGGCCGCGCGCAGCCGACGGCGGCAGGCCGCAGCCGTCATCCAGCACCGTGAGGACCAGCTGTCCGGCCTCGGCCCGCAGGGCGATCTCGATGTATTTGGCCTTCCCGTGCCGCAGGGCGTTGTGGACCGCCTCCTGGGTGATGCGGAAAAGGTGGGTCGCAGCGATACTGTCTTCCAGCCGGATGGTCTCGGTGCAGTGGAATTCGCAGATGATGCGCGCCTGGTCCTCCGTGGCGGAGGCCAGTTCCTGCAGCGCGGTGCGCAGGCCGTCGGGCTCGATTTCCGCCAGCAGGAGCCCCTTGGCCAGGTTGCGGGTCTTTTCAATGCCCTGCTCGACCAGCGTGACGATGCGCCAGGCGTCGGGCTCCTCTTCGGCCGAACGAGCCTGGAGTTTTTCACCCAAGACTTGGCTGGCCAGCGCGGTGCCCGTGAGATGCTGCCCGAGGTCGTCATGGAGGTCGCGGCCGATGCGGCGGCGCTCGCGCTCGCTGATCTCCATGATCACCTTCTCGAGGCGCTCGCGTTCCGCAATCTCCTCGGTGAGATCCGCCGTCCGGTGGCGCACGCGCTCCTCCATGTGGCGTTGCAGGGTCAGCAGGCTGTGCAACAGCCAGATGAGCACGAGGTAAGTGCCGAAGGCAATGCCGGCGTTCCACCAGCGCACCAGCTGGTGGCTGTAGTGCCGGTCCGCCAGCGTTTCACCCACCAGCCAGATGCTGACGCAAGCGAGGGCGGTCACGACGCCGGCCCGCCAGCTCAGGCCGGTGACCGCGAGGGCCACGGGCAGAAAATAGAACACCAGCATCGAAGCCTCGACCCCGGAGACGAAGTCCGCGAGCCCGACCAGCAACACCAGCACGACGGCGCCCCATACCACTTGCTGCCGGCGCCGGCTGCCATGCAGGGAGATGAGCCGCAGCCAGAAACCGGCCGTCCAGTTACCGGGCGGCGTGCTGTTATCCCGGGACAGGTGCGGGGTGGCCATGAGCTAAGGATGGCGTGGTTCGAGGACTGGGCAATTTTCAATTATGCCGCGACCAAACGGCCGGGTTCGGTCCACCAAAGCAGGATCGGGCAACCATCCCGGCAGAAGCGGTCCGGCGGCCAGGCGGACCTCTCCGGAAATCATGGGGCGTAGGTCACGGTGCGGGCCCCGGCGACACCAGAGATCGTGATCGTCACACCTTGCGTGAAACCATCGGGATAGGTTTCCTGGGCGACCGTATTGACCGCTTTCACGTAATTCGTCGCGCCCACGAGGGAGGTGGAGAGAACCGAAGAGACGCCGTTTTCCAGGAAGTATTGGTCAGCGGCGGCCGACAGCTGGCGGGCGTTGTTGAGCACCGTTTTGTCCTGCGAAGCCTGACGAACCTTCTGGAATGCGGGAATGGCCATCGCGGCGAGTAGCCCGATGATGACCACGACTATCATGATTTCAACCAGCGTGAAACCTTGGGTATGTGGATATTTATTATTATGCATAACATATGAACCTTACACGCAGCCGGGCTCGGTGTATGTCGAGGCAGGTCTGATTCCGCTGTAAGGCCAGGTCTTACCCCGCACCCGCCTCACGTCCTGCTTGATTGCGGCCCGAGCGGTTGCGCACAGCTGGGGCCCGTTTTCTGCCCGATCTCACTTTATGAAGATGCGGTAAACACCTCCAACCGCTTGCCGCGTCGACCGCCCCGGGCGGCGCCGGGCTTAGTATTTGAACGGCCGCATGTTGGCCGGATCCGCGAGCAACGCCTCCCAGCGCGGGAAGCCGCGCAGCGGGAAGTAATCGATGTCCAGGCGCAGGCCGTGGACGCTGCTGGTCGCCTGGATGGGAAGCGCCAGCAAGGGCTGGAACTGGTCGACCGCCTTGTCCTTTTCCCCGATCCAACCGTAGACGATGCCGGCGTTGGCGTGGATGAAGAACTGCATCCGCTGCGGAAGCTTCGGCACCATGGCGAGCAGGCGGTTGATCGACGTCAGGGCGCCCTCGCGGTCGCCGACCAGCGCCTGGGCGTAGCTGAAGGTGCCGAGGAGCCGGATATCGTCGGGGTTGGCGGCCAGCTTGGCCTTGAGCTGATCGTGCACGGGGCGCGTGATGGCGATGGCGCGCTCACGCTGGCCCAGCACATAGAGCGCCTCGGCGTATTGCATGGTCGAGTCGGCGTCGCTGAAATTAAGGTCCGTGCCCTGCCGGTCGGACAGTTCCACGTAGGCCTTGGCGTCGCCGATCTGGTGGTAATACCAGTTGAACTTGGCCGCGATCACCTTGGGGTCGAGGTGCTGTTCGGGCGTGAGCCGGGCGAGCAGCGCCTCCGTTTCACTCCGGGAGCCACGCGCATAAAAGGGCACCGCGGCCAGGGCGAAGGCGGCGTCCAGGGAATCGGGCTGGAGTTCCACCAACAGGCGGGCGTTCTGGCCGGCCTGGTCATACTGCCGCAGGTTCAACAGCGCGTTGTAGCCGGACCACAAGACTATGGGGTTGCGCGGATCGAGCGCTTGGGCGCGCCGCATATAGCCCATCGATTCCGCCCAACTGCGTTCATTGCCCGCGAGGACACCGAGGGAGATGAGGATCTCGACGTTGCCCTGGTCCAGTTGCAACGCCCGCTCATAGAATTTCCGGGCCGTCACCGCGTCTTCATTGGCATCCGCCGCCTGGCCCTGAGCATGGATCACGGCCGGGTCATCCGGGGCCAGCCGGATGGCCTGGTCCAGCGCGCTCTGCGCCGCCATCAGGCGGTTGCGATCACCGCCGATCGTGGGGGACCGGTAGCAGTTAAAATTCACCCGGGCCAGGGTGAGCCAGGCCGGAACGAAATTGGGGTCGAGCTGGACGGCTGATTGCAACAGGCGGTCCAATTCCGGCAGCGTGGCCCGGTTGACGCCCGACCACAGCATGATGTCGCGGGCCTTGAGGTGATTGCTGTAGGCGTCCGCATTCGTCGTGGCACGGCCGGCGATGATCGTCTTCTGCTGCGGCGTGATGGCTGTCTTGAGCGCCCCGGCGATCTCGGTGGCGAGCGCCTCCTGGATGGCGAAGATGTCACTGAGCTCGCGGTCATAGGCCTTGGCCCAGACGTGCTCGTCGGTGCCGGCGCGGATCAGCTGGCCGGTGACGCGCACCTTGTTGCCGGCCCGGCGCACGCTGCCCTCCAGCACATAGGTGACGCTGAGTTCCTGCGCGATCTGCCGGATGGTCTTGGTCGTGTTGCGGTATTGCATGACCGAGGTGCGCGACACGACGCGCAACCCGTCGATGAGTGCGAGATTGGTGAGGATGTCCTCTTGGATGCCGTCGGTGAAGAAAGCGCTGTCTTTTTCCTCGCTCATGTTGCTGAACGGGAGCACGGCGAGGGATTTCTCGCTGATGGCGGGAGCCGCCGGCTCGGCCGCCTTCGCCGGGGCGGCGGGCGCAACGACGACCGGGGTTGGCTCGGGTTTGGCCGCGGGCCGGAAGACCACGAAGGCCCCGAGCGCGATGACGGCGACGCCGAGCAGGGCCGCGGCCCAAGTCGGAATGCCCGATTTGGGTGCCGCCGTCGGCGCGGCGGCGTGCGCCGGGCGCGCGGCGGACTTGGTGGTGGCGGAAGATTTGCGCGGGGCCGCGAGCACGCGTTTCACCTGCTCGACGAACTGCGGCGTGGGTTCGCCGCCCGGCAGGCGTGTCCACTGGGCCTTGAGGAATTGCTCGGGGACGCTGGCGTCGGTTTCGCTGGTGTCATCGACCACCACGGGAAAAAGGAACGGCATGCCATCGGCCAGCAGGTGGGTGCGTTCGACGGCGAGTTTCCACTCGAGCCGGAAGTAGCCTTCACCGCGCTGCTCGCTCTGGCTGGAAATCACGGGCATGAAGAGCGCGCACTCCTTGATCTGGCGGCGGATCTTCTGGTCCCAGGCGTCGCCCCCGCGCAGTTCGCTCATGTCGAACCAGACTTCGACGCCGAAGGCGCGCAGCGCGTCGGCCATACGCCGCGCGGCATCAGCATCCTCGCGGGCATAGCTGAGAAAGACCGCCTTGGAGAGGGGTTCGGACATCGGGTGTGTGGTGACCGGACTCAAGGCCCGGGCGGCCTCCTTGTTAAAGGTGGCCGCCGCAGAGGCGAGTGCATTCTCCGAGAAGGAGTTGCCGCACTCCTGGGCCAGAGGGAAGGTTGACGGTGCGCCAGGCCGGGTGTTATTGCTCGGGCATGGCGGCCGAATCCTCACAGACCAATCCGCCGGGCTTTCCCGAAGCCCTGGCGGTATGCCTGAGGGAGGATGCTTGTGTTCGCGCCGATGCCAACCAGCTCAAGTCCAAGCTGGAGGAGGCGCTGGGTGCCGCCGGACAGGCGCGGTCCAGCACGGCGCTGCCCGGGCGGCTGCTGGCGGCGTTGGGCCGGCGCTCGGGTGGCCCATCGACGCCGGAGGAAGAGGCGGCGATCTACGCGCGGGAAAAAGTACTCCAGCGGCAATACCTGGAAAGCGATCGTCTCGCGCAGCACTACACGGGGATGCTCGACGCGCAGCTCGCCGCCTACCTGCAGGCGGCCGTGCCGGTTTTTGTGCAGCAGAGCCAGGCGCGCGTGCGGCTGGTCGAATGGGAACGCATCATCGAGGACCTGCGGGCGGATCTGCGCGAACTGCTCAAGATGCTCGGCCAGGCGCGGAACAACGCCGTGGCCGGCTACGACCGGAACACGCAACTCATGTCCGCCACCGCCCGCGAGATGTTCGGCCAGTCGAGCGGCCTCATCCGCAGCGTCGATGCGCGGGTGCGGCAAGCGAATGCCAAGGCCACGGAACTCGGCGGACTGCCGGGGGTGGCCATCATTCCCCTGCAGGAAACCATCAACAGCCTGATGAAACTCGAGATCACCACGATGCTGCGGGAATTTGACCGGGTCGTCCGGGAGCTCGAAACGTTCGAGCAAAAACAGCTTGTCGACCTGCAGGTGCCCGCCGTCGCGGCCGCGGATGCGCTGGTGGCGCAGTCCCGGGCCTACCTCGCGTCGTATCGCGAGCAGCTGCGGGCGCATTATGACCGGCAGATCACGCCCGCGGAAATTGCGGAGGCGATCCCGCTGATCCTCGAGCGGTTCCGACGGGGATAGGGTTAAGCCTACCGTTTCGCCTGGGCCAGTGCCTCGAGCATCCGCGCGGGCGTGAGCAGCTCGGGCAGCACAACGGGGTCGGGTTTGCCCGGCGCGTAAATCAAGTTGAAGGGCACGGCGGAGCGGTTCCAGCGCGCGAGCTCGGCGGTGATCAGCGGGTCGCGGTTGGTCCAGTCCGCCTTGAGGAGGACGACCTTGTCCTTCGCGAGCGCGGCGAGCACCTCGTCGTTGTGAAAGAGCGCGGCCTTGTTCGTCTGGCAGGTGGCGCACCAGCGCGCCGTGAAATCGACATAAACGTATTTGCCGGCGGCCTGCGCGGCGGCGATGGCCTCGGGGCTCCATTTTTCCCACGTCACTTGGTAGCTGCCGTCAGTGCGGAGGGCAGGCGCTTCCTTCGGCCAGCCGGTGTAGAGACCGCCGGCCAGAAGCAGCGCCGCGAAAACTCGGCCGAAAAGTTGTTTGCCGGGTTTGCCATGCGCCTGCGCGAAGCGGCCGTAGGCCCACGCGGCCATGGCGACGAGCACGAAGCCAAACGCGATAAAGAGCAGCGCGTTATCGTCGTCCTTGGTCTGGCCCGCCAGCACCCAGAGCAGCCAGCCGACCGTCGCGTAAAGCGGGAAGGCCATCAGCTGCTTGAAGGTTTCCATCCACGCGCCGGGTTTCGGCAGCAGCTTGATCGCCGCGGGAAAAATGGAGAGCAGCAGGTAAGGCAGGGCCAGGCCGGTGGCGATGGCCGTGAACACGAGGAACGACTCGATCGCAGTGAGCGAGAGCGCGGCACCGAGCGCGGGCGCCAGGAACGGCGCGCTGCACGGCGTGGCGACGAGGGTGGCGAGCGCGCCGGTGAAGAAGGAACCGGCGAAGCCGTCCTGCATCTGCAGCTTGCCGCCGACGCCCGTGGCGGCGAGGCCAACCTCGAAAAGCCCGCTCATGTTCAGCGCGAAGATCAGGAGGAACGACGCCATGCCGAAGACGAAGGCCGGGGATTGCAGCTGGAAGCCCCAGCCCAGCTGGCTGCCGCCGGCGCGGAGTGCCAGCAGGACTCCGGCAAGCGTCCAGAACGAGAGCAGCACGCCGGCCGTGAACACGAGGCCGTGCTTCACCACCCGCGACTGGTCACTACCGGACTGGTTGACGAAACCGAGGATCTTGATGCCGAGCACCGGGAAGACGCAGGGCATCAGGTTGAGGATGACGCCGCCGAGGAAGGCGAGCAGCAAGGTTCCCAGGAGGGAGCCTTGCGAAACCTGCGAAGCTTGGCCCGAGGTGGAGCGCGTTGCCCCCACCGCGCTTGTTTCGTGGCCCGGAAGCGCGTTG
>JANYAM010000207.1 GCA_025361365.1 Opitutus sp. | reverse complement strand
TGGTCGATGCGCTCGAGCAACCGCAGCACATTCGTGCGGTCTGCGTCCGCCCCCGGACTGCGCGGTGCAGCCGCAGTAGCGGCCGGCCCGGCCTGCTCCAACGAAACCCAGCGCGCCGCGACCCAGTTGTGCAGGTCGGCGGTGGCATTGGCCGCGAGCTCTTCCGGGCTCCCCACTTCCTTCACGGTGTGACCGCGCAGCAGCTCCTGCTTGAAGGCCGCCAGCTTCGCGGCGAGCGCGGGATCGTTGTCGGTGAGTTCCGGGCGCGCCGTCTCCTCGCGCTTGAAATAAACGAAGCAGGGCAGTCCGAGGGCGCGCGCCCGGCGGTATTCGGCCTCGGTGATGCCCGAGCCGTAGCGATGGCCGATGATGCCGATGAACACCTCGCACAGGTCCACCTGGTCGATCGAGGCGTCGTGGGTGTCGTCCGGCCGGTTGCCGAAAAACTCCATGCCGACAAAGCGCATTTCCTCCATCCGGTTCAGCGCCTCCATCAGCGCGCGGCGCTCCGGCTGGAGGTCCAGCCAGGTGGAACTGACGAACACGCGGTAAATCGGACGGGCGCGTCGCACGACAGCTCCGCCCGAGAGTGGCGTGGGCCCCGCGGTGTGCGGCGAAGGGTCGACTGGCATGTGCGCCGAGGTAAGCCGTCTCCCCAACGGGTGTCAAAGCCGGTTCGATCTGCCCCCCGCCTTGCCGGCCTCTCAGAATCAGAAGAACATCGCCTCGCTCAACGCCGCTTCCGGCGCGAGGAAGTGCGCGGCGGCGACGAGGGTTGTCTGGCCGGTGCCGAGGTTGCCGGTGAACTCGGCGTGGTCCGCGCTGAGGTCCGCCTCCCACTTGAAGATCTTCTTCGGGTCGGCGTAGGTGAACTCCATCGAGAAGCAGCCCGGGCAGTCCACCGGTGTGACCTCGAAGGCCACCGGCCCGGCGCCGGCGCGGGCCAGGCCTTTCTTGACCCAACCGAGCAGGCAGCTCGCCTCCGCGGCAAACTGCGCCCGGTGGCGGATGGTCACCTTCTGCAGCCCGGCATTGATCAGCGCCGGCGCGTAGCGACTGAGGAACTGCCCGAGGTTCTGCCGTAGCGGCAGCGTGCGGGTGTAGGCGAGGTCGCGCACCGCGGCAATGTTTGGCCAGGGAAAGGTGAACGTGTCCGGCGGCACCACGGCGCTGTCGAACAGGATGCGGCTCGACCGGGTCAGCAGATAGCCGTATTCCGCCAGCCGCTTCGTCGCGGAAAACCGGTGGCCCCAATAATAGAGCGGCATGTCGGTCGACAGGCAGACCGACACCTGGTTCTCCAGGTAGCGGCGCGCCGCCTCCGTGTAGTGCAGGATGACGAACTCGACGCAGCGCGTGTCGTCCTTCGATTTGCCGAGGAAGCACTCGCCGTAGATCTTCGCGCGGATCTCGGCCGGCGCCGTCTCACCGAAGTCCGGGCAGAGCACGACGACGCGGCACGGGTAGCGGTGGGCAAACTTCAGCGTGTTCTGGAACTGCTCCACCGCGTCCGGCGGCGTGGTGTTGCTGCCGAGGTGCAGCACGAGGTTGAGCTGCACGGCGCGGCTCTCCTGAGCCGGGGAATCGGCCCAGATTTTCTTGAACCCCGCCGAGATGCCGCCGACGGGCACCTCCTGTCCGGGCAGAGCGTCAAAGACGGCAGGCATGACTGTAGCGGCGGTCTATGACCGCCGGGGAGGACGCACGTCGGCGGTCATAGACCGCCGCTACAGAAGCAAACAAACCGACGACGCAGCTCATGGCTCCCTCCACGAGTGGTCGTTCGCGGCGAGCAGGGCCTCGGCCGACGGCGGCCCCCACGCGCCCGACGGATACGTGTCGAGGCCGGAGCGCCCCTCCTTGGCCCAGTGCTCGAGGATCGGCGTGCAGAGTTGCCACGAGCGCTCGGTCTCGTCGCCGCGGATGAAGAGCGTGCCGTCGCCGATCATGGCGTCGAGCACGAGGCGCTCGTAAGCCTCGGGCGTGTTCGAGCCGAAGGTCGTGGCGTATTTGAAATTCATCTTGACCGGCTGGGTACGCGTCTCGAGGCCGGGGATCTTGGCGTTGAGGATCAGGCTCAGGCCCTCGTCGGGCTGGATCTGGAACGCCAGGGTGTTGGCCGCGAGCATCGAGCGGTCCGTCTCGGCGAACAGGCTGCCGGGCGTGCGCTTGAAGCGGACCGCGATCTCGCTGACGCGGCGCGCGAGGTGCTTGCCCGAGCGCAGGTAGAACGGCACGCCCTGCCAGCGCCAGTTGTTGATGCTCAGGCGGAGCGCGGCGAAGGTCTCGGTGGCGGATGTCGGCGCGACGTCCTTCTCCTGCAAATAGCCCTGGACCGGTTTGCCGCTGATGACGCCGGCGCCGTATTGGGCGCGGGCCACGTCCGGATTTGGGCCGTCGAGCCGGAGCGGCTGGATGGCCTTGAGGACCTTCACCTTCTCATCGCGCATGGACTCGGCGTCCATCGAGACGGGCGGCTCCATCGCCGTGAGCGCGAGGAGCTGCATGGTGTGGTTCTGGATCATGTCGCGCAGGGCGCCGCTCTGCTCGTAGTAGCCGGCGCGGGCCTCGACGCCCACCTGCTCGGCCACGGTGATCTGCACGGAGTCGATGAAATTGCGGTTCCAGATCGGCTCGAAAATGGCGTTGGCGAAACGCTGCACCAGCAGGTCCTGCACGGTCTCCTTGCCCAGGTAATGGTCGATGCGGAACACCTGCGACTCGGCAAACACTGTGGTCAACTCCAGGTTGAGCGCCTGCGCGCTGGCCAGGTCGCGGCCAAAGGGTTTTTCGATGATGCACTTCGACTGGTGCGCCGCGCCCAGGTAACGCCGGGCCAGGCCGCTCGCACCGAGGTTCTGGATGATCGGGGCAAAGACATTCGGCGGGGTGGAAATGTAGAACAACGACTGCAACTGCTGGCCGGTTTCCTTTTCGAGGCCGTCAATCCGCTGGCCGAGGCGGTCGAAAGCGGGCTTTTCGTCATAGCCGCCGCTCACATAGAACGTGCGCTGGGACAGGCGCGCCCAGACCTCCGGGCTCGGTTCGCGGCGGGAGAATTCCTTGATGGCGTCGGCCGCCATTTTCTGGAACTCGGCGTCGGGAATCGCCTTCCGCCCGAAGCCGATGAGGAAGAAATCCGCCGGCAGCAGGCCATCGTGCGCCAGGTTGTAGATGGCGGGGATGAGCTTGCGGGCCGTCAGGTCGCCGGAAGCGCCGAAGATGACGATCACCGTCGGCGGGGAGCCGCGGTGCTTGCTCAGGCCATGCAAAAACGGGTGCCGGGTTTCTTCAGCCATACGCGGGAAAACTCGGTCCGATGGGAAGCCCTCGCAAGGCTATTTAATCGCGCCGCGTGTCATGCCCGGCCGGCCCCGCTCAACTGTGCTTCTCGCCCATCTCTTCCAGCGATCCGCTCTGGCGGGCGACATGGTAGCCCTTGGGGAAGAGCGGGACGTTCTCGAAGTGCATCACCTGCGCGGGCAGCCGACCGATGAGCGTGACTTCGGCGACATCGAAGCGAAAGGTGCGGGGCGGACTCGCCAGCGCGCCAAGGTAGGCGTGCACGGCGCGGCGCAGCGCGCGTTTCTTCCGCTGGTCCACCGCCTCGAAACCCGACACGAGCGCGCCCTCGGCGCGGGCCTTGACCTCGACGAATACCAGCACCTCGCCGTCGCGGCACACCAGGTCGATCTCGTCGCGCCGGTCGCGCGGGCTGCGCCAGTTTCGGGTCACGATGGCGAAACCGTGGCGGGCCTGCAGGTAGTCCGCCGCCGCCTGCTCGCCGCGGGCCCCGGCCTCCGCGCGGGCCGTGAGGGCCTCGCGTCGCACGACCTTGCTCCAGACCTCTTTCAGCCAGCCAAGCATTTGCAATTCGCCCTCGACCACGTTAAAAATTACCCATACAAGCAAGCGCGTTTTTCAAACCACCGTCGTCGCTTTTCCGCGATCCCGGCCGGACGGCCTTCCTCCACCTCCCCATCTCATGGCTACCTCCAGCAATCTCACCGGCACGCTCCGCCGCTCCCTGCTCATCAAGGTCATCTCCAAGCCGGCCCCGAGCAAGGAGGACGTCAACACTGTCATCGAGCTCACCTCCAGCAAGGTCGTCGAGTCGCTGCAAGCCCAGTCCATGACGCTGTATCTCGTCGAGGGCGGCGAGATCGCGTTCAAGCAGGTGTATTACTCTCCGACCCTCTGGGGCACCGACAAGACCAAGGAGATGCAGTTTAAGGAGACGCAGAAGAAGCTCCTGACTCTCAAGCTCCCCGCCGGCACCGGCAACGTCGGCAAGGTCATCACGTCCGGCGAACCCCTCTTCTTCAGCGGCAAGGGCGCCGACGCCGCCTCCCTCAAAAAGATGGACGTCGGCTTCGAGGTGAACTCGATGCTCACGGTCCCGCTCAAGACGAACCTCGTCATCGGCGCCATTCAAGTCCTCAACAAGGAGCCCTCCGCCGGCACGGGCGGCTCGTTCACCCCGAAGGACCTCAGCGTCCTCCTCGAGGTGGCCGAATACTCCTCCACCCTCATCCAGCGCATGCTGGACCCGAAGTTCCAGCTCACCCCCGAGGACACCGCCAAGTTCATCTCCAAGTTCACCGAACTCCCGCTCATCACCAAGATCGAGGACGTCGACATCGACGAGAAGCTCGTCGAGATCACCGGTGACGCCGTCATCCGCCGCGAGGCCATCTTCCCCTACAAGAAGACCGGCGCGAATTCCTGCTCGGTGCTGATGACCAATCCGCTGGACTACGCCAAGCGCGAGTCCTTCTCCCAAGCCACCGAGATGGCGATCGACGACGTCAAAGTCATCCCCGCCAGCCTCCTCGACGCCCTCCTCAAGAAATGCTTCGGCGAGAAGGCCGGCGCCGCCGCCAAGGCCGGCGAGGCCGCCACCGAGGTCGACATCGACGAGGTGAAGGACCTCATCTCCGGTGCCTACACCGAGGGCGGCACGGGCGGCGAGGTCAAGGCCGCCGACCTCGAGAGCGAGGACTCCGCCCCCATCATCCAGCTCACCAACCGCATCATCGAGGACGCCTACGTCTCCGGCGCGTCCGATATTCACATCGAGCCCATGGAAAAGGACCTCGTGGTCCGCTACCGCGTGGACGGCATGTGCTCCGAGAAGATGCGCCTCCCGAAGCAGGTCGCCTTCGCCATGGTCGCCCGCCTGAAGATCATGTGCAACCTGGACATCTCCGAGCGCCGTCTCCCGCAGGACGGTCGTATCGTGTTCAAGAAGTTCACGAAGAAAAACATCGATATCGACTTGCGCGTCGCCACCGGCCCGATGAACCACGGCGAGAAGGTGGTCATGCGTATCCTCGACAAGGCCAAGTCCACCCTGCCCCTGCCCCAGCTCGGTTTCTCCGAGGAGAATCTCGCCAAGTATCGCGACTGCGTCCGCCAGCCCTACGGCATGATCCTGCACTGCGGCCCGACCGGCTCCGGCAAGTCCATGACCCTTTACGCGGCGCTGGCCGAGATCAACACGCCCGACGTCAACATCCAGACCGCCGAGGACCCGATCGAATACACGCTCCCCGGCCTGAACCAGATGCAGATGAACAAGCAGATCGGCCTGGATTTCCAACGGGCGTTGCGCTGCTACCTGCGTATGGACCCCGACATCATCCTCGTGGGCGAAATTCGCGACAAGGAAACCGCCCAGATCGCCTGCGAAGCGGCGCTCACCGGTCACTTGCTCGTCTCCACCCTCCACACCAACGACGCACCCTCGACCGTCTCGCGTATGGGTGAAATGGGCATCGAGCCCTTCAACATCTCGGCCGCGCTTGTCTGCGTGTGCGCCCAGCGCCTCCTCCGTCGCGTCTGCAAAAACTGTAAGGTCAAATACAAGCCCGAGGGCCGCGAGGCGGAGATCCTCATGAAGGCGCTCGACCTCAAGGAGGTCCCCGAGATCTTCAAGGCGGCCCCCGGCGGCTGCCATATCTGCAGCGGCAACGGCTACAAGGGCCGCGTCGGCATCCACGAGCTCATGGTCAACTGCGAGGAAATCGTCGAGGCCATCAACAAGGAGGTCGAGGTCGCCGCCCTGAAGCGCGTGTGCATGAAGACCGGCATGAAGACCATGCACCAGGACTCCATGCTCAAGGTGAAGTTCGGCCTCACCACCATGGAGGACGCCCTCTCGAACGTCCCGGCCGACATGATCGCGGCGGAAACCCCGGGCGGCGAAGGCGCCGAGCCCAAGGCCAAGAAGCACGGCCACTGAGTTTCAGAACCATTCCCGGCCGGACTACCCCCCGGCTGGGCAAGCAAAGAGGCGCGATCCGCAAGGGTCGCGCCTTTTGCCTTTTGGAAGCCAAAAGGCATCCGCCATAGCCTGAAAGGCGACGGCGGATATTCCACTCGCGCCCTGCTTCCTCAGACTCGCGCCATCCTCAGTTATTCGCCGGCGCGCTCGGCGCCGCGGCGCGCACAGCGTCGGCGATCGTCGTCGGCAGCACCTCGGGCTCGCCCTTGTGCTGGTCGAACTTCATCGAGAGCGTCTTCGACACGCCGCGCTCCTGCATCGTCACGCCGTAGATGGCGTCCGCCGCGGCGATCGTGCTCTTATTGTGCGTGATGATGATGAACTGCGACTCCTTCACGAACTGCTTCAGCAGGTTGGTGAAACGGTGGATGTTCGACTCGTCGAGCGGCGCGTCCAGCTCGTCCAGCAAACAGAACGGCGACGGCTTCACCATGTAGAGCGCGAAGAGCAGCGCCACCGCGGTGAGCGTCTTCTGGCCGCCGGACAGCAGCGTGATGCCCTTGAGCTTGGTGCCCGGGGGCTGCGCGACGATCTCGATGCCGCTCTCGAGCGGGTCGTCGGCCGTCACCAGCTCGATCTCGGCCCGGCCGCCGCCGAACAGGATCTGGAACGTGTAGGCGAAATTCTTCCGGATCTGCTCGAACGTCACCTTGAACTGCTCGAGGGAGGTCTGGTTGATGTCGTCGATGGCCTTGAGCAGCTGCGCCTTCGCGCCGGCGAGGTCGTCGCTCTGCGTCTTGAGGAACTCGTAGCGCTGCTTCAGCTCGGAATACTCCTCGATGGCCACGAGGTTCACGGCGCCCATGGCACCGATGCGCTGGCGGAGTGCGTCCACCTCGGCCTTGATCTCGTCCCAATTGGTCGAGTCGAGCGCGGCCAGGTCGGCCTCGGTCGCTTCGCCCTTGGGCTCGCCTTTCTTCTTCCGGCGCTTCGGGCCGTCGTCTGTCTTCGGGGCTCCGTCCTCCGAGCCTTCTTCCTCGTCGAGATCGAGTGCCTTGAGGCCTTCCGGCTCGTCGTCGGCGCGCCAGAGCAGCTGCTTCCAGTCCTGCGCGGCAATGTCGGCATTGAACTCGCGCGTCACTTCCTCGGTGAGGAACTGCACCCGGGCGCGGGTCTCGGCGACCCTCACCTCGTGCTTGCCCAGCTCGGCCTGCGAGGTCTCGGCCTCGCTGCGGATGGACGTGAGGCCGTTTTCCACGGCGGAAATTTCGTGCTCGATCGTCGACAGCTCGCCGCGGACCGACTCCACGTTGGCCTGGGCGACGGCGAGGGTCTTGACGATCTCCTCGGCGCGCTGCTTCTGCCCGGTCGTCTCTCCCGCCAGCACGGACACCTGCTCGGACCAAGTCTCGAGCTCGATCTGCCGCTGGGTGATGAGTTCCTCGAGCTGTTCGCCCCGGCGTTCCATCTCGGTCAGGCCGCGGTCGAGCACCTCGACCTTCTGGCGGCGCTCGGCGAGCTCGAGGCGGGCCGAGGCCAGGATTTCCTTCTTCTGGTCCCGGTCGGCGCGCTTCTCGGTGATGGTCGCCTCGGTGGCGGCCAGCTTCTGTTTCTGGGCGGTGACGCCCGCCTCGGCCTCGGCGAGCTGAGCCTGCGCCTTTGCCAGGCGGGACAGGGCCTCATCGTGGTCGCGCTTGAGATTATTGAGTTCGTTTTCCATCCGGGCGAGCCGGTTGACGGCGTCGTCGTGCGCTTTCTGGGCGTTCTTTTCCTCGGTGTGGATGGACGCCGCTGCCTGCGACGTGGCGAGCACTTCCTTGCGCTTCTGCTCGAGAGTCTGCTCGGCGGCGGCCAGCGTCGCGTTGAGCTGCTCGATGACGGCGCGCTGCTCGTCATGGGCCTTCTGCTCAGAGACGACCGCCTTGCCCGTCTCGCGGAGATCGACCTCGCGCTGGACGATGCTGTTGGCCGGCTTCTTGTGGTGGCCGCCGTAGATCAGGCCGCGCCGGTCCACGAGATCGCCCTTCGCCGTCGCCACCATCAGGAAGCTGAATGCGGGATTGGCCTGCCAGAACTCGAGGAACGCCCCGAGATCATCGGCGAGGTAGCAGGCGGAAAGGATCGAGGCCGCGGGGTGCGATGACTCGAGGTTGGCGATCGCCTCAGTCGCCGGCTTCAAACCGGCCGGAAGGTTGACTCCCTGCTCCCCGCTCCCTGCTCCCTGCCCTGTAATCTGCAGGCACACGCTGCCGATCTTGTCGGCCTCGAGCTGGGAAAGAATCTTCTGCGCCGTGCCGAGGTCGGAAACCGAGATGGCCTCGACGGAGGCGCCGAGGAGGGCCTCGACCGCCTTGGCGTATTCGGCGCGGACCTCGAGTCCCTGCGTGATCGGCGTGAACTTCTGCTCGCCGAACAGCGCGGTGAAGCGGCCCTGGAGGATCGCCTTGGCGCCTTCGCCGAAGCCTTCCCACTTCTCCTGCAGCTGCTGGAGCAACTTCAGGCGGGCGGTCTTCTGGGCGAGGTTGCGATCAATCTCCTGCAGCTTGCGCTGCGCCTCGCGGAATTCCTGGGTGGCCTTCTGCAGGGCGGCCTGCGCGGCCTGCGCCTCGTTGTTCGAACGACTCTGCTCGGCGCGGGCCTCCTCGACCCGGCCGCGCACCTGGGTCAGCGCGGCGGCGGCGGCCTCGACGGCGGCGCGCAACTCGGCGAGTTCGGTGGAAAGCTGGTCAAACTTGTTCTGGCTCGTGCGAGCGTCTACCTCGAGGCCGGAGCTCTCGGTGCGGTGGCGGGCCACGGCGCTCTCGAGCTGCAGCAGGTGGAACTTGTCCTGGTTGAGCTGCTGCTCCGCCTTGGTCAGCTCGCCCTCGGTGACGGCCAGCTCCCGGTTGCGATCCTGGAAGACGGCGTCGGAGCTGCCGAGCATCGTCAGCTGCATCTGCTTGTCCTGCGCGCCCGTGTCCACCTGCGTGGCGAGCTCCTTGCGCTGCATCTCCAGCTCAGACAGGTCGTCCTTGCCGGCGTCGATGCGCTCGGTGAGGCCGGTGCGCTTCACCTCGGCCATGCTGGCAGCGTTCTCGGCGGATTCCTTCTGCGAGCGGAGATCGAACACGCCCTGCTGGGCGTCCTGCACGCGCTGCGTGAGTGAATTGCGGGCGGCCTTCTTTTCGTCGAGCGACTTGGTGCGCTCCTCCAGCGAGGAGCGGCGGGTGTCGGCGGCGTCGCGCAGCGCGGCCACGCGGCTGTCGAGGTCAGCGAGCGTCGTGCTGAGCAAACCGAACTGGTGGCCGCTCTGGGCCAGCGCGAGGTGGCGCAGGCGGAAGCTGAGGCGCTTGTAGCGCATGGCCTTCGCGGCCTGGCGCTTCAGCGAGCCGATCTGGCGGGCGACCTCGGTGATGACATCGGACACGCGCGCCAGGTTCTGGTCGGTGAGCGAGAGCTTGTTCATCGCCTCGCGGCGCTGGCTCTTATATTTCGTGATTCCCGCGGCCTCCTCGAACACCACGCGGCGTTCCTCGGGCTTGGACGACAGGATCTGGTCGATCTGGCCCTGCGCCATGATCGAGTAGCTGGTCCGGCCGACGCCGGTGTCCATAAAAAGCTTGTTGATGTCCTTCAGGCGGCACGGCTGGCCGTTGAAGAAATACTCGCCCAGGCCGTCGCGGCCGACCCGGCGCATGATCTCGATCTCGTGGAAATCGCTGCCGAGCTGCGCCTCGCACTCGGTCAGGAGGAGCGCGACCTCGGAAAACTGGGCGGCCTTGCGGGTGTCGGCGCCCTCGAAGATGACATCCTGCATCTTGCCACCGCGAAGAGCCTTGGCGCTCTGCTCGCCCAGCACCCAGCGGATGGCGTCCGCGATGTTGCTCTTGCCGCAGCCGTTCGGGCCGACGATGGCCGTGACGCCGGGCTGGAAACTGAGGGTGGTGTTGTCGGCAAAGCTTTTGAAGCCGTGCAGTTTTAGCGCCTTAAGATGCATGAAACTTAAAGGGTAAACTAGAGGCAGCGCGTTTCCGCGGTGCAATGGAAAAAGCGCCGTTTTCCCCTCTGAAAAATTACTCCCAGCCGCGATTTTGGGCTGGTCAATGGGGAGACGGGCGGCTGGTAGCCGCCCTCTCAATGGAGGGCCCAGCTCCAGCTGGGCCGCGGCACATCAGAAGATGTGCCCTCCAACGAGCCTGCTCTCTCCGCTCCAGCAGGAAATATGATATTTTCGGGCCATGGGCCATGCGGCCACCTACTGGCTGGCGCCGGCCGCTTGCCTGCCGGACCGGGCTGGGTTACTAAAAAGCGCCATGGCCCACGCCCAAGCCGCCCCCTCCCTCGACCAGACCAAGCGGTTCATGCCGTGGCTGGTGGCGGTGGCCATGTTCATGGAGAACCTGGACGCCACCATCGTGAACACGGCCGTCCCGACGATGGCCGCCAGCCTGGAGGTGACCCCGCTCAGCCTCAAGGGCGTGTTGACCAGCTACACGCTCTGTCTGGCCGTATTCATCCCCATCAGCGGCTGGATGGCCGACCGCTTCGGCACCAAGCGGGTGTTCACGTGGGCGGTCTGGCTCTTCACCCTCGGCTCACTGGCCTGCGGCCTGGCGCTCAACAGCCCCATGCTCGTCGCCGCCCG
>JANYAM010000080.1 GCA_025361365.1 Opitutus sp. | reverse complement strand
TTTCAGCCCAATGCATTCAAGGTCACCACGAAAAACACTAAATACACGAAAATCAAAGGGCCTCTTCCGGCATTTCGTGTGTTTTGTGTGTTTCGTGGTTTTGTCGGTTTATCTCTTCTTCCACTCGGCCGTGACGACCGAGGAGAAACCGCCGCGGGCCTTCCAGCGGGCGATGATGGCGAGGCTGCGGGGCTTGAGCGCCGTGCCGAGGTCGTCGCAGATCTTGTTGGTCGCGGCCTCGAAGAAGATGCCTTCGTTGCGGTAGGCGTGGAAATAGAGCTTCAACGACTTCAGCTCAACGCACTTCTTGTCCGCCACGTAGCGGACCGTGATGTCGGCGAAGTCCGGATGCCCCGTCATCGGGCACACCGAGGTGAACTCGTGGTGCGTGTGCTCGATCAGGTAGTCACGCCGCGGCGCGGGATTCGGGAAGGTCTCGAGAATTTTTCTGTCAGCCATTTGCCACCACGAAACACACTAAATACCCGAAAGAAAATCTAAAACACGAACCGGTCCGTCTGAATTTCGTGTATTTGGCGTATTTCGTGGTGCCACTCAGGTCGCGGTTTCCGTGTATCGCTGTTCGCGGATCACGGTGATCTTGATCGTGCTCGGGTAGTCGAGTTCCTCCTCGATCTTCTTGCGGAGGTTCTTGGCCAGCAGGTGCGCCTGCTCGTCGGTCACCAGGCTCGGCTGCACGACGACGCGCACCTCGCGGCCGGCTTGGATGGCGAAGGCCTGCTGCACACCGGGCATTGTCATCGCCAGCTTCTCGAGCCGGCCGAGCCGCTCAATGTAGGAGGTCATGGACTCGGCGCGGGCGCCGGGACGCGAGGCGGAGATGGCGTCGGCCAGGATCACGAGCCCGGCATAGATCGTCTCGGGTTTCACCTCGGCGTGGTGGGCGGCGACGGCGTTGACGACGATGGTAGTCTCGCCGTAGCGGCGGATGAAGTCGGCGCCGATCAGCGCGTGGCTCCCCTCGTATTCGCCCTCGATCGACTTGCCGATGTCGTGCAGCAGGCCGGCGCGCTTGGCGACGTTGGGCTCGAGGCCGAGCTCCGAGGCGAGCATCGAGCAGAGCTGCGCGACCTCGATGGAGTGGTCGAGGACGTTCTGCGTGTAGGAAAACCGGAAGCGCAGGCGGCCGAGCAATTTGATGATTTCGGGGTGCAGGCCCGAGATCTTCAGGCGATCCACGGCCTCCTCGCCGATCTGGGCGACGTGCAGGTCCATGTCCTGCCGGGCGCGGTTGACGAATTCCTCGATGCTGGCCGGGTGGATGCGGCCGTCCTTGACGAGGCTCTCGAGCGCGAGCTTGGCGATCTCGCGGCGCACGGGGTCGAACGAGGAGATCAGCACCATCTGCGGCGACTCGTCGATCAGCAGCGTGGTGGCGGTGGCGGCCTCGAAGGATTTAATGTTGCGGCCCTCGCGGCCGATGATGCGGCCCTTCATCTCCTCGCTCGGCAGCTGGACGATGGTGGCGGTGAGGTCGTTGTTCGGCTTGCTGGCCAGGCGCTGCATCGCGGCAACGAGGATGCGCTTGCCCTCCTGCACGACGTCCTGCTCCGACCGCTCCAGCAGTTCCTTGCGCAGCGCGCGCAGCTCTTCCTGGCACTCGAAAACTACTTCCTCGCGCAATTGCTTGCGGACTTCCTCGCCGTCGAGCGAGGCGACGCCCTCGAGGCGCTTGCGCAGGCTCTTCGACAAATCGCGCATGGCATCGCGGGCCTGCTTGATGGCGCTGGCCTCGCGGGCGAGGCGCTCCTGCCGTTGCTCCAGCTGGTAGTCGAGCAGCGCGAGGGATTCCTCGTGCGAGCGGATTTCGCGCAGCATCAGCTCGATCTCGATCTTGCGGCGGTCAAAGTCGCGGTTCATCTCCGCCTCGCGGCCCCGGATGTCCTCCTCGGCCTTGCCGATCATCTCCTGCGCCGTCACGGCGGCTTCGCGCTTGGCCAGCTCAAGGTGGGAGGCGGCGCTCTGCTCGGCGAGGCGGCGGCTCTGGCGCATGATGAACCAGACGCCGAAGAAGCCGCTCATCACGCCGACCAGTCCAGCCGCCAGCAAGGCCCACAGATACGGCTCGGCCGCACTGGCTGTAAGGGCTGGCTTGGTGGTGGCTGCGATGACGGTCAACATCTCAGGGGGGGGCGAACCTACGCGGGCCCGGAGGCTTGGCAACCATACAAAGGGGCGGTTTTACAACTCAGGGAGGCCCGGATCCCCGATTGTCATTCTGAGCGCAGTGAAGAATCCATCAGCACAACCGCCGGCGCATGTCATACTGGATTCTTCACTTCGTTCAGAATGACAGGCAGCGGAGGTTGGATTGATTGGCAACCCGCACTGCGCCGTTGCCAGCGACAGTCGCGGGTGTTTAGTGGCGGTTCTCCTTTCCCCGTGAACTTTCTGCGCCGCCTCGATCTTGGCAGTTTTTTCAAGCTTACCACGCGCGAGCGGTTCGACTGGATCACCCCGGCGTGCGTGCTTTGCCTGAGCCTGTTCGGGGTCTTCTTCATCTACAGCGCGCAGCTGGCGCGGGAGGAAAACGACTGGATCAAGCAGCTCGTGTGGCTGGGCCTGGGCCTGGTGGTCTACGTGACGACCTCGCTGCTGGATTACCGCCTCTGGCTGAAATACGCGCACTTCGTCTATCTCGCCGCCATCGCGTTCCTGTTGCTCGTGCTCATCCCGGTCATCGGCACCACCCACGGCATGGGCGCCCGGCGCTGGCTGGGCCTGCCCGGCCTGAGCAGCGCGTTCCAACCGTCGGAGTTCGCCAAGATCGCCGTGATGTTCGCCACGGCGTCCATCCTGACCGGCTCCCGCCTCGGCACGGTCAAGGACTCGCTCCAGGTGCTCGTAAAATTGGCCCTTGCGGTGGGCATACCCATGCTGTTGATAATCGCCGAACCCGACCTCGGCAGCGCCCTCGTCATTGCTCCGGTGGTCTTCGCCATGCTGTTTGTTTCCAACCTCTCGATGCGTTTCTTTGCCGGGGCGCTGGGCGTGTTCGCCCTGCTCGTCGGCGTGGTCGCCCTCGATGTCTGGCGCTATGGCAACTTCATGGACGCGAACCACCTGAACTACACCAAGGACCGGGGCGCCTATGAAAAACAGTCCTGGCTGCCGCTGAAGGATTACCAGCGGAACCGCGTGCTGGCGTTCGCCATGCCGGACAAGATCGACCCCATGGGCATCGGCTGGAACAGCCGGCAGTCGCTCATCTCGGTCGGCTCCGGCGGCCTGACCGGCAAGGGCTGGACCGAGGGCACCCAGGCCAAGCTCGGCTACCTGCCGCCCGCCGTGGCGCACAACGACTTTATTTTCTCCGTCATCGCGGAGGAAAAGGGATTTTTGGGAAGCATCACCGTCATCGGACTGTTTGGCGTGGTGTTGTGGAACGGACTGCGGATCGCCGGGCTCGCCCGCGACCGCTTCGGCGCCTTACTGGCGCTGGGTGTCACGGTGCTCTTCACCGTGCATGTGTTCGTCAACATCGCCATGACCATCGGCCTGGTGCCGGTTAAAGGTATACCGCTTCCCTTCATTAGCTACGGCGGCACTTTCGTGCTCAGCTGCTGCTTGCTGCAAGGACTGGTCCAAAGCGTCTATCGGTTTCGGAGGGACTTCTAACATGAGTCACCTGCCACGCCATATTGACCGTTTTGCCGGAATCTCCTGCACACAGCCTGCTGGACACGGGCGCCCCGTTACAACCACCCGGGACCAACCCCACCATGAACGACCAGCCCACCAGCTCCGGCTCTCCCCAAGATGCCGCATCACGCCTTGAAGACGAACTTCAACAACCCCCGCCGCAGAAGCACACCGAGCCCCTCACGGCCGAACAGCTTCGCCAGCAGTCCAAGGAACGGTCCGCCGACCGGCCCATCCTCCAGAAAATCCTGAGCATTTTCCGGAAGGAAAAGGGCACCTTCCGCGAACTCGTCATCAACTCCGAGCCCCTCGAGAAGCGCGTCGCGCTCCTCGTCGACGGCACCCTCGACCGCTTCGAGATCGAGCGCGAGTCCGACAGCCGCATGGTCGGCGGCATCTACAAGGGCCGCGTCAAGAACCTCGACCCCGGCCTCAAGGCCGCCTTCGTCGACATCGGCTATAACAAGAACGCCTTCCTCCATTACTGGGACATGCTCCCGGCCGCCGCCGATTCCTCCGTCGAGGTCGTCCGCGTCAACAAGAAGAAGGAGACCGGCCCGCGCAAGGCCGAGCCGACCGTCAAGGACATCCCCGGCCTCTACCCACCGGGCACCGACATCGTCATCCAGGTGACCAAGGGCCCCATCGGCACCAAGGGCCCGCGCACCACGACGAACCTCTCCCTCCCCGGGCGCTACCTCATCCTCACTCCGTTCTCCGACGGCTGCGGCATCTCCCGCAAGATCGAGGACCCCGCCGAGCGCAAGCGCCTCAAGACCCTGATCAACGAGCTCACCATCCCCGAGGGCATGGGCGTCATCGTCCGCACCGCCGGCGAGGGCAAGAAACCGCGTTACTTCGTCCGCGACCTCCACCTGCTCCTCACGAAGTGGCAGGAGATCATGCGCAAGATGGAGACCGACCGCGCCCCGGCCTGCCTCTACCAGGAGCCCGACATCGTCGAGCGCACCGTGCGCGACTTCCTCACCGAGGACATCGACCGCGTGCTCGTGGACAACGAGGACGACTACAAGCGCACCCAGGAATACGTCGGCCAGATCTCCAGCCGCTCCAAGGGCAAGATCGTCTACTACAAGGATTCCATCCCGGTCTTCGAGCGCTACAACATCGAGCGCCAGATCGAGCAGACCTTCCAGCGCCGTGTTCCCCTGCCCTCCGGCGGCGAGATCGTGATCGACGAGACGGAGGCCCTCATCTCGATCGACGTCAACACCGGTTCCCACAAGAGCCGCTCCGGCGACGAGAAGAACACCATCTTCCAGGTCAACATGGAGGCGGCCACCGAGATCTCGCGCCAGATCCGGCTCCGCAACATCGGCGGCCTCGTGATCATGGACTACATCGACATGAAGGAGCGCCGCCACCGCAACGCGGTGTATGACCGCATGGTCGAGCTCATGTCGGAGGACAAGGCCAAGACGCACATCCTGCCCATCTCGTCGCTCGGCATCATGCAGATGACCCGTCAGCGCCAGCAGGAGTCGCTCTCGGCCAACCTCTACACCAGCTGCCCGTATTGCCGTGGCCGCGCGATGGTGAAGTCGGCCACAACGATGTCCGTCGAGCTGCAGCGCAAGTTGTCCTCCGTCGCCCGCCGCCTGCAAGCTCGCAAGGACGGCAAGGAATACTCGCTCCGCGTCCACGTGCACCCGAGCATCCTCGAAAGATTGCGGGTCGAAGACTCCGAACTTCTCGTCCGCATCGAGAAGACCTTCGGCATCAAACTAGCGTTTAGAGCTGACCCCAACTATCACGTTGAGAACTTTAAAATCATAAACGCTAACACCAACGAGGAATACCGCTGAAGT
>JANYAM010000048.1 GCA_025361365.1 Opitutus sp. | reverse complement strand
CGGACGTTGTGCGAGGCGAAGTTCGGCGTGACGATATCGATGTTCTCGAGGAGGAAGAGCGAGAGCTTCTCGTAGTTGGCGTCGGACTCGGGCTTCCGCTGCCAGACCGGGACCGGCCAGTCGCGCTGCTGGGCGATGATGGTCTCGTAATCCCAGTAGGCGCCCTTGACGAGACGGACGCTCAGCGGGCGGTTGCGGGCGCGGGCCCACGCGACGAGATCACGGAGGTCGGCCTCGCAATCGCGCAGGTAGGCCTGGATGGCGATGCCGATGGCGGGCTTCTGGGCAAACTCGGGTTCCTCGAAGATGGACTTGAAGAGCGAGAGCGTGAGGTCCTTCAGCTTGTAGCTCTCCATGTCGAAGTTGATCAGCGCGCCAACTTCGGCCGCGCGGCGGAGGATCGGGCGGAAGCGTTCCTTGAGCGCCGCAATCGAGTTCTCCGGATCGGCCGGGTGGACGTCCGGCGTGAGCGCGGAGATTTTTACCGAGAGATTGAGGCGGGGCAGGGGACCCTTCGGGCCGAGGTCGGAGAAGCACGGCTCGGTTTCCTTCGCATAGAATTTTGAAACGGAATCGAGGATCTCGAGATTGCGCTGCAGGAACACGTCGGCCTCGGCGTCGTTGAGGACGGTCTCGCCGAGCAGGTCGATGGTAGTGGCGAGGCCGAGCTTGGCGTTCTTCTTGATCTGCTTGAGCAGGTCCTCGCCGGTCTGGCCGGCGACGAACTGGCCGGCCATGTCCACGATCTGGGCCTTGACCGGCGCGGCGACGAGCGCCGGCGCGAACGACGACGCGGCAAGGCCGGCCTTGAGGGCGGGGTTGAGCTCGACGGCCTTGTCGCCGAGATACTCCTGAAGGTGGCGGACGATTTCGCCGGAGGAGTTGAGCGAGGGCAGGACATCGACGAAGCGGAAGAGCTGGGTCTTGAAGACCGGATCCTTCATCGACCACTCCATCAGGCGGGCGTAGGCACCTTTCTTGGAGAACAGGGCCGGGGGCGGCTGCTGGTCCATGAGGGCGAAGAGCTGTTCGCCCTTGGCGCGGATGGCGGATTCAATTTTCGGATCGGGAGTCAGGAAAACGGACATGGGGAAGGTAGCGGCGGAGTCTCGCCCGGTGTCATAAATAGGCAAGGGCGGCCCGGTCGGCCAAATGGAGCAAAAAGCATGCTTATCGGGGTCGTTAGGACGGCCGTCGGCGAGGGGCGCGACTTTCGCCCGGCCCGGGTGTTGTGAGGGCTTATGGGCTTGGCGTAACGCAATTTGCGTGGCAGGAGGTTTCTGCAACTCTACCGCGGAGCGCCGTGTTCTTAGCGTGAATGAAGATCCTCCAGTGCACACAATCACTACCGAAGGCGTAACGGCTCCGCCCGACTTCACGACGTTCATGCGCAATTACCAAGACATGGTCTATTCCACCGCGGTGCGGCTCATCGGCAACGAGACGCAAGCGGAGGACATTGCCCAGGAAGTCTTCATCAAGGCGCACGAACATTTCGAAAACCTCCGCGCCAGCCCCTCCGCCGGCGGCTGGCTGAAAACGGTGGCGACCAACCTCTCGATCAACCACATCCAGCGCTACAAGAAGCGCTGGAGCTTCTTCTCCGACCTCGTCCACAAGGACGACGAGGGGAGCGAGAAGGAGGTCGAGTTCGCCGCCCCCGACACTTTTTTTGCGGGCGTCGATTCCTCGGAGCGCCGCGAATGGGTCGAGCGCGCCCTGGAAAAGCTCCCCGATCACCAGCGAATCCCGCTGGTCCTGTATCATTTCGAGGACCTGCCCTACGAGGACATCGCGAAGAAGACCCGCGTGTCCCTCAGCAAGGTGAAGACCGACATCCTCCGTGGTCGCGAGGCGCTCGCGAAAATCCTGGTGCGCAGTGGCACCAGTCACGAGGGATTCGTCCCGGGAGGTGCGGCATGAGTGAAAAAATGACACCGGAGGAACTCGAGAAATTCATCCACCGCGAATTGCGCGCCCTGCCGGCCCGCCAGGCGCCGCCGGGCTTTGAACAGCGCCTGCAGGCGGCGGTGGAGGCGCGCCTCGCCCGGCCGGTGGTCGCGCCGGAGCAACTCGAGCAATTCATCCACCGCGAGCTGCGCGCCCTGCCGGCGCGCCGCGCCCCGCACACGCTCGAGTCGCGCGTCCTCGCTGCAATCGAGCAGCAAGCGGCTGTCGCGTGGTATCACAAGTCATGGAGCCACTGGCCGGCGGCCTTCCGGGCGCTGTTCCTGGCCGTTTCCACCGGGATCACCGGTGCGCTCGTGACGGCTTTCTATGTGTGGGTGAGCGGCGTGGACACCGGCGCGGTCGCCGCGCAGGCCAGCGAGCGCCTCAGTCTCTTCACCAAGGCCTATCATGCGGCCGAGTGGGTCGCCGACCTCAGCGCCCAGGTTTTCTCCACCATCCCGGCGGTCTGGCTCTATGGCGGCGTGGCGCTGATCGCCGCGCTCTACGCCACCTTCTTCGGTCTCGGCGCCGCGGCCTACCGCACCCTTTACCGCAACAACTGACCCTTTCCCCATGAAGCACCCGTCGACCTCCACCCTTTCCGCCTTCTGGCTCGCGCTCGCCCTGGCATTCCTGCCGGTGCTGCGCGCCCAGGAAACGCCGGCGCCGCCAGCGCCCGCGGATGAGAAGGTGGTTCCACCCCCGGCGACCGGGCCCTCGGCGCCTCCGGCCGAAACCAAGAAACCCGAGGGTCAGTTGCGGGAACTCGGCGCGGATGATGGCAAGGATACGCCGGAAACAACCAAACCCGCGACCAAGTCCCGGCGCCGGAATCATATCCAGTTGGGTGGTCATGGCTCCGATAACGAGCGGGTCAGCTTTTTCCACGACAGCACGCTGGCGGCCGGCGAGAAGTCCGGTGCCGTGGTCTCGATTTTCGGATCCTCGACCTCGGCCGGCGAGGTGGATGATGTCGTGCTTTCGATCATCGGATCCTCGACTTCCTCCGGCAACGCCGGCGGCGGGGTCGTGTCCGTGATCGGCAACACCCGCGTGACCAGCGGCACCGTGGGCGACGTGGCCCTGGCCGTGCTCGGCAGCAATTACATCAACGGTCACGTCAAGGGCCAGGCGGTGGCCGTGCTGGGCAACGTCGAGCTCGGGCCCGACGCGATCATCGACGGTGACATCGTCTGCGTCGGCGGCGAACTCACGCGCGACCCGAAGGCCGTCGTGCATGGCGCGGTGCAGAACATCGCGATCGGCGGCCATCATTTCAACTTCGACGGGCTCCACACCTGGTTTGAGCAGTGCTTCCTGTATGCGCGGCCGCTGGCTTTCGCTGATAATCTGGGCTGGGCCTGGTTCATCGCCTGCGCGTTCCTGGCTTTCTACGCCCTGGTCGCGCTCGTGGCATCGGCCGGGGTGGAGAAGTGCGTGCAGACGCTGGAGGAGCGGCCCGGCAAGTCCATCCTGTCCGCCTTCCTGACCCTGCTGCTCACCCCGGTCGCCTTTGTCCTCATGGCATTGACGATCTTCATCGCCATCGGCGTGGTGCTGATCCCGCTCTTTTCCCTGGGCCTGTTTTTGGCCAGCCTCTTCGGTAAGGTCGTCATGCTGGCGTGGCTCGGCCGGCGCCTCACGAAACTTTTCGGCGACGGCCCCCTGACCAAGCCGGTATTCGGCGTGTTGATCGGCGGGGTGATTGTGCTCCTGCTCTACACGGTGCCGGTGGTGGGTTTCATCGTCTACAAGCTGCTGGGCGTGCTCGGCCTGGGCGTGGTGGTCTACACCCTGTTGCTCATGCTCAGCAGCAACCGGGCCGCCACCGCCGCCGCCGCCGCGGCCAGCCGGGCCGCGATGGCGCCGCCGGTCTTGGGCGACCCGGCGGTGCCGGTGACGCCGTCCCTGCCGCCGGTCATCTCGGCTGCCACCCTGTCCCGCGCCGGTTTCTGGCGCCGGTTGGGGGCTACGCTTCTTGATCTCATCCTGGTCGGAATCGTGCTCGGCATGCTGGACAGCATCTTCCGGATGATCTTCAAGGTGGGCGGCTCCTTCCCGCTCTGGTTCGCCATCTATAATGTGGCCATGTGGGCGACCAAGGGCACGACCATCGGCGGCATTGTCCTCGGACTCAAAGTCGTCCGGCTCGATGACCGCCCCTTGGATTGGAGCGTCGCGGTCGTGCGCGGACTCAGTGCCTTCCTCTCGCTGGCCGTGGCCGGCCTGGGCTTCATCTGGGTGGCCTTCGACGACGAGAAGCAGTCCTGGCACGACAAGATCGCCGGCACGACCATCGTCCGGGTGCCGAAGGGCACGTCGCTGCTTTAAGACAGCCGTTTTCAGGGGCGCGAGGCTCTCCAGCCTTGCGCCTTTTTGTTTAAAGCCTTCGCTGGTCTCATGGCGAAGCCACTGGTCGGAATCATCATGGGCAGCTCCTCGGACTGGGAGACGATGGCGCATGCGGCCACGACGCTCGCCGCTCTCGGCGTGCCGTTCGAGAAAC
>JANYAM010000011.1 GCA_025361365.1 Opitutus sp. | reverse complement strand
TTTCAGGTTTCAGGTTTCTTTGCCCGTGTTTGCGGGGTCACCTCGCAGAACTCGGGACAAACACTGGGCAGGCAGCAGCCAGCAACGGTGAGGTTTCCGCCTCTTTGCCTTGGCCCGCCTAAGGAAGAAGCTTGACGACTTCCTTAGAACATCTAGGTAAGCAGGCCATGGCCAAGAAAGAAGATCTCCTCCAAGGCACCCTCGACATGCTCGTCCTCCGCGTCCTCAGCCGCGGCGAGCTGCACGGCTGGGGCATCACGCTCAAGCTCGAGCAGCTTTCGAAGAGCGCGCTCCAGGTGGACGAGGGCTCCCTCTACCCCGCGCTCTACCGCATGGAGGAAAAGGGCTGGATCGAGGCTGAGTGGAAGGTGACCGAGAACAACCGCCGCGCGAAGTATTACACCCTCACCCGCGCCGGCCGCAAACAGCTCGAGACCGCCACCGAAGGCTGGGACCGCATGTCCGCCATCATCGCCCTCGTCATGGAATCCGCCTGACCCGTTCTCTGTCTTCCGTCCTCCGATCATGAATCCCCTCCGTCGCCTCTTCCGCCCGCTCCGCGCGCTGTTTGGGAAGGGCAAGCTCGAGCAGGACATGGCCGAGGAAATGCGCTTTCATCTCGAGCAGCGCGCCGCCGACCAGCAGGCCGACGGCCTTCCTGCGGAGGAGGCCCGCTACGCCGCGCAACGGAAGTTCGGCAATGTCGCCAGCCTGCAGGAGCAGGCGCGCGAGGGCCGTGGCTGGCACTGGCTGGAGAATTACCTCCAGGATCTCCACCTCGGGGTCCGTTCCCTGCTCAAGTCCCCCGGCTTCTCCCTGCTGGCCGTCGTCACGCTCGGGCTGGGCATCGGCATCAACACCGGGATGTTCAGCGCGTTCAATTCCATCCTGCTGCGCCCGCTCCCTTATGCCAACCCGGCGCAGCTGGAGCGCCTTTATCGCGCTACGCCCCAGAATCCCGACGGCAACTTCTCCGCCGCCGACTTCCGCGACCTGCGGTCGGCCGTCGGGCCCTACGGCGAGGTCGCCGCCTACCAGCTCGGCGACGCCGGCCTGGCGGACCCGGGCCGGCCCGCCGAGATGGCCTCCGCGGCGCGCATCACCGCCAATCTTTTCCCGCTGCTCGGGACCGCGATGCAACTGGGCCGGAATTTCCGCTCCGCCGAGGAGCCGCACGGCAGCGACCGCGTGGTCATCCTCAGCCAGCGCTGCTGGCAAAACCGGTTTGGCGGCCGCCCCGATATCATCGGCCACAGCGTGCGGGTCGACGGCGAGCCGCACGAGATCATCGGCGTGCTGCCCCTCGCCTTCAACGACTGGCGCCACATGGGCAACATCGACTTCTTCCGCCCGCTCGGCCTCGAGCCGGACGCCGCCGCGGACCGGTACCTCCAGTTGCTTCGCATCCTCGGCCGCCGTTCCGGCCCGCTGTCGCGGCCCGAGGCGGACGCGTTCATCGCCGGCCTGGGCGCACGGCTCGCGGCCGACTATGCCGCGGAGAACACCGGCGCCACCTGGCGGATCGTGCCGCTCACCGAGCTGGTCGCTGGCGAGAACGGCCCGGTGATGTTCAAGATGCTGATGTGCCTCTCCGGCTTCGTGCTGCTCATCGCCTGCTCGAACCTCGCGAACCTCCTCCTCGCGCGCACCATGGCCCGCGCACGCGAGTTCGCGGTGCGCGGCGCCCTCGGCGCCTCACGCCTCCAGCTGTTGCGGCCCCTGCTGATCGAGGCGCTGTTGCTGGCCCTCGCCGGCGGCGTGATCGCGGTGATTGTCGCCCTGTGGGTCGATGACTGGCTGTCGTTCCGCTCGACGGGCGACAACGGCGAGCGCGTCCTGATCGCCCTCGACTGGCGCGTGCTCGCATGGGCGTTCGGCGCCTCGCTGGCCACCGCGCTGGCCTTCGGGCTCGCGCCCGCCCTCTTCGCCCTGCGCCTCGACCTGAACGGCACGCTCAAGAACGGCGGCCGCGGGTCGACGGGCGGCCGCGGCCACCAGCGCTTCCGCCAGCTGCTCATCGTCGGCCAGTTCGCTCTCGCGATGATCCTCCTCACGGGCGCCACCCTGTTCATCCGCGGCCTCGACGAACTCAACCACCGCCGTTCCGGCTGGGAGTCCGAGCGCCTGGTCAGCGGCTCCGTGCTGCTGCCGGCCGGCACCTACGCCACGCCGGAGAAAATCCTGCAGTTCCAACGGCTGACCCTGCAGCGGCTCGCCGCCCTGCCGGGCGTCGCCTCGGCCGGCCTCGCCGCGACCATGCCGTATTTCAACTGGCCCGACTCCCGGAAATATCTTGTCGAGGACCGGCCGCGGCCGGAACCGGGCAAGGAGCCGGCGGCGCTCTTCAACAGCGTCAGCCCGGATTATTTCGCCACGGTCGGCACGCACGTCCTCACCGGCCGCGGCTTCACCACCGACGACAAGGCGGGGACCGCCCGCGTCTATGTCATCAGCCAGTCGCTGGCGCGGAACCTGTTCGGCGAAGCCGATCCCGTCGGCGGACGCCTTGCCTTGGCCGCCGCCCAACCCCAATGGGGCGAGATCGTCGGCGTCGTGAACGACGTCGTCTCCACCGTCCCCGAGGCTGACGCCGCGGCCCTTCAGGTCTACCAGCCCATGGCGCAGGATCCGCGGCTGCGCTTCGAGATCGCGGTGCGCGCCACCGGCGCCGTCCCCTCCACCCTCGTGGACAGCGTCCGCCGGACCATGGCGGAACTGGATCCCGACCTCCCCGTGCGCAAGCTCCAGCCGGCGGACGCCATCATCTTCCGGGCCAATTACCAGCAGGGTGTGCTGCGTGACATGCTCTCGTCCTTCGCCGTGCTCGGCCTCGGCCTGGCGTCGCTCGGCATCTACGGGGTCATCGCCCGCACCATCGCGCAGCGCACCGGCGAGTTCGCCATCCGCCTCGCCCTCGGTGCGAGCGTGCGCGACATCACCCGGCTCGTGCTCGGTGCGGGGGTGAAGCAGGCGCTCCTCGGTTCGACCCTTGGCCTGCTGGGTGCCGTGGGCGTGGCCCGGGTGCTCGCCGCCGATTTTCCCAACATGCACCTGGAAAGTCTCCCGGTGCTCGTCGGCACCACCCTGCTGCTCGTGGGCGTCGCTCTGGTCGCCTGCTGGATCCCGGCCCGCCGCGCCGGCAAGGTGGACGCGATGACCGTCCTGCGCGCCGAGTAAGAGGCGGAGGGACGGGCCGGTTTGTCGCATTGAGTTTTGCGGCCGCGCCTGCTTTGCTCCGGGCCATGTTGAAACGCCTCCTTCCCCTCGGGCTGGCCCTGATCTTTGCCGTCGGCTCCCTCCCGGCCCAGTCCGTCGAGCCGCCGAACCTCTACACCCTCAAGCAGCAGATCAACGCGTATGTCGCCACGGGCGAATACGGCAAGCAGGTCGCCAAGCTCGCCGCCGAGGCCAACGCCTACCTCGTCAAGCGCATCCCCAAGGGCATTCCCCGCAGCGCCAAGATCAGCAAGAAGCTGGCCGTCGTGTTCGACATCGACGAGACGACCCTGAGCAACATCCGCCACATCCAGGCCAACGACTATGGGTATATCCCGAAAATCTGGGATGCCTGGGTGGCCGAGGGCCAGTGCACCGCCATCTACCCAGTCCAGGCCGTTTACCAGACCGCGGTGAACGCCAAGGTGGACGTGTTCTTCATCACCGGCCGCAAGCCGGCCGACGCGCGCGGCACCGAGCGCAACCTGCGTGAGGTCGGCTACGAGACCTGGACCCGTATCATCTACAAGCCCGCCGATTTCACGGAATCGACCAAGGCCTTCAAGATCGACGTCCGCCGCAAGCTGGCCGCCGAGGGCTACCTGATCATCCTCAACATGGGCGACCAGGACAGCGACCTGCTCGGCGGCTACGCCGAGCGGACCTTCAAGCTGCCGAATCCGTTCTACATCACCAACTAGGTCTCAGCTGGAGGGCCCGCGTCTCCGCGGGCCGCAGCAGGTGGAGCGGCTTGCCCTCAAGACGCTGGCTGGGGGCGGGCATCCTGCAGCGCGTTGGGGGCAACGCGCTCCACCCCGACTCACTTCGCCGGCGCGGCCGGCATTGTCACCGGCGCGGGTTCCCAGAAGTAGTGACCCCGCTCCACGCGGTTGTAGCGAATCCAGAGGGCGCCGACGATGAGGGCGATGAGCACCACGAGCAGGATAAACTGCCGGCGCTGGGCCGCGGCCGCCTTGTCCTCATAGGGATCGTCGAGCGAAAGCGTCGACCCCGCGGGCTTGCGTGCCAGCTCGGTCAGGGCGGAACCGAAGGGAATGTTGATCTTTACGCGACCGTTGATGGCCCAGCCGTTGCTCTCGAGGATGGGCCCGAGCGTGCGCTGCCGGAGCTTGAGCCAGGCGATGATTACGGCCGGCAGCGAGATCGCGAGCATGACGGCAACCACCACCAGCGGGATCTGCCACCAGTGCAGCTCGGCCAGTTTGGCACTCACCGTGGCGAGCGCGCCGCCGATGGCGCCGACGGCCACGCCGAGGGCGGCGACGACGCCGATATCCATTTTCTTCGGCGGCAGGGGTGGCGCGGGCTGGGCGGCCGCCACCGCACTGTTCGCCGCGGCGGCCGCGGCGGCATCCACCGCCTTGTCCGCGACCTTGCCGAGGCGGTCGTTGGAAGCGGCATTGGCGGCGGCCGCGCGCTTGGCGACCATCTCGTCGATCATGCGCACGCCCTTCTTGTAAGGCGACCAGAACGCCTGGCGCAGGCTGATCGGGTTCTCCACGAGGCTGGTGATGATCGCATCCCAGTCGCGGCCCTGCCGGTCGTAGAAGACACCGTTGCGTCCCACAAACAGGTAGTCGCTGTCACCTTGGGTGAAGCAGGCGGCCAGCTTCATCGTGGCGCCGCCGGTCCGCTTGCAGTCGAGGTAGGCGATGTAGATCTTGCTCATCGCGGCGAGCGGGCTCGGCCCGGCCACCTGGATGCACAGCTCCGTGCTGCGGCTGTCGAGGTAGAGCGTGCCGGCCTGGAAGACGGCCCATTTGTCGCGCGAGTAGAAGTCGGCGAAATTCACGAAGTTGTGCAGCAATGCGCGGAGGTCGCGGTAGTAGTGTGCCAGCTGGTCGACATCGGTGATGGCCTTGAACTCCGGCTCGAGGGCCTTGTCCTTCGCGAGCAGGTCGGTCAGCACGGCGCGGCCCTGGCCGGCGAGGACCGCCTTGACCCGGGGCAGGCCGAGCTTCTCGACGGCGCTGCCGGCCTTGCCGCCCAGCCACGTCTCGTAGGCCGAGAACTTGGCGTTCAACGCCGCCCACTCCTCCGCCGTCAGCACCTTTTTATCGGCGCCGTAGATTGGTTTGACGACCGCCTGTTGCAAGGTGACCAGGGCGGCGGCCCACGCGGGGTTGACGCCTTCCAACAGGGGCAGTGGGCGTCCGGCCTCGATGCGGGCCAGCGGGAAGCCGGCGACCTCCTCGGCGGTGATTTTCAGGTCCTTGGCGGCGATCGCCAGGTATTCGCTCTCGGCACGGTTGAGCGCCGCGGTGGCGCGGCTGTCGAAGGCGGCGAGCCGGCAGCGGCCGAAGTAATCCTCGGCCTTGGCGCGGACGGCTTTCAACGCGGCGCACGCCGCATCGGTCGCATCTCCCAGGATGGCAATGTCCTTGGCCGAGCTCTGGCTCACCCACGCAGCGTAGGCCGCGAGCTCCGCGAAAAAGGCGTCAACCTTTTCCGCAGTGACGCCGACCGAACCGGTGCGGTCCGCCGCGCCCCCAAAACAGGCGATGATGTCCTTGATCAAGGCCTGGGCCTCCGCGTCCTCCGTGGCCTCGGGCGGGATCACCCCGTCGCCGTTGAGCGGGCTGGCGGAGAAGATCTTTGCCGTGTCAGCGGTATCGGCCGCGGAAATGGCGACAGCGTCCCTTTTCCCGAGGTTGGCCAGCACCTGTTTGGCGGAGGCCAGGAGAATCTTCCCCTCGGGGGTCGCATCGTTGATCGCCGCCAACGGCAGGGCCTCGGCGCCTTTTAAAAGGTCGCCGGGCTCCTTCAACCGGGCGGACGCCCACTTGATCGCGGCGAGCAGCTCCGGCACGCGGATGCGGCTGTCGCCATCGGTGTCGATCATCGCGAGGGTTTTCTCGTCGAGTTCGAGGCCTTTCACGGGGCAGCTGAGTGCCACCCACAGCTTGGGGTCGAGCTGCTCGAGGTTGAGCAAGTCGGCGCCGGTTTCGAGGGAGACCTGGTCGAGCTCGCCGGTCCGGAAGAATTTCCAAGTGTGCATGCGCAAGGTAGTGGGCGGCCAGTCTTGCAGTCCGGGGGACTTTGGCAAACGCGAAGGTCGGGACGCCGCCCTTTTCCCGCTCGCCTCTCCCGGCTCCGTGCTCCCTGCTCCCAGCTCAAGCATGCACCGCGAAATCCACCAGTGGCACAGCCCGCACCTCGACAAGAACATGGAGGTGGCGGTCTACGGCCACTACGGCTTCGCCCTGCTGATGTTTCCCACCGCCGCGGCCGACTACCTGGAATACGAACGCTTCCACGTGATCGACTCGCTGAGTCGCTTCATTAACAGCGGCTGGGTGAAGGTCTTCTCGATCAATTCCATCAACAACGAGAGCTGGCTGAACGACCACATGCACCCGCGGCACAAGGCCATCCGCCACCAGCAGTTCAACGGCTACGTGACGGAGGAGGTCATCCCCTTCATCCACTCGAAGTGTGGCGGCCGCGTGCAGACCATCACCACCGGCGCCTCCTTCGGCGCGCTGCACGCCGCCAACACCCTCTTCCGCCGGCCCGACCTGATCGACGGCTGCATCGCGATGTCCGGCGTCTACGACCTCAAGGAATATACCAAGGGCTATTGGGACGAGGACGTGTATTTCAATTCGCCGATCGACTACCTGCCCAACCTGAACGACGAAGGCACCCTCGCCCACCTCCGCGCCAAGAGCCACATCCACTTCGTCTCCGGCCAGGGCGACCACGAGATGCCGTCATCGTCCGTGGACATCGGCCGCATCCTGTCGAGCAAGGGCATCCCGCACGAGATCGACCTGTGGGGCCACGACGTAAACCACGACTGGCCCTGGTGGCGCCGGATGCTCCCGCACTACCTCGGGACCAAGTTTTAAGAGTCGGTAACTAACCGCTAATCTGCGCTAATTGGCACTAATTGATGCCCGGGCGTTTTAAAATTAGCGAAGATTAGCGTCCATTAGCGGTGGCCCGCTTCAATCCCCGAACTTGATGCCCTGCGCGAGCGGCAGGGCGTCGGAGTAGTTCACCGTGACGGTCTGGCGCCGCATGTAAGTCCGCCACGCGTCGCTGCCGCTTTCGCGGCCGCCGCCGGTTTCCTTTTCGCCGCCGAACGCGCCGCCGATTTCGGCGCCGCTGGTGCCGATGTTGACGTTGGCGATCCCGCAGTCGCTGCCGCGCGCGGCCAGGAATTGCTCCGCCTCGCGCAAGTCGGTCGTGAAAATCGCCGAGCTCAGGCCCTGCGGCACGCCGTTCTGCAGCGCGATGGCCTCGTCGAGCGTCTTGTAGCCCATCACATAGAGGATCGGGGCAAAGGTCTCGTGCTGGACCACCGGCCAGTGATTTTTCGCCTCGGCAATGCAGGGTGTGACGTAGTTGCCCTTAAGCCGGCCGCCGCCGTGCAGGATTTTGCCGCCCTGCTTCTTCAGGTCGGCGAGCGCCTTCATCATGTTCTCCACCGCGGCCTCGTCGATGAGCGGGCCGACGAGGTGGCCCGCCTGCAGCGGGCTGCCGATCGGGAGCTGCTTGTAGGCGGTGATGAGTGACTCGGTGAACTTCGCCCGGATGGACTCATGGACAATGATGCGGCGCGTGCTGGTGCAGCGCTGACCGGCGGTGCCGACAGCGCCGAAGACGATGGCGCGCTTCGCCAGCTTCAGGTCGGCCGAGGGCGCGACGATGATCGCGTTGTTGCCGCCGAGCTCGAGCAGCGAGCGGCCGAAGCGCTTCGCCACGACCTCGCCAACGCGACGACCCATGCGGGTCGAGCCGGTGGCCGAGATAAGCGGGATGCGGCGGTCGTTGGTCATGAGCTCGCCGACCGAGGGGCCGTCGCCAATGATGAGCGAGAAGATGGCCGGGTCCACGCCGTTGGCGCGGCAGACCTTCTCGGCGATCTTGATGCAGGCGATGGCGGTGAGCGGGGTCTTCTCGGAGGGTTTCCAGAGCGTCGCGTCGCCACAGGCCGCCGCGAGCGCGCTGTTCCAGGCCCAGACGGCCACGGGAAAATTAAAAGCCGAGATGATGCCGACGACGCCGAGCGGCTGCCACTGCTCCATCATGCGGTGGCCGGGGCGCTCCGACGCGATGGTCAGGCCGTGCAGCTGGCGTGAGAGGCCGGTCGCGAAATCGCAGATATCGATCATCTCCTGCACCTCACCGCCGCCCTCCGGCAGGATCTTGCCCGCCTCGAGCGAGACGAGCTGGCCGAGTTCGGTCTTCAGGCTGCGCAGGGCGTTGCCCAGTTGGCGGACGATATCGCCGCGCTTCGGCGCCGGCACCTCGCGCCACGCGAGGAAAGCCTTCTGCGCCGCCGCGACGGCCAGTTCATAGTCCTCGGGCGTCGCCTGCCGCACGCGACCGAGCAGCGAGCCGTCGATCGGTGAGTGCTTCGCGAGCACGGCACCCGAGCCACCCCACGCGCCGGCGAAGACGCCGGGGTTCGTCGCCTTTTGCGAGAGCCCGAGCTCGGGAAAGATCGCCTTGGCGACGGCCGCGACGGAGGTGGATTTGGAAGACATGAATTAAAATAGTTTAAACACAGAGGTCACAGAGAACACAGAGGAAGAATCTTTGCCTGTCGAAACCATGTCATTTCTCTGCGACCTCGGTGTTAAAAATCCGGTTGTTTTTATTTTCCGTAGACGCGGCCGCCCCACTGGGTGCCGAGGAAGCTCTCGAGCGAGACGGACTCCTGCCGCACGAAGCCCGGGCCGAGCTTCTTTCTGGAGAACAGCTCGAGCACGCCCACGATCCCGGCGGCCGTGGTCAGCTGGATGGCGTTGAGCTTGCGGCCGTGGATCGTGTCGCCGTGCATCTTCTTGATGAAACTGCGCTGCTTGAGGCCGCCGCCGGCCTCGTTGCCGACGACGCTGACGTAGAACACCACGACGTCGGACTCGGTGAGCGGCACCTCCTGGTCGAAGATCTGCGTGACCAGCTCCTGGCGCGGCGCGAGGTTGAGGTCCTGCAGGAGGAACTTCATCAGGTCGCGGTGACCCGGATAGCGCATGGTCTTGTAGTTCAGGTCGCCGACCTTACCGGCGAAGGTCTGGCACATCGTGGCGACGCCGCCCGAGGTGTTGAAGGCCTCGTATTCCGTGCCGTCGATCGTGATGCGCTCCACGCCGTCGAGCGGCATGGTCGTGACCAGCTTGCCGCCGTGCAGCGCCTCGCCGACCTGGCAGTATTCGTTGATCAGCCCGGCCGTGCTCCAGCTGAGGTAATACTTCATCTGGTTGCTCGCATTGAGCGGCAGCGCACCGACGCGCATCTCGCAGTTGCGGACAAACTGCAGCGACGAGGCCAGCGAGCCGCCCACGATGTTGATGGCGCCCGGCGCCAGTCCGCACTGCGGCATGAATGTGGCCTTCGGTGCCTTCTTCGCGAGCTTCTGGATGAAGGCCGTCGTCTCCACGTCCTCAGTGAGGTCGAAGTAGCTGACACCCGCCTTGGCGCAAGCGCTGGCGATGGCCTTGTTGAGGAAATACGGCGCGGCGCTGACGATGGCGTCCACGCCCTGGACGAAGGCTGCGAGCGAGGCGGTTTCCTTGACGTCCACCTGGACGAACCTCGACTTCTTCAAGCCGGTGAGGTCGATGTTCGCGCGGGCGTCCGCCAGCGCGACGCGGGTGCAGAACTTGCAGGACTCGAGGAGGGTGGCGATGGTGCCGCCGACTTTGCCGGCACCGACAATTCCGATTTTCATGGGGAAGGATTTTAGACAGAATGAACAGAATCTACAGAATGCAGTTCTCCTTCATCCCATTCTGTTCATTTTGTTAATTCTGTCTGAGAGATTTAGTGGGCCGCGGCCTGGACGAGGCGCGGGTCGACCGCGGCGATGATGGCGCTGACGGCCTTCTGGTTGAATCCCTTGAAGCCGCCCTTGCGCTCGAGGTTCTCGAGGTGGCTGCCGATGGCGCCGTCCTTGATGAACCCGTCGGCCTGCGCGTTCGTGATCAGGCCTTTTTTCCGCAGCAGCTCGGCGCGTGCCGGGTTGACGGTCCAGCGCTCGCCCTCCGTGAAGGCCTGCTTGAGGAACGGAAAATCGGAAAACGGCTTCATCGTGACGATGCCCTCAGCCGCAAGCTGCTCCTTGAGCAGCGGGTGGTTGAAGCGCGCCTCGAGGTGGTGCATGCCCGCCTGCAGGAAACTGTCACCGTGCAGCCCGCACCAGAGACCGACCGTGCCAACCTTCGCCACCTCGGGCAAGCGCTCGGCGGCGTAGTCGCGATCCACCTCGTCAGGCTGCAGGTCCACGTCGGCGAACACCACGATGCCGACGGACGGCGTCTCCATCACCTGAGCGCCCCACCCCGCCTCGGCTCCCGCGTAGAAGCGCTCGCGCTTTGACAGGCCGAGTTGCTCCATGAACTTCACCAGGCCCGGGAAATGCCGGCGCGAACAGCGGAAGGTGTGGTGGTCGTGGTTGGCCCAGCCGAGGCCGACCAGGTCCTGCCGGCGCTTCTGCACGCGGCCGGCGCGGTTGCGCAGCTCCCAGAAATAACGCTCCTCGGCGAAATACAGTTCACACGCCACGTCCACGCCGACGAGGTCGACGCATTGCTGCAGCACATCGAAGGCGTGTTGCTCACCGTCGTCGTCGTTGGCGAAGTCACGCTTCCGGGTGCGCCACAGCTCGCGGACCCTGAGCACGGCGTCGGCGAAACCCGGACGCGGCTCGCTCACGATGAACCCGCGGTAGCCGAGCCGCTCGACGGCCTGCAGCAACGCGCCGTTCTCCGTGCTGACATCAATGATGCGATAGCGGGCGCAGGGCGCGCCGAGCGGCGCGCCGGTCAGACCGTGCCGCGCCATGAAGTCCGCCAGGAACTCCGGCCGCACGGCCAGCGAGAGCGGCGCGGCGGACGGCGTGGCCTTCAGGCTCACAATGACCCGCGGCAGCATCGCATGCGGGTGGGCCAGCACGGTGTGGAAGGTCGGGACGTCTGTCACCTCGGTGACAAAACCCGCGGCACGGAACGCCGCCTCGTGGTTCTGCGACACAACGAAATGGTCGGTCCACTCGAAGAACTCGGTGCCCGTCTCGGCGTGCATGCGCGCCGCCAGCCGGGCCGCCGTGGCGTTTTTCGCCAGGAAGGCGTTGATATGGGTCGAGAGCAGCGCTTCGGCCTCGTAGGCGAGCGGCCAGTTGAAATTCGCGGGGGCGTTCAGGGCGGTCATGGTCGGGATCTCCGGCGTATGTCATAAGCCCCGGCCCCGGCCCTGTCCAAGCCTCTTCTACTGGGCCGAAAGGAGTAGATTGGGCATCCGCGGGCTCGCCAAACCGGTTTCCGGCTCCTACTTAAACCGGACGCCGCATGATCGCCGCTCCCACCTCCGCCGACTTGTCGTCCCTGGCCGCCCGCCTGACCGGTGAGCTGCATTTCGACCGCACCATGCGAGCGCTCTACGCGACCGATGCCTCGGAATACCAGGAGACGCCCGTCGCCGTCGCGCTGCCGAAAACCGAGGTGGACCTGCGCGAGCTGATCGCGTTCGCGAACCAGCACCAGATCGGCCTCATCCCGCGCACCGCCGGCACTTCCCTCGCCGGCCAGGTCGTCGGCGGCGGCATGGTCGTCGACGTCGGCCGGCACCTGAACCGCATCGTGGCCACCGACGCGAAGGCGCGCCGGGTCCGCGTCCAACCGGGCGTCGTCCGCAACGAGCTCAACCTCCACCTCAAGCCGCTCGGCCTCTTCTTCACGCCCGAGACCTCCACCGCCAACCGCGCCATGATCGGCGGCATGGTCGGCAACAACTCCTGCGGCGCCAACTCCATCGTCCATGGCACGACCCGCGAGCACCTCGTCTCGACGCGCGGCTTCCTCAGCGACGGCTCCGCGGTCACCTTCGGCCCGCTCACCGCCACCGAGTTCGCCGCCAAGTGCGCCGGACCCGACACGCTCGAGACCAAAATCTACCGCACCGTCCGCGACCTGCTCGGCGACGCGAAGAACCGGCAGCTCATCCGCGACCATTACCCGAAGCCGACCGTCACGCGCCGCAACACCGGCTACGCGCTCGACCGGCTGATGGAGTGCAATGTCTTCGACCCGGCGAACGCGAAGCCCTTTAACCTCTGCCAGCTGCTCGCCGGCTCCGAGGGCACGCTCTTCCTCGGCGTGGAGTTCGAACTCAACGTCGAGCCCCTGCCGCCGGCGGGCGCCCTGATGTGCGCCCATTTCAAGACCATCCAGGATTCGCTCCACGCCACGCTCATCGCGATGCGCCACCGGCCGTTCGGCTGCGAGCTAATTGACCGCCACATCCTCGAGTGCACCAAGTCCAACCTCGAACAGGCCAAGAACCGCTTCTTCGTCCAGGGCGACCCCGGCGCCGTGCTGGTCGTTGAGGTTCGCCTCGAAAAGCGCGAAGCGATCGAGGCCGTCATGCGCACGCTCGAGAGTGAATTCCGCGCCGCCGGCCTCGGCTACGCGTTCCCCGTGCTCTGGGGCGACGACGCCAACAAGGTCTGGGACCTCCGCCGCGCCGGCCAGGGCCTCATGATGAATGTCCCCGGCGACGCCAAGCCGCGTGAGGTCGTTGAGGACACGGCCGTCGCCGTCGAGGACCTGCCGGCCTACATCGCCGAGTTCGATTCGCTGATGCGCAACAAATATGGCCTCAGCTCCGTCTACTACGCCCACGCCGGCGCCGGCGAGCTGCACACCCGCCCCCTCTTCGACCTGAAGACACCCGAGGGCATGAAGTTTTTCCGCGGCATCGCCACTGACGTCGCGCACCTCGTGAAGAAATATCGCGGCTCGCTCTCGGGCGAGCACGGCGACGGCCGCCTGCGCGGCGAGTTCATTCCGTTCATGGTCGGCCCCGAGTGCTTCGCGATGATGCGGCGCGTGAAGGAGACCTTCGATCCGCGCGGCCTGTTCAACCCGGGCAAGATCATCGACACACCGCCGATGGACACGTCGCTGCGCCACGGGCCTGACCACCCGACGCCGGAATACAAGACGGTCTTCAATTTCAGCGCGACCCAGGGCGTGCTCCGCGCCGCCGAAAAATGCAACGGCGTCGGTGAGTGCCGCAAGACCCACCTGATGGGCGGCACGATGTGCCCGAGCTTCATGGCGACGCGCAATGAGCAGGACACGACCCGCGCCCGCGCGAACATGCTGCGCCACGTCCTGACCGAGTCGCGCGAGGGCATGAACGCCTGGGACAGCGAGCAGGTGAAGGACGTCATGGACCTCTGCCTCTCCTGCAAGGGCTGCAAGTCCGAGTGCCCGTCCAACGTGGACGTCGCCCGCCTCAAAGCCGAGTGGCAGCAGCATTATTACGACGCCAACGGCGTGCCGCTGCGCTCGCGGCTCGTAGCCGGCTTCACACCGTCCATGCGCCTGGCCTCGCTCTTCCCCGCGCTCTACAACTGGGCCGTCACCGCGCCGGATGTCTCGCGCTGGATCAAGCGCTTTGCCGGCTTCTCGCTCAAGCGCAGCCTGCCGGAGCTGCATGGCACCACACTCGCCAAATGGCACGCGCAGCACGCGAACCCACCGTCGCTCGCCTATCCCAACGGCAAGGTCTTCCTCTTCTGCGACGAGTTCACGAACTACAACGACACGCCCATGGGCATCAAGGCCGTGCAGCTGCTGAACAAGCTCGGCTACGAGGTCGTCATCCCGGAGCACGTCGAGAGCGGCCGCGCGCATTTCTCGAAGGGCCTGGTGCGCGACGCACAGAAATTCGCCATCCGCAACGTCGAGCTCTTGAAAGACGTCGTCAGCGCGAAGACGCCGCTCATCGGCCTCGAGCCGTCGTGCATTCTGGGTTTCCGCGACGAGTATCCCGATCTCATGCCGGATCACCTGCTCGACGCGGCCAGGGCGCTGGCGAAGAACGCCCTGCTCATCGACGAGTTCATCGCCCGCGAGGCCGACGCCGGCCGCATCACCCGCGCGGCCTTCAAGCCGGAGACCCGCGCCATCAAGTTGCACGGCCACTGCCACCAGAAGGCGCTGTCGTCACTGGTGCCGACGGTGAAAATGCTCGAGCTGCCGGCGGGCCACAAGGTGGCGCTCATCCCGTCGGGTTGCTGCGGCATGGCCGGCTCGTTCGGCTACGAGGAAGAGCATTTCCAAATCTCCCAGCAGATCGGCGAACTCGTGCTGTTCCCCGCCGTGCGCAGCGCGCCGGCGGACACGCTCGTCGCCGCGCCCGGCACCAGTTGCCGCCACCAGATCAAGGATGCCACCGGCCGCATCGCCCTGCATCCGGTCGAGATCCTGCACGCCGCGCTTTTGTAGGGTCGGCGCTTGTCGCCGGACCGCTCTGGATTTGATATGGTCCGCCGACCAGCGGCGACCCTACATGACCGAACCATGACTTCCTTCCTATATCGCCAAGCGGGCCGGGCGTGATAGGCTGGCGACATGGCATTGCACGAACACAGCCCGCACCGGCACCGGCGCACCGACCTCTACGGGGCCGGCGCGTTCGTCTGCGTGGTGCTGACCTGCTTCTCGCAGTTCGCCTTCATGAATCACATTCAGGGCTCGGTGGCGCAGGTGGCGGCGACCTTTTTGTTGGGCGGAGTCTACACCGTGGTCGCGATCCTCGGCCACTGCTTCGACGACACCGCAAGCTGGAAATGGGAAACCATCCGCTACCTGATCCAATGTATCGTGGGCACGGCGATGGTCTTCGTCAGCCCGGTGCTCGGCTACTTCAACATTATCCTCCTCCCGCTGGTCAGCCAGGCCTACTTTGACTTTAAGTGGCCCGCCGCCGCCGCCGCCACCGCCTACCTGTTCGCGGTTACGGTCGGGGTGTTTGCGTATCGCTACGGGCCGCGCGCCATTCCCGAAGCCGTGCTCGATTTCGTGGCGGCGTTCGCCTTCACCATCGCCTTCACCCTCATCACGCGCCAAGCGCTGAGCGCCAAGGAACATGCCGAGGAACTGCAACGCGAGCTGGAGACGGCCAACGCTCAGCTCCGCGCGCAAGCCGCCCAGGCCGAGGACCTCGCAACCACCCGCGAACGCAACCGCGTCGCCCGCGAGATCCACGATGGCATCGGCCACTATCTCACCGTGGTGAAGACGCAGCTCGACGCCGCCGCCGCCATCCTCCCAGGCCAGCCGGAGAAGGCCCGCGAGGCCATCCTCAAGTCCGCCCAGCTCACCGGCGACGCGCTCGACGATGTCCGCCGCTCCGTCGGCGCCCTCCGCACCGACACCACTCGCCCGCCCCTGCCCGCGGCTCTGCAAGCCCTCGTGCATGAAGCCGGCCTGCCCGTGACGATCCGCATCGCCGGTACCGCGCGCCCCCTGACGCCCGGCGTCGAGCACGCCCTCTTCCGCTCGGCGCAGGAGGCCCTGACCAATATCCGCAAGCACGCCGACGCCACCGCCGCGGAACTCGTTCTCGATTTCGCCACGGGCGGGCGCGTGACCCTCGCCGTGACTGACAATGGCCGGGGCGCCGCCGGCCCCGCGGCCGGCTTCGGCCTGATCGGCATCCGTGAGCGCATCGAGGTCATCGGCGGGCGCGTCGAGTCCGGCAACCGCCCGGGCCGCGGCTTCACCCTCACCGTCGAGGTGCCGGCGTGAAACCGCTTCATGCTGCATCCCCTGTAGCGGCGGTCTATGACCGCCGTCGCCCGGCGCTCATAGAGCGCCGCTACAGCAATCTCCGATGAAAAAACTTCGGCTCATGCTGGTCGACGACCAGTCGCTCTTCCGCGAAGCGCTCCGCACCCTGCTCACGCTGCAGCCCGACTTCGAGATCGTCGCCGAGGCCGAGAACGGCGAGCGCGCCGTCGCCCTGGCGAAGGGGCACAAACCCGACGTCATCCTCATGGACCTGCGCATGCCGGTCATGGGCGGCGTCGAGGCCACGCGCCGCGTCATGGCGGCCGTGCCGGCCACGAAGGTCGTCGTGCTCACCACCTTCGAGGAGGACGAGGAGATCTTCGAGGCCATGCGCGCCGGCGCGCTCGGCTACCTGCTGAAGGCGTGCTCGGCCGACAAGCTCAACGAATCCGTCCGCGCCGCCGCCAAGGGCGCCTCGGTCCTCGAGCCCACCGTGACGGCCCGGCTGATGGCCGAGGTCAACCGCTTCTCGGCCCGCGAGGGCAAAAAAGTTTCGCAAACGCTCGCCGATCCGCTCTCGGAGCGCGAACTCGGCGTGCTCAAGCTGCTCGCCGCCGGTTGCAGCAACAAGGAGATCGGCTCCCGCTTGAACATCACCGAGGGCACGGTGAAGAACCACATGACAAACGTGCTCGGCAAACTGGGCGCCCTCGACCGCACCCAGGCCGCCCTCCGCGCCCGGGAGATGGGCCTAATCTGATTTTGCGCCCTACCGTCGTGGCCTTCCCCCGTTAATCCGGTCTGCTCTGAGTCTGGAGAGGCTTCCTTTTCGCGAATTTTTGTGCCTTTTTGTGGCCAACAAACTTCCCATGACCATTGATTACACCGTCCGCCGCGCCCGCATTGCCCCCGCCCTCGGCTTGACGGCCGATGAGATTCTCCTCGTCGGCGCCGGCTCGCCGCTCCCGAAGCCCGAGATCAGCGACATCCACCTGCCGTTCATCGCGCACCAGGAATACTATTACCTGACCGGCCACGTCGAGGCGACGGGCGGCATCATCGCCTACGACCCGAAGAGCGGGTGGATTTCCTTCGTGCCCGAGGTCACCGAGTTGGACCGCGTGTGGGAGGGCAAGGAGCAGCTGCCCGGCGAACTGCTCAGCCAATTCCCCGCGTGGCTCGCCGCGCGCAAGGGCCGCCGGGTCATCGGGCTCGGCGCGCCCGTGGCCGGCGTGGTGTTGGACGAGAAACGCACGACCCAGGTCCGCGAAGCCTACAAGCACGCGCGCCGCCCGAAGGAGCCGGCCGAAATCGACGTGATGAAACGCTGCGCCGCGGCCGCGACCGCCGGCTACGCAAAGATCCAGCCGCTGCTCAAGCCCGGCGTCAGTGAACGCACGCTGCAGATCGAGCTCGAGGCCGAGTTTTTCCGCCAAGGCGCGCAGACCACCGGCTACGACTCCATCATCGGCGTCGGTGCGCAGAGCGCCGTCTTCCACGGCTCGCCCTCGCCTGATCGCGTGGCAAAGGACGGCGACTTCATCCTCATCGACGCCGGCCCGCAGACCGACCGCTACGTGATCGACGTCACCCGCACCTACGTGGCGGGCAAGCCGTCGGCCTTCCAGCGCGACTTCGCGCAAGCCGTGCTCGGGGCGCAGATCCGCGCCTGCGAACGCTGCCGGCCAGGCGCGGAGTGGAAGGACCTGCATCTCGCCACCGCGGTGGACATGCTGGGCAGCCTCGTCACCATGGGCGTGATGAAGGGCAACCCCACCTCGCTCGTCGAACAGGAGGCGCACACACTGTTCTTCCCGCATGGTCTCGGCCATATGCTCGGCCTCGGCGTGCGCGACGCCGGCGGCCTCGAGCCGGGTCGCACCAAGGACCCGCGCCCCAGTCTCCGCACCCTGCGCATGGACCTCGTCCTGCGCCCCGGCTACCTCGTCACCGTCGAGCCCGGGATGTATTTCATCCCCGCGATCCTCAACGACCCGGCCCGCCGTGCCAAATACCGCGACGCCGTCAACTGGCCGCTGGCGGAGCAAATGCTCGGCCTCGGCGGCGTGCGCTTCGAGGACAACATTCTCGTGACCGACGGCGCACCCGTGAACCTGAGCGCGGCGATCCCGAAGGGCATTTAGCCCAGCCTCCGCTCAGGCCACGGGTTGCTTTGACGTGAAGAGCCGTGGGAAGAACACAGCGGCGAACAGCCCGATCACCAGCAGCGCCATTACCACGACGAGCCCCGCTGCTGCGAGCAGCGGCCAGCCGGCGGCCGCCAGCAGGAAGCCGCCGAACAGCCGCGAATCCTGCGCATAGCGCGCGCGCAGGTCGATGCCCTCGCGCTCCACATAGTTGGCGGCGTCGTCCACCGCATCCATGTAGCGGTCGTAGGCCAGGCGCAACACGTCGACGTTGAACTGGTTGGACTCAGGGATCTTCCCGGCGTGAGCCAGCGCCAGAAACTGGTCCACCTTCTCGTCATATTCGCGGCCGAAACGGGCCATGGTGGCCACGTGGCGGCTGTCCTTGAGCGATTCCATGACGCTGATCTCGATCGCGTGCGTCTTGGCGCTGTTGCTGGCGTCGTCCATCTGCTGCAGCAACGGGGCCCAGGCGGTCTCGTTCTTGGGGTCGGAAATGCGCCGCGCCAGTCGCTGCACGCCACTCAACTCGCGCGTCAGGGTGCGGAGATTGTTGATCAGCGGCACGCTGCGGTCGAACAGCTGGGCATAGCGCTGCTCCATCGAACGGAGGAAAAGCAGGCTGAGCACGCCCACCAGGAGGTTGGAGGCAAGCAGGGCAAGAATGAGAACGAAGCGGAGACGGCCGAATTGCATGAAGGAGTGAGGGAAGCGCGCCCATGCCTACAGCTTCAGGCGTGCCGGTAAAAGAACGAAATGCCGCCGCCACAAAACACCTCGCCGCTGGCACTGCCGGTGCTAAAACACGGCCATGCCCCTCACCCGCTTTTCCGTCCCGCCGCTCCACACCGTCACCCGCTCGCTCGCCGCCGTGGCCATGGGCCGCGCGGCCCCCGACCTCGTCATCACCGGCGGCCGCCTGCTCTCCACCTACACCGAGCGGATCCACGCGGACCGCGAGATTTGGATCAAGTCCGGCCGCATCGCGGTGGTGAAGCCGGCCGGCTCATTTTCTCCGACGAAAGGCTCGAAAACAAAGATCTACGACGCGCGCGGCGGTATCCTGGCCCCTGGTCTCGTTGACCCGCACATCCACATCGAGAGCTCGATGATGACCGCCTGCGCCTACGCCGAGGGAGCGCTCCTCAACGGCACGACGACCATCTTCTGCGACAGCCACGAGATCGGCAATGTCTGCGACGCCGCGGGCATCGAGTGGATGCTGCGCGACGCCCGCCAGGCCCCGTTGAATATTTTTCTCACCGTGCCCAGCACCGTGCCGGCCACCTCCTCGCATTTCGAAACCGCGGGCGGCGACCTGACGCCGGCCAAGATCGGCAAACTTTTCGACAAGTGGCCCGAGGCTGTCGCGCTCGGCGAGAAAATGGACTTCGTGCAGGTAGCCATGGGCGACAAACGCAGCCACGCCGTCCTCGCCGAGGCGATCAAGCGCGGCCGCCCCGTCTGCGGCCACATCTACGGCCGCGAGTTCGTCGCCGCCGGCGCCGCCAGCGGCATCTCCGACACGCACGAAGCCATCGACCGCGATATCTCCAATGATTTCCTCGAGAATGGCGTCTGGGTCTTCCTTCGCGGCGGCCCGCCGACCACGCCGTGGCACTCGCTGCCGCAGGCCATCAAGGCCGTCACCGAGCTCGGCGCCAACCCCAAGCGCGTCTGCGTATGCACCGACGACCGCGATGCCGACGATCTGTTTCTCTTCGGCATGGACTGGGTGGTGCGCGAGGCCGTGAAATACGGCATGAAGCCGGTCACCGCCTGGAGCATGGGCTCGCTCCACCCGGCGACGCGTTACGCGCAGGACGGCGACATCGGCGGCCTCGCCCCGGCGCGCCGGGCCGACCTCGTGTTGCTCAACGACGACCTCGTGCCGCAGAACACCTGGTATGGCGGCGAACTCGTCGTCGAACACCGCAAGGTGACGCCAATTTTGGACAAGGCGCTCTCGAAACGCTACCGCTACCCCAAGGCCGCCTATGAGACGGTGAAGCTCGCGTCGAAGAAGCTGAAGCTCACGCCCGACCTTCCGGCCGGCCCGGTCACCGCCAACGTGATCCGCACCGCGCTGCCAGGCATCATCCTCTTCCACGACCAGGTCGCCCTCGATCCCACGCCAGGCACGACTTGGCCGGACTTGTTCACGAAGCACGGCCTGTGTTTCGTCACCATCGTCGAGCGCCACGGCAAATCGGGCGAGGTCGCGCACGGCCTGCTGAAGGATTTCAACCTCAAGGAGGGCGCGGTCGGCAGCTCCGTCGGCCACGACGCGCACAACATCATCCTCGCCGGCACCAACGAGGCCGACCTGCAGCTGGCGCTGAAGACCATCAAGGCCATGCGCGGCGGTGTGTGTGTCATCCGCGGCGGAAAAGTTGTCGCCAAGGTCGCACTGCCCGTCGCCGGCCTGCTCTCCGACAAGCGCGCCACCGTGGTCGCCGCCGAGTCCACCGCGCTGAAAGCCGCGTGGACCGCCGCCGGCTGCACGCTGCCTTACATGGGCTTCAACCTCATCCCGCTTTCCGTCATCCCCGAGGTGCGCATCACGGACAAGGGCCTCGTCACGGTGCCGGGCATGCAGCTGCTGCCGCTGTTCGCGCCGCGGTGATTGTTTCCCGCTTGGCGGGAGGGGCTTTATGCCCCGACAGGTGGAGCGTCTTGCCCTCAAGACGCTGGCTGCAGCTGTGCGCGTTCCATCCAATCCAGTCGGGGCATAAAGCCCCTCCCACCGGGAAAATCCTTGCGCCCTACCTTGCCAGCCAGCGCCGCATGCCGCCGGCCACGATGGCCAGCGTCAGCAGCGAGCTCACCGGCATCAGCACCGCCGCGAGCAGCGGACTCATCCGGCCCGCGACCGCGAGACCGACAGCCACGAGGTTGTAGGCGATGGAAAATGCCAGCAGCCAACCTTGGGTGTGCCGGCGCGCGTCGTTGACCTCGAACATCCGCCGGAGGCCGGCGAGGCCGCGACCGAGGTAATAGAAATCCGCCTTCCCTTCCAGGACGCCGCGGTGGATGACCGGGGTGCCGCGCACGAACGCGGCGTCGAAGGCGAGGCTGTCGTTGGCGCCGTCGCCGAGCATCAGGGTGTCGCGCCGGTCCAGTTGCCGCAGCCAGGCGGCCTTTTCCTGCGGGGTGAATTCCGCGCGGGCGTCCCTCTCCTTGATCCCGAGGGCCGCGGCCATGGCCTCGACCTTTTCCCGGCGATCACCGCTGAGGATGCAGACCAGGAATCCGCGGCGCTGCAGCGCCGCGATCTCGACGGCAGCGTCGGGCCGCACCGCATCGGCGAGACGGAAGCGCGCCAGCCCCACGCCCTCGAGGGCGAATTCCGTGTCATGGTCCGCTTCCGGGAGGTCGGCGCTCCAGAAGTTCCCGCGCCAGCCAGGGCGGCCCAGCGACCAGCAGCCGTGCTTGTTGCGGAGCGTCACGCCGAAGCCCGGGTCCTCGCGGAATTCGCCCGCCGGCGCCGGGTCCGGCGGCCCACCGGCCAGCAGGGCCTCGTGCAGCGCCTGGCTGGCGGGATGCGGGTTGTCCCGCACGAGCGCCAGCAACGCGGCGCGGGGCGTCGGCGCGAGCTGCGCCAGCTCTTCAGGGTTGGTGAGCACCGGCGTCTCCCGCGTGAGCGTGCCGGTCTTGTCGAAGATGATTTTCCGGACCTGCTTCAACCGCGGCCACAGGTCGGCGGAGCGCACGAAGACCCCGGCGCGGCGCAGCGCCGTTGTGGCGATCTCGTCCGCCAGCGGGAAGGCCAGGCCGATGGCGCACGGACAGGACACGACGAGCACCGCGGTGACCACCGACCAGGTGCGGACCGCGTCGTGCGTGCCGAGCCACCAGCCGAGCCCGGTGGCGGTGGCGATGAACAGGATGGCGAACAAGTAGCCGCGAATAACCTGCTCCAGGAAACGGTGACGATAGCCGTCGCGGCCGGCCGGCCGCAGCAATTCGGCCAGCAACGACTCGGCCCACGGCTGGGTGGCGTGCAGCCGGATTTCATCCCGGCCCAGGTTGACGGCGCCGGCGGGCACCTGGACCCCGGCCCGGCACTCGCGCGGGTCGGCTTCGCCCGAGATCCACGCCGTGCCGACCGTGGCGGCCGCCGACAGCAGGCGGCTCTCGACCGGGATCACCTGGCCCGAACGCACGAAAAAGACGTCGCCCGGCGCCAGCCGGTCCGCGGCCCGTTCCTCGGTGCCAACGGGCGTCTCGACCCGCACCGGTTGGGGCCGGCCGGCGTCGCGCAGCAACCGGTGGCGGTTGCGTTCCACCGCGGCGGTCTGCGCCCAGCGGCCCACGAGCATCAGCAGGATGAACGCGCTGACGAAATCGAAATAGACGAACTCCTCCCGGTGCGCCAGCCAGCCGTAGAGCGAGCCGAGGTAGGCGCCCAGGATGCCGAGCGCGATCGGCAGGTCGATGTGCATGCTCCCCGCGCGCAGCGCCGCCACGGCGCGGCCGAGGAAATACATCCCACCTGTCAGCAGGCTGAGCGTGGCGAACACCAGCGACAGCGTGCCGAACAGCCGCGCATACGGGAACGTCGCCGCCATGCCGAAATAAGCCGGCAGGGTGAACAACATGACGTTCATCGAGAATGCCGCGGCCAGCCCCACGCGCCGCACCAGCCGCCGGCTCTCCGGCACCGTGGGTTCCTCACCCGGCGGGCCCGCGAGGTAATTGAAGGACTGCAGCAGCCGGGCGAAGGCCGGCGCGTCAAACACCCCGCGCGTCCACCGCAACCGCATCCGGCCGAGCTGCGCATCGGTCTCGATGTCGAGCGCCCCGGGCTGCTGGTGAAACACCTTCTCGATCAGCCAGACGCAGCCCGCGCACGAGATGCCCTGCACGGCGAGCGTCAGCTCCGGCGTGCCGGCGGCGATCTCCGCCTCCGCCTGCAACCGGGCCAGCCAGGTGAAATCGCGCGGCTGGAACACCGCCTCGCCCACCGGGACCGTCACCGCATCACGGATCTTGTAGTAACCGTCGAGCCCGTGCTCTGCCACGAGCCGGAAAACGTAGCTGCAGCCCGCGCAGCAGAAGCCGGCGGCCTGGGCTGCCTCCCCTGCGAGCGGCGTTCCGCAGTGCCGGCAATGGTGAACGGGGGCGGCTGACTCGGCACGCAGTCCACGCACTCGCACCGTAGGGCTCACACCCCCGTTCACCAAGTCAGCCCCTGGAGGCGGGGTGCCCTCACCCCGCAGCGCGACGTTTGCGCCGCCGGGTGAGGGCACCCGGCCTCCAAGTAAATTTGTCGTGGCCCGGTTCATGATCAAAAGCAGAGGAAGTCGGTCACGCCGGGTCCGCCTAGGCCGAGCGTCCCGCGAAGCCGCCAAGCCAGGAGCACGGCCACGGCCAGCGCGGCCACGCCCCGGGCGCGCGCCAGCGTGCGCGGGCCGAGGCGCGCGCGCACCCAGTGGAAGTTGGCTTGGGCCAGCCAGAGCAGGGGCACCGTGCCGAGGCCGAAGGCGAGCAGCGTCTCGGCGCCGTGCAGGGCCGAACCGGACAACAACGCCAGCGAGAGCAGGAAATAGAGTGGGCCGCACGGCAGCAGCGGTGTGGCCAGGCCCAGCGCGGCCGCGGCCCGCACGCGCGAGCCCCCGCGCAATCGCGCGAGCAGCGCCGCATAGGCGCCCCCGAGCAGGGGCAGGCGCGGCAGGCGCTGGTCGAGGCGGAATGCCATCCCGACGAAGAAAACCACGAGCAGCCACGGCAGGTAACGCAGGGTGCTTTCGCCGAGCCATGCGAGCGGCCACCGCCCCACTCCGCCCGCCAGGGCGCCAAGCAGGCTGTAGCCGGCGAGGCGCGTCAGATGATAGGTCGAGGCCACGACCTGCGGATCACTGTCGTCACGCGCCGCCGGCATCAGCGCACAGGCCAGCGGCCCGCACATCCCGGCGCAGTGCAGGCTCGTGACCAGCCCGGCAAGGAACGCCGTGCCCGGCCCGGTGATGCCGGCGAGTTCCGCGGTCATGGCCAGCCTTCCCGTTCCCTTTGTGGGAGCGTGCTCGCACGCGACGGGCGCGAAGTCGCGACCAAGGTCGCTCCCACCGGGCAGATTGCCGCAGCGGTCATGGCCGGACTCCTTTGGTCGCCAACGGCACGTCCTGGATCTGCGCCGCATGCGACGCGCGGAACGCGAAGAAATACGCCGCAACGAGACAGGCGAAGCCGAAGAGGACACCGAACCAGAGCCGGCTAGTGTTTGTGTTCCCGGTCATGGTCCTCCTTTTCTTTGGCGCCTTCCTCCAGCAGGCGGGCGTCGGGGCCCATGAACTCGACCTCGCGGGCGAGCGTGAAGGTCCGCGCGGCGTCGCGCACGCGGACGGTAAACTTGAACGGCCCGCGGTAGTCCTTGCGCGATGCCACCAGCACGAGCGGGCTGACCGACTCCGCCATCGGCGCCAGCGTCACGGGCGCCGCGAAACCACTCGACCGGAGCCCCGCCGGCAGCCCCTCGGCCTCGACACTGAACGTCGCGGGCACGGTGCGCTTGTTGACGAGGCGCACCAGGAACTGGTTCCGCACCTCGTCGGGCCCGACGAAATACGCCGCGCCGCCGGTGCGGTAGACGAGGAAGTTCGCGGGCTTCACCGTCGAGAAGGCAAACGTGGCCACCGCGGCACCGACCGCGAGGAGCACGCCATAGAGCAAGGTGCGCGCTCGCACCCAGCGCGTGATGCCGCCACCGAATCCAGCGAAGGAATCGTAGCGGATGAGACCGGCGGGCCGGTGCACCTTGGCCATGACCTCGTCACACGCGTCGATGCACGCCGCGCAGCCGATGCATTCCATCTGGAGACCGTGACGGATGTCGATGCCCGTCGGGCAGACCTGCACGCAGCGGTTGCAGTCGATGCAAGCACCCTCCTTCGCCAAGGCTACGGAGGGCAAGCCGGCACCATCCAGTACTGCGCGGATTTTCCCCCGGGGTTCGCCGCGTTTGCCGTCGTAGCCGATCACCAGCGTGTGGTCGTCGGTCAGCGCCGACTGCAACCGGCCGTAGGGGCAGATGACGATGCAGAGCTGCTCGCGGAACCAGGCAAAGTTGAGATAAAGGAGACCCGCGGCGGTGAAGACGAAGAGGAAGGCCGCCCAGTGTTCGCCCGGGGCCTCGTGCATGAACGACCACAACTCCGGCAGGCTGACGAAATACGCGAGGAAGAGATGGGTGATCGCGAGCGACACCACGGCGTAGAGCGCGTGCTTGGCGACGCGGCGGAAAAACTTGCCGGCGGTCAGCGGCGCGAGTTTCAGCGCGCGGCGCGCAGGGGCATCCCCCTCCAGCCAGCGCTCAATGCGGCGGTAGACGTGGTCGAGGAACACGGTCTGCGGGCAGGCCCAGCCGCACCACAATCGGCCGAAGAGCGCGGTGAGGAAGAACAGGCCGAAGCCCAGGCCGCTGACGCCGAAGAACAGCAGCCAGGCGTCCTGCGCCGCCAGCGTGTAGCCGAAGAAATGAAAACGCCGCTCGGCGAGGTCGAGGAAGACGGCGGGCGCGCCGTTGACCGGAATCCAGGGCAGCAGCAGGTAGAAGGCGATCAGCAGGTAGGCGCTGATCCGCCGCCAGTGCGTGAACGGGCCGCGGGCGTCGGCCGGATATAGAAAATAGCGCGACCCGTCGGCATTGATCGTCGTGACGGAGTCAACCGCCGGTCCATGACGGGCCGGGCGACGGGCGGGCGCAACGGGAGGGATGATTTCGGCGCTCATCGTGGTTTGAGCACTTGTAGCGGCGCTCTATGAGCGCCGGACGGCGGTCGCAGACCGCCGCTACAGGATCAGTTGGACAACTGGACGGTGATCGTCTCTCCGGGTTGATGGTGGCTGAGCAGATAGGCCACGACCTCGACGGTCTTCTTCTGGCCGAGCACCGGTTCCCAGGAGAGCATGCCCTTGGTGGGGACGCCCTTTGAGACGGTGACGTAAATTTCCTTCGGCGTGCCGCCGTGGATCCACGCGGTGTCCGTGAGGTCGGGGCCGACGGCGGCCGGGTTCTCCGACTTGCCTCGCATGCTGGGCAAATGGCAGGGCACGCAGTTGCTCTGGAAGGTCTGCTTGCCGGCCTCGACGAACACCGGGTTGCGGCTCATCTCCCAGAACTTGCCGTCGTTGGAGACGTCGATCGACGAGGCCATCTTGGCCGCGGCGATGCGGGTCATGGCCGCGTCCACCTGCGCGCCGTCGGTCGTCGCGAGGCCGGAGAGCATGTGGGCGAACCAGTAAACGACCCAGAAGACGATGGCGCCATAGAGAGTGTAGAGCCACCAGTTCGGCAGGCGCTGGTCGTATTCCTGGATGCCGTCGTAGGTGTGTTCCCGGAGCTTGATGCCGGGATCGTCGGGCGGTGGCGGGGACGGAGGCATGGCGGCCGGGTTATTGCTCGTCGAACGGCAGGCGGGCGAGTTGCTCGGCCTGTTCGGACTTCATGTGGGTCGCGCGCCAGGCGGCGGCGAGGAAGACGGACGACGCGACAGCGAGGGCGATGACGGGGAAGACCAGCTGCCAGTCTTCGTAGATGATGCGGTGGAGCATGGGAGGAGTTGGGTTGAGAGTGGCGGGACGATCAGGGTTGGGCGGCCGGGGCGCCGGTGGGCTCCCACGTCTTGCCGAGGCTCTGGAGGTAGGCGATGACGGCGACGACCTCGCGGTCGGGGTCGACGTAGCGGCCCTGCGTCTTCAGTTCCTTCGCGATGTCCTTCGCCTGTTCCTTGGCGAGGGTGTCGATCATCGCCGGCGACCAGGACGGAAACGGCACGCCCAGCATCCGCTGCACGCGGATCTTGGCCGAGAGCGAGGCGTAGTCGGTGTTCTGCTGCATCAGCCAGGTGTAGGCCGGCATGTTGGAGCCGGTGGAAATGTTGCGCGGGTTCTCGAGGTGGTCGTAGTGCCAGGCCTCGTTGTATTTGCCGCCGACGCGCGCGAGGTCCGGGCCGGTGCGCTTGGAACCCCACTGGAAAGGGTGGTCCCAGATGGATTCGCCGAGGCGGGAGTAATCACCGTAGCGCATCACATCCGGGACCAGAGTGCGGATCATCTGCGAGTGGCAGTTGTAGCAGCCTTCGCGGATGTAGAGATCGCGGCCGGCCAGCTCGAGCGGCGTGTAGGTCCGCGCGACGCGGTCCTCGGTCTGGAGCCGGCGGTCGATCGTGATCATCGGGATGATCTGGATCAGGCCGCCGATGACGACGGCGAGGAAGGTCAGCACGGTGAATGGCAGGGCGCTGACGAGCAGCTTGTCATACCAATCGGCCCACGCCTTGCCGCGGGACTCGAAATGGCCGATGGCGAGCAGCACGCAGAACATGGTGGCGACCAGGCCGATGATATTAAGGACGCCGCTAGTGAACATCCACACGCAGGACCCCAGCAGGACGAGGACGGTGAAGACCACCGGGGCGTTGAGGAAGGTGGAACCCGCACCGAGGGTCTCGCCGGGAACGGGCGCCTCAACGTAGACCTCCATCCTGCCGTTAACGGCGGCGGCGCCGCGGATGCTCCGCCAGACGTTCCAGCCCATGATGAGGAAGCCGGCGAGGTAGAGCCCCCCGCCGACCACGCGCAGCAGCATGAGCGGGCGGATGGCGTTGATCGTCTCGAGGAAGTTGGGATACTTCAGAATGGTGCCACCCTCGGCCGTGGCGTTGAGCATCAGGCCCTGCGTGATGCCCGAGGCCCACATCGCCGAGACGTAGAGGAGAATGCCGGTCAGCCCGATCCAGAAGTGGAGGTTGGCCAGCGCCGTCGAGTGGAGCGGCTTGTTCCAGAGGCGCGGCACGAGCCAGTAGAACATGCCCGCGGCCATGAAGCCGTTCCAGCCGAGCGCGCCGGCGTGGACGTGGGCGATGATCCAGTCGGTGTAGTGCGCGAGGGCGTTGACCGACTTGATCGAGAGCAGCGGCCCCTCGAAGGTGGCCATGCCGTAGAAGGTGACACCGGCGGCGAAGAACTTGATGACCGGGTCGGTGCGGAGCTTGCCCCACGCGCCACGCAGCGTGAGCAGGCCGTTGAGCATGCCGCCCCACGACGGCGCCCAGAGCATGAGGGAGAACGTCATGCCGAGGAGCTGGAGCCAGTTGGGCAGGGCGGTGTTGAGCAGATGGTGCGGGCCGGCCCAGATGTAGAGGAACACGAGCGACCAGAAATGGATCACCGACAGCCGGTAGGAATACACCGGCCGTTCCGCCGCCTTCGGCAGGAAGTAATACATGATGCCCAAAATCGGCGTGGTCAGGAAGAACGCCACGGCGTTGTGTCCATACCACCACTGGACGAGGCCGTCCTGCACGCCGCCGAAGATCGGGTAGCTGTGCGTGAGCGACGTCGGGATCGAGAGGTGGTTGACGATGTAGAGCATCGCCACCGTGATGATGGTCGCGATGTAGAACCAGATGGCGACGTAGAGGGATTTCTCGTGGCGCCGCGCGAGCGTCCAAAAGAAGTTCACCGCGAAGACCACCCAGATGACGGCGACGGCGATGTCGATGGGCCAGATGAGCTCGGCGTATTCCTTGCCGCGCGTCAGGCCGAGCGGGAGCGTGATGGCCGCGGCGACGATGATCAGCTGCCAGCCCCAGAAGTGGAGCTGCGAGAGGAAATCACTCGCGAGCCGCGCCTTCACCAGGCGCTGGGTCGAGTAATAGATGCCCGCGAACATCATGTTGCCGACGAAGGCGAAGATGACAGCGTTGGTGTGCAGCGGGCGGAGGCGGCCGAAGCTCAGCCAGGCCTGGCCGAAGTTGGCCTGCCAGAAGTTGAGCTGGGTCGCGATCAGCACGCCGACCAGCATGCCGACGACGCCCCAGATGAGGGACGCCAGCATGAATTGGCGGACAATCTTGTCGTTGAACTCGATGGTGGTTTTCTGGCCGTGGGTCATGGGTGGGCGGAGCGGAGATTAGAAATAAACCGGGGCGGACGCCGGATCCTCGGCGGCCGCGCGCCGCAGGCAGTCGGTGCAGGGCGGCCGCGAGCCGTTGCGGCAGCCGCAGACGGGAGCCTGATCATGACTGCCCCGCCCCACCGCGTGCGGGATCTCGTCGGCCAGGGGCAGCAGCGAGTCGCGCTCGGCGCTCGCGAAACGGCGGCGATGCTGCTCGTGGGCGAACAGGCCGATGAACAGGCCGGCGAGGAGCAGGCTGAAGAAGATGGTAAGCGGAATGACGGACATGGCGTGGTATGTCGGCCCTACCCTACCAGCCGGCGGCCCGGCCCGCTCTGCAGCCCTTGCCCATCTCCGCGCATTTTTTGCTCCGCGCCGCAAGATGTGCGCACCTTTGGGCAAGCCGTGCCCAGCCGCCCCGGGCCGGCGGTGGCATCATGCTGGCATGGATCCCGGCCTGGTTGCCCGACTCGACGCCCTGCGGCCCGTGCTCAAGCGGGATTGGGCCGGACGGCTCCACCAGGCCCCGGCCGAGCCGCCCGGCGCGGGGCTGGTGACGCCCGAGATGCTCGTGCTCCTCGTGGATGGCACGATCGACCGGCTGCTCTCGCGCTTGGGTGGGGCCCCGGCCGGCCACCGCGAGAGGCCTGGCCGGTTCAACTACGCCCGCACCGGCTGCCACTGCGGGCTGCATTTGCTGCTGACATATTACCTGGCCGGTGCCCGCGCCCTGCGGGAGACATTGCCCGCAGAACTGGGCGCCGCCCGCGGCGAGGTACTGCACTGCTTCAACCAGCTCGCCCGCGAGGAAATGACCGCGCTGTGCGACGTGTGCAACCACCGCGGCGGTGCACTGTGCTCGTTGCGGCCGGGCGGGAAACCCGGTTGAAGGGTGGTCGCGCTAGTGTCCCGGGTGACGAATCGCCCGGACCTGGGCAGGGTTGAAGGGCTCGCCGCGGTTGCCCCACGCGTTGAAGACATAGGTCAGCACATCGGCGATCTGTTCGTCCGTGAGCACGGCCGCCTGCGGCGGCATGGCGCTGTTGAGGGTCTGGCCGTTGACCGTGACGGGGCCGGTCAGGCCCTGCAGCACGATGCCGATGGCGCGCTCCCGGCTGGCGAGCAGGAAGTCGGATTTGGCCAGCATGGGAAAGGTGCCCGGCAGACCCCGGCCATCGGGCTGGTGGCAAGCGTAGCACAGACCGAGGTAAACTTTTTTGCCGCGTTCCCCTTGGGCATCCAAGGCCGGGGCGGCGAGCGCGGGCTTGGGCTTGCCCACGATGGTGAACATGGCCGCGAGCTCGGCTTCGTCGCGGGCCAGCTCCGCCTCAGTCCGGGCCGGGATCTCCGGGTGCGTCTCCGCACTCTCCCGGCCGGGGGTGGCGGCGGGCTTTCCGCCCTCAGCCACCGGCGGCACGCCGGGGGTGGCCCGGGTGAATTTAAGGGCGACCAATGCGGCCGCCACGGCAAGGCCAGCCACCACAACAACGGAAACTAGGCGCGGTGTTTTCATGATAGTGGCGACAGCTTACGGCAACGGTCTTCGCAATGCTGGGCACCGATTGCCCAAACCGAGGCATATCTTGGCCGCACCTCTTCCCGATAGGCAGCGCGCCGCCGGGAGAATCAGCGGGACCGAAGGCGCGTCCACGGCGCGGCCCGCAGCCGGGTCGGTGCGATGGGCCGGCCGGTCACCTCGCACACGCCATAGGTGCCGCGCAGGATGCGCTCGAGCGCCGCGTTGATCTCGCCCAGCGCATCCGGCTCGCGGGCCAGCAACGCGCGGACAAAATCGCGGTCGAAGCGGTCGGCGGATTGCGGCGACTTTTGTTCCTGGATCAGATGGTCGCGCAACGCCAGCAGGGTGCGATAATGCCAGGCCCACTGCGGGTCCACGCGGAGCTGGTCACGGCGCGGGCGGGCAGGCTTGGATTTGGACATGACTGGGAGGGTCGAGTTGACGCCCCCAGTCTTACAGTATTTCCGGGCCTCCGCTGGTGGTTGCTTGCCGTTCGCTGCTCATATCTTGCGAATCTGCGGCCCCGCCCGCCGCCCCACCCTAGCGGTCGGTGCCCTGCGTCTCAACCCAGCGGACCGCGTGCCGGACCAGCGCGGTCGTGTCGCGCAGCTCGAGCTTCGCCTTGAGATTGGCGCGGTGCACATCGACCGTTTTGGTGCTCAGACCGAGCTGCTGCGCGATTTCGCGGGTGCTGCGGCCGTGGCCGACCAGCTGGAAGACCTCGAACTCGCGGTCAGTCAGTTTCCCGAACGGTGAATCGGCCTGTCGCGACTTGCGGCCGGAGAAACTGTCGAGCAGTTGCGCCGACATCCGGGGGCTGACGTAAACCTGGCCGCCGAGCACCTGCCGGATGGCAGCGAGCAGGTTTTCCCCGCCGGCCTCCTTCATGATGTAGCCGCGCGCGCCGGCCCGCAGCGCCCGCTCGGCGTAGACGACCTCGTCGTGCATCGACACCACCAGGACGGGCAGCGCGGGATGTTGGGCCAGCAAATCCTTGAGAAAGTCCAGGCCGCTGCGGCCGGGCATGGTCATGTCCGTCAGGATCAGGTCCACGCCACCGGCGGCCAGCCGGAGCAGGGCCTCCGCCGGATTGCCCGCCTCGCCGCAGACGAGAAGATCGGTCTGCCGGTCGATCAGCTGCGCCAGTCCCGCCCGCATGAACGGATGATCGTCCACGATCAGGATGCGCTGGCGCCGGGCGGCGGCCGGGGCGGCGGCGGGCGCCGCCCGCTTCTTTTTCGAGGCTGGTTTCATTTTAGCATGGGCACCCGGCAGCTGATGGTGGTGCCCTGGCCGGGCCGGGCGTCGATCGTGAGCTCGGCGTTGATCACGCTGGCGCGGTGCCGCATCACCTGCAGGCCCATGCCCGGACGCAGGACCTTGGGAAAACCGCGGCCGTTGTCCGCGACGCCGAGTTCCAGGGTATGCGCGGTGCGGACCAGGGTCAGGGTAATGCGCTTGGCCCGGCTGTGCTTCAGGGCGTTGTTCACCGCCTCCTGCGCGATGCGGTAGAACTGGCCCGCCGTGTTGTGGTCGTCCACCAGCACCACCGGAGAGTCGAACTTGCACTCCAGCCGGCCGGGGGCGTTGGTCCGGTCGGCGAGTTCCACCAAGCTCGCCCAGAGGGCGTCCGGCCGGTCACTGACCGGCACCAGGCCGCGGGCGAGCGAACGCACCTGGCTGATCGATTCGCGGAGGAACCGGCCGATGCGGTCCACTTGTTTGGCGAGGCGCGGGGTGCCCGCCACGTCCTCCTTCAGGCCGGCACAGAGGATCTCGACCGCCGTGAGCTGCTGGCCGAGGCCGTCGTGCAGGTCCTCGCCGATCTGGCGCTGCCCGTTCTCGGTGATCTCGATGATCTGCGCCTCGGCCGCCTTGCGCCAGGTGGTGTCGGTGCGGATGGCGACGAACTGCGTGGGCTTGCCGGTGGCGTTGAGGAACGGGAAGAGCGTCGTGTCCACCCAGTAGAACGAGCCGTCCTTGGCGCGGTTCTTGATCTCGCCGCGCCACACGTGGCCGCGGCCGATCGTCCCCCACAGGTCGCGGAAGAAGGTCTTCGGATGGTGGTGGGAATTGATGATGCGGTGGTCCTGGCCCAGCAGCTCCTCCCGCGAGTATTGCGAGATGGTGCAGAACTTGTCGTTGACGTAGGTGATGCGGCCGGCCGCGTCGGTGATCGCCACGATGGAGTGCTCGTCGAGCGCCGCCTTGATGTTCCTGAGCTCGCTCATGGTCGTGAGCAGGCGTTGCTCCGAGCTGGCCTCCGCGGCCACCAGCTCGTCCTTCGTCATCTCGGCATATCTCTTGGCAGGCACCCCTGAACGGGTAACACGCGGCAACGGGGGCGCAAGAGCGGACAATCCCGGCGCCTAGCCGGCCTAAAGATTTTCCCTAGTCCGAAACCGCCCCGCCTCCAATTACGCGAAACCGCGCGGGCTGGTATAGTGGGGGCTCATGGAAACCACGACTTCCCTCCCCGCCCCCGCCGATACCGCGCTCCGCGAAGCCACTGCGTTCGTCGCCTTGCTCCAGTCCTCCGAGATCTTCCGCGACTACCAGCGCGCCTTCCAGTCCATCACCGGCCTGCCTCTCTCCCTGCGCGCGGCCGGCTCCTTCCAGCCGCCCATGCAGGGCGCCAAGCTCGGCAACCCCCTCTGCGCCCTGCTGGCCGGCCGCAACAAGACCTGCGCCGCGTGCCTCGACCTGCAGCAACGCCTCGAGCAGACCGCCTGTGCGCAGCCGGGCACCGCCCAGTGCTTTGCCGGGCTCAACGAGTCCGCCGTGCCAATCCGCCTCGGCGAAAAGATCGTCGCCTACCTCCAGACCGGCCAGGTGCTGTTCCACCTGCCCACCGCCGCCGAAACCAACGAGGCCGTCCGGCAAGCCGTCAAATTGGAGCCCACCCTCGACCGGAAGGAAATCAGCGCCGCCTTCAAGCAATCGCGCGTGGTCCTCCGCGCCCAATACGACGCCACCCTCCAGCTCCTCGCGATCTTCGCCCAGCAACTCGCGGCCCTGAGCAACCAGCTCATGGTCAAGCAATCGCTCGCCGAGGCGCCGGTGATCTCTCGCGCCCGCGCCTACATCGCCGCGCACCTGTCCGACGACCTCTCCCTCGCCCAGGTCTCCTCGGCGGTTGGCATGAGCTCGTTCTACTTCTGTAAAAACTTCAAGAAGGGCACGGGTCTCAACTTCACGGAATATCTCTCCCGCCAGCGCGTCGAGGCCGTGAAGCAGCTGCTGCTCAACCCCTACAAGCGCGTGAGCGAGGCCGCCTACGAGGCCGGCTTCCAGTCCCTCTCGCAGTTCAACCGCGTCTTCCACCGGATCGTCGGCGAGTCCCCGAGCCACTACCGCGACCAGCTGCACGCCCCCGCCCGCAGCACGGGCCACCATCGGATCGCGGCGCACGCCGCCTGACCGGAACGGCCCCGGCCGGCCGCGCGCCAATCCATGCGCAGCAATTGACGGCGGACAAATGGCAAGGGACGGTGAGCGGCGGCGCGGCCCGCGCGGTAAGCTAGGGGCGTGGAAACCGCCATTCTCCAGGCCCTCGCGGCGCAGCGCCCCGCCATCCGCGCCGCCTGGGAAACCCTGTTGCGGCTCGAGCGGCCGTCCTCGCCGCTGGCGAACCCGGACACGCTCGTGCACCTGCTGGACCGCAGCCTGGATGAGATCTTCAAGGATCTGGCGCTCTGGTCGCCACGCGCGCACCCCCGGTCTTACGTCCCGCATTGCCCGTGCGGCCTGAACCCGTGGCTGGCTTATCTCGGCGCCGGCCGGCAGGCGTTGCGTGAGGCCCTCGTCGGAGCGCAGGCGGCGACCCCGGGCCTCAGCCACGCGGCGCGGGAGGAAGCCCTGGCCTGCCTCGAGCAGGTGCTGGATCATATGTCCCGCCGCGAGATCGAGTCCTTCTGCGCCCTCTGTCAGTCCCGACCCGCCGCGCACGCGCACCCGGCTCCGGGCGGTCACACGCACCACGCCCATCCCTAGCCGAGCTTGCCGCGATAGGCCGAGGGCGGCTCGCCGGCGACACGCCGGAACACGCGGTTGAACTGCGAGAGCGACTGGAAGCCGGCCTCGTAGGCGGCCTCGCTCACGCGCTTGTTGGGGTTGAGCAGCAGCTCCTTGACCTTCTCCACCCGCACCCGCGCCACGTAGTCGGTGAATGTCAGGCCGGTCGCCTTGCGGAAACTCTTGCAGAAATAAAACGCGCTCATGTTGACGGCCGTGGCGACCTGCGTGAGCGACATCTCCTCGGCGTGGTGCTCCGTGATGTAGGCCCGGGCCCGGCCGATCGCGGGCGCCTCGCGCGCCTCCTCCTGCACCGCGAGCTGGTTGCTGAGCGTGCCGAGGTGCTGGGCAAAAATGGTGAGCAGCTGCAGGATGGACTGGTATTGCTTCGGCGAGACCACGCGGCTTCGGCCGAAGGCCTCCGCGAACCGCGGCAGGTCCGTCTCGACACCGTACCGCCGCAGCAACCCCGTCAGCCGGCGCACCTGGGCGGCGGTAGGCTTGCGCAGCAGGATCTGGCCGGTCTGGAGAAAGGCGACGAGGTCATCGCCGACCCGCACCGGCACGGCGGAGTCGCACAGCCCGACGGCGCACCGGAGCGTCTTCAGGCTCGCGCCCGCCGCGTCCTCCACTTTTTGCTGCTGCTGCAGGCAGGAGGCGCAGGTGTGGTTGGTGCCGGCCATCAGGGCGCAGAAGGGATTCTCGTTCGGGTCGCCGTGGTGGGGCAGGTTGAAATTCCCCTTGCCGCGCAGCGCCAGCGGCAGGCCCGTGGTCTCGCGAAACGCCTTCTCGTAGTCGCGATAGATCTGCGACCGGCGGAGCTGCTCGACCAGCGGGCGCGGCGGGCGGGGAGCGAGGGAAACGGGCATGCCTATCCCGTAGGCCGCGGCCCGGCCCGTCGCAAGCACCCGGGCCCTCCACGCCAAATAATGCACAGCACTCCGCAAGGAATGCACAAGCGGGCCTACAGCCCGAGGAATTGGATGGCGCAACCCGCGAGCAGGACCGTGCCGCCGGCCAGCGCATGGCTGTAGCGGCTCAACTGCAACTCGGGCAGCAGGCGGATGCCCTGCAGGGCGAGCAGCACCACGACGAGCATCGTGCCGACCGTCAGCACACTGAAGCTGGCGACCACGATCCACACGTCGGCCCAGCTGCCGCGGGCGGCGGGATACATCACCAGCGGAATCATGGTCTCGCAGGGACCGAAGACAAAAATAGTGAAGAGGATCCACGGCGTGAGCCGGAAGCCCTCCGTCTCCCCGTGCCCATGGTCGTGCCCGTGGGCGTGCGGCCGGTGCCGCGCGGCGCGCTTCAGGCCCCACACCAGGTAGACCAACCCGAAGGCGATCATGGCCCACGCGGCAAGGTTGCCGCGGAAACCCTCGATGAATTGCACGCGCTCCAGGCCGTAACCCAGCATCACGCCGAGCAGCGCGAGCGCGACGGAGCTGCCAACGTGGCCGAGGCCGCAGAGGACGGTCCAGAACGTGGTGCGCGCCACCGACCAGCGGCGGGCCTTGCCCATGAAGATGAACGGCAGGTAATGATCCGGGCCGGCCAGCGTGTGCAGGATGGCGACCCCCGCCGTGCCGAGCAGCAGCACGGACATCTGCGGTGCGTCGAGGGTGTGCGCGTGGAATTCCGGGATCATCGGAGAGTAGCCGCCAGCCGGGCGGCGTGCGTATGCACCGCGCGCACTACCGCCGGCACCATCGCCGCCACGGCTGGGGACAGTTCGGTGCACATCGGCCTCACCTCCTCCACCGCAATGGTGTAGAGGTGGATCCGGGGCAGCCGGCCCAGCAGGGCGGCTGCGGCAAAGAGATCCTTCAACCCAAAGTCATGGGCTCCCAACCCACGCGGAAGGTCACCGACGAATTCAGGCTGAAGGAAAGTGATGGTGCCGGCCCGCCGGCCGTCGCGGGTCGCGTCGATCATGACGATGTCGTCCGCGCCGTCGAACTCCGTGAGCAGGTTGACCCCGCCGGTGCCGCCATCGAGCAGGCGCACGCCGGCGACCGGCCGTTCGCGCTCGAGCCGGCGGAGAATATGGATGCCCACGCCCTCGTCGCCCATGAGCAGGTTGCCGACGCCGAGCACGAGCACGCGGTCGCCCACCGTGCCCTGGGGAGCGGCGGAGTTGGCTTCGCCAACGAGCGGGGAATCGAGCAGTGCGGCCATGGCTCAGCGGGTCGCGTGCGGTTTGGCCGGCACCGGGGGCGGCGCGGCCTTGACCTCGGGGAAGGCCGAGATGCCGTGGGCCTCCTCGGCCGCGGCCTTGTGCTTCTCCATGAACTTCCAGCCGCCGATGATCGACGACATCACGCCGTGGCCCTCAACGTAGTCGTGGTAGAACACGAGGTAGATATGGATCAGGGTGAAGACGATGAAGGCCCACAGCGCCGCGTAATGGAACAGGCGCAGGTTCTGCTCGCTGCCAAAGACCGGCACGAGCCACGCGAACAGGTGGGGAAAAGCCGACGAACTCATCGAGGCATAGAGCGCGAAGCCGGAGACAATCTGGAACAGCGTCAGCAGGCCCGTGCCCGCGTAGGTGAAGTAGGCCACCGAGTTGTGGCCGAGCGTGTGCACGGGCTTGTCGCTCGACTGCATGATGTCGACCTTCAGCACGTCCCAGATCTGCCGGACCTGCGCTTTCCGCAGCGGCAGGAAATTGCGCCAGCTGGCGTATTTGTTGCCGGCGAAGGCCCAGTAGAGGCGGAAGGCGAAGTTCGCCAGGAACACATAGCCCACCGCGAAGTGCACGAAGCGCACGGTGCCAAACCAGAAACTGCCCGAGGCCTCGCCGGCGTTGAGCAGGCCCGGCGGGTGCGCGATCAGCCAGCCGGTGACGCCGAGCGCGGTGATGCTGGCCGCGTTGATCCAGTGGAACCAGCGCACCGGCTGTTCCCAGACATAGACGCGTTGGTAATCGTGCGAGGCATTCATGGGTAAGCCTCCGGGTCAGTTGACCATCAGTTCGTGCCGCGCGATTTCCTTCTTGTCCTCATAGAGGTGGACGGCGCAGGCGAGACAGGGGTCGAATGAGTGGATGGTGCGGATGATCTCGAGGGGCTGTTGCGGATCGTGCACCGGCGTGCCGATGAGCGAGGCCTCGTAGGCCGAGCGCTGGCCCTTCGCGTCGCGGGGCGACGCGTTCCAGGTGCTAGGGACCACCAGCTGGTAGTTGGCGATTTTCTGGTCGTTGATGACAATCCAGTGCGCCAGTGCGCCGCGGGGCGCCTCGCTCGTGCCGACGCCCTTGCAAGTCGTGGGCCAGGAGGCCGGCTCCCACTTGTCGCGGGTGAAGGTGCGCGTGTCGCCCGCCTTGATGTTGGCGAGCAGCTGGTCGTAAAACTCCAGACCCCAGCGCGCCGCGAGCCGTGACTCGATCGCGCGGGCCGCAGTGCGGCCGAGCGTGGAGAAAAGCACGGTGGCGGGCGCCTTGAGTGCCGCGAGGGTCTCGGTCACGGCGTCCTTGATCTCGGGGGTGCCGGCGGCGTAGCCGACGAGCATCCGCGCGAGCGGACCGACCTCCATGGCGTGCCCCTTCCAGCGCGGCGTCTTGAGCCAGCTGTATTTGGCGTCGACGTCGAGGTTGGCGTAGGGCGGCTTGGGGCCGGAATATTTCAGCTTGGTCTC
>JANYAM010000291.1 GCA_025361365.1 Opitutus sp. | reverse complement strand
GGTGCTGCGGGAGTTCCTGCCCGCGCTGAACACCGACTACCTCCCCGAGGGCGGCTCGAACTACAAGGCCATGCTCGAGGCCTCCATGCAGGCCTTCGGCACCTCCACCGCCGACCGCTACCTGATCATCCTCAGCGACGGCGAAAGCACGGAGGATGAATGGCAGGGCCTGACCGCTTCGCTCAAGACCAAGGGCATCCGCGTCATCGCCCTCGGCGTCGGCACGGCCCAGGGCTCGTTCATCCCCGAGCCCGGCGGCGGCCTCGTGAAGGACGAGCGCGGCGCCGTCGTCATGTCGCGCCTCAACAGCTCGACTCTGCAGGAACTCGCGCAGGTGACCGGCGGCGCCTACACCGACGCCAGCGCGTGGGTGGACCTGCCGGCGTTGCTCCGGAAAACCGTCGAGGCAGGCAAGAAGGGTGAGTTCTCCCAGAAGAACACCGCGCGCCTCATCGAACGCTTCCAGTGGTTCCTCGCCCCCGGCCTGCTCCTCCTGCTCATCAGCTTCTGGGCCGAGTTCCCCGTCCGCCCGCGCGAGCGTGCTTTGCCTCTTGGCAAAGCCAGAGGACAGAAGACAGAGAACGGAGGACAGAAAATCGCCGCCGCTGCGGCTCTCTTTATCCTGATCTCCGTCCTCGGTCACCCGTCCTCTGCTCGGGCCGCCGGCCCGAGCCCGGGCCCAATCACCGGGCCATCCACCGAAGACACCCTCGCCAAGCCGCTCTCGACCACGGTCGCCCGGCTCGCCGCCAAGGACACCGTCACGGCCAAGGAATATTCCGAGCTGGCGCAAACCACGATCACCTACGGCCAGCGCGTGAAATCCTCCCAGCAACAGCCGCCCGAGCGGGTCATCCGCGACGCCTTGGCGGCGGTTGACGCGGGCCAGAAACTCGAGGCCCAGGCGGCCGACTGGCCAAAATTGCGCTCCGACCTAGAGGAACTGCTCAAGAAGGAAGAGCCCAAGCAGGACAAGAAGGACCAGGATAAAAAGGATCAGCAAAAACAGAACCAGCAACAGCAGCAGGACCAGCAAAACCAGGATCAAAAGGACCAGCAGGATCAAAAGAAGCAGGACCAGCAGCAAAGCCAGGATCAGAAGGATCAACAACCGCAGCAGCAGAACAAGGACGCCTTCGGTGACATGAAGGACAAGCAGGACCAGAAGAAGGCCGAGCCCAAGCCGTCCACGCCACCCCCCGGCACCCAGAAGGTCGGCGGCCAGCAGGAAAAGCAACCCGCCGAACCCATCGACGCCGAACTCGCGATGCCGCTTCAGAAACTCGAGCAGGTCCGCAACCAGGATTCACCCGCCAAGCTCCAGCAAATCATGCAAGGCCCGCAACAGAAGCCCAAGACCACGGGCAAGAATTGGTAATCTCCATGCGCCGCATCCCCCCCTTCGTTTTCCTTCTCCTGCTCGGTCTCGCCGTGGGCCAGACCCTGGGCCGCGCCCAGACCGTGCGCTGGAATCCGCCCGGCGGCCAGCTGGGCTTCAACCAGGTCAGCGACCTCGCGCTGGTCTTTGAAGACTGCGAACCCGACGGCGACCCGGCCCTGCCCAAGATCGACGGTCTCCAGCTCGGCCGGCCGTCGCAAAGCAGCGAGATGAACATGGTCAACATGAGCGTGACCCGCCGCTTCTCCCTCGTCTTCCCCGTGCGGCCCGGCAAGCGCGCGACCATCAACATCCCCGCCTTCGACGTGAAAACCGACAAGGGCATGCTGTCCGTCAAGGCGGCCACCTTCACCGTGGGCGACGCCACCGTCGGCAATTCCGGCCTCTCCGTGAACGACGTCGCCGTCGCCAAGGTCACGGCCACGAAGGATTCCTTCTGGGCCGGCGAGGTTTTCCCCGTCACCTACAACCTCAACATCGTGCGGCGCTACTACCACTCGATCGCCACCAATGTTGACTGGCCTTCTGTTCCGCTCGTGACCGAGGACTGGAGCAAGCCCGAGCTCAACGAGGCCCTCGTCCGCGGCGAGCGCTACGTCGTCCTGCAGCAGTCCACGCGCGCCTACGCCAAGCAACCGGGCAGCTACACGTTCAAGCCCGCCAGCCAGATGGTGAACCTGATGGTCGGCACCTCGGGCTTCGGGCTTTTCTCGCAACCCACCGTTGAGCAGCGCGCGATCGAGTCGGAGCCGCTCACCCTGGCCATCAAGCCGCTGCCGCCCGCCCCGCCCGCCTTCACCGGCGCGGTCGGCGAATTCGGTTTCACCTCCAAGGTCGTGCCGCTCACCGCCGCCGTCGGCGAACCCGTCACCTGGACGCTCGAGCTGGCCGGCACCGGCAGCTGGCCCGATATCACCGGCCTGCCCGAGCGCGAAGTGTCCAATGATTTCCAGGTCGTGCAACCGAAGTCCAAGCGCGCGATGAAGGACGGCACGCTCTTCGAGGGCACGTTGACCGAGGACGTGGTGCTCGTGCCGACCAGGCCCGGCACCTACCGGCTCGCGCCCGTGCGCTTCACCTACTTCGACACCAAGTCGGGCACCTACAAGACTGTCGCCAGCGAACCCGCCACGGTGACCATCACCGCCGGCTCGGCCCCCGTGCTGGCTCCCGCCGGTTCCGGCGCGCCCGTGCAGTTCTCCATCAACCCCCCTGCCAGCACGCCTGCGGCACCGGTGCTCCCGCCGGCCGTGGCGCCGGTCGCACCCGAGAAC
>JANYAM010000235.1 GCA_025361365.1 Opitutus sp. | reverse complement strand
GGGCTACTTCGCGTTGACGGAGTCGCAGAGCGACTGGCTGCAGTTCACGGGACTTGCCGGCGTCGGCTTGGGCGCGCTGGTCTTCGGTTATTTAGCGGACCGCTTCGGCCGCGGTCGGATGATGCTGGCGGTCTTCGGTGTTTATGTGGCCGGCATCGCGGGGCTGAGCCTGGCGGGGAGCTATGAGGGCTTGTTGGCGTTCCGGTTGCTGGCGTCGCTGTCGCTTGGGGCGGAGTGGGGGATCAGCCACACGTATCTGGCGGAGCGCGTGAGTGGGGAGCGTCGTTATCGGTTCTCGGCGCTGCTGCAGTTTTCGATCTTGGGCGGGTTGCTCGCAGCGATGATGTCGCGGTATGCGCTGCCGGTGGTGGGTTGGCGGTGGTTGTTTGCGGGGTCGATCGTGCCGGTGGTTGTGCTGTCGCTGTGGCGGTGGCGGGCTTTGGCGGACGAAGAGCGGTCGGCCGGGAGGCCGACCCTCCAAGAGTCGCGAGCAAGCTCGCTCCCACAGGCGATTCGGGTCAACGGCGGGATGTTTCTGCTCTGTTTCGGGCTGGCGAGCCTGACGATCGCCAGCGGCACCATGAATGTTTTTTATGCGAAGGAGCTCCCGCAGTCGCCCATCTACACGGTGCTGTTCTGGGCCAATATCGCCCCGGGCATGCTGCTCGGCGCGTGGGTGGTGCGCCGCTGGGGCGTGGCCCGGGCTTTGGTGGTTTACGCGGTGGGTCTGCTGGCCTTGTCGGCGGGAGTGTGGTTTAGCGCTTCGGCGCGGGCGGGACTGGTGTTCGCCTTGGTTTTACCCCTGCTCAACGGCATTCCCTTCGGACTGATGGGGGCGTGGTTCAACGAGGTTTTCGGGTTGTATCGCACGATGCTTTCCGGGGCGGCCTATAACCTCGGGCGCATCCTCGCCGGCTTCGCGCCGGTGCTGATCACCGCGCTCGGCCTGCACGAAAACGGGCGGTATTTCCTCTTCAGCGCGTTGCTCGGACTGGGGGTGCTGGGATTAGCGGGCGTTATTGGTGCGCGCCAACGGGGTTGACCCCATTGTTTTGCCGGCGGTGCGGGCGTATACTCCCGGCACAAAGCCATGAACTCTACCCCGCTTGTTGTGCGGCTGTGTGCCGTCGTGGTGCTCATCGCACCACTGTTGCCCCTCGGGGCGGCCAACGAAGATACTTTCCGGCAGCTGGGACTGACGCAGTATTCCGAACCGGCGTTTCCCCAGGCGGTCATGTTCGACGGCATGGCGGAGGGCCACGTGACGCTCGCCTTCAGCCGCAACGCGGCCGGTGAGCCGGGTGACATCCTCGTTCTCGAAGCCACGCATCCGCGCCTGGCCGAAGCGGCCGTCGAAGCCGTGCGCAACTGGCGCTTCCAACCCTCGAACAACCCGGATGACCTCAAGAGCCGCACGTTGCGCATCGGTTTCAAGCTGCAGGGCATTGTGGTTTTCCCGCTCGGGAAGGATAATCCGCTGTCATCCGGCAAAGAAGAGGGCGGCTTCAAGCTGGCTGCCCCGATCAGGGTGCCGCAGCTCCAAGCGCTCGCGCCGGCCCCGAAGGCGCTGGCCCAGCCCATGCCTGCCTACCCGGCGGCATTGCAGGCCCGCGCAGTGGAGGGGACAGCATCGGTGCGGTTCTATGTGGACGAAGAGGGTCGCGTGCGGTTGCCCGAGGTGATCGCGGCCACCACCCCGGAGTTTGCCGACGCCGTGCTCGCTGCGGTGGTGCAGTGGCGTTATGAACCGCCGCAGGACCGTGGACGGAGTATCGTCGCCAGCGACCACTGGTCGTTCCAGTTCAAGGCGAACAATTGAGCCAGTACTAGTGCGCTCCCTCCGTCGCCCCAGTGGGCTATGGAGGACGAGTTCAGCATCCGCTAAACTCGGAATATCGCCCCGAGCTTTTTGCCGAGCAGGATCGTCATGCCTGCAATGGTGATGCCGAGGAAGGCCATGGCCCACACGCCGAGCGCCGAGGCGATGAACTTGCCGTCGCCGAGCAGCTGGAAGAGTTCATAGATCGCCTTTGTGATCGGATAATACAGCTGCTTCTGCGCGAGGATGAGCGAGTCGGACACCTCGAGCATGGCGAAGGAGAACGCCAGCAGGCCGCCGGCGATCAGGTTGGCCATGATGAGTGGCAGCGTGATCTTGAAGACCGCCTTGAGCGGCGGGCAGCCAAGATTCTGCGCGGCTTCTTCGAGCGTCTCGCTGGTCTGCTGGAAACCGGCGGCGGCCGAGCGGACGACATAAGGCAGGCGGCGCACCGAGTAGGCGATGATCAGCAGGATCGTCGGGTCGCGCACCGGGTTGATGAACGAGAAGAACTTCCCGTCCTGGCTCATGGCGAGGTAGCCGAACGCCAGCACGAGGCCCGGCACCGCGAGCGGCATCATGGCGAGGAAGTCGAGGATCTGGCGGCCGCGGATCTTGGAGCGGACGATCACGTAGGCCAGCGCGATGCCGAGGATGAGGTCGATGACAGTCGCGATGCTCGCGTATTTGAGGCTGTTGGCGATAGCCGGCACCGTCAGGTCGTGGCCGAGGGCGATCTCGAAGTTGTGCAGGTTGAAATTCTTCGGGAGCACGCTCGCATACCAGTCACTGGAGAAAGCCACGAGCACGACGCCAAGGTGCGGCAGGACGGCGATGAAGGTGATGCCGCCGAAGAGCGCGGTGCAGAACCAGGCGCGGCCCCGCGACAGCGGCTGCGGACCGCCGCCGGAAGTGGCCTTGGCCATCATCGCGTAGCTATCGCGACCGAAGAGTCCCTTGCCGAGCCCGTAGAACACGACCGAGCTGAAGAGCATGACCGCGACGAGCGCATACGGGAACGGGTTGCCGCCAATGTCCTTCAGGCCATAGAAAATCTGCACCGAGGTCACACGGGCATAGTCGAAGATGAGTGCCACGCCAAGGTCGGTGAACGCCCAGATAAACACGATGGTGCCACCAGCGAAGAGACCGCTCTTGATGAGCGGCAGCGTGATCTTGCAGAAGCGGCGCAGGCCGGTGCAACCGAGGTTCTCGGCGGCCTCTTCCATCGCGGGGTCGATGTTGGCGAGCGCCGCGACGGCGTTGAGGTAGATGATAGGGTAGAGGCTGAAGGCGTTGACGAGCGCGATGCCGAGAAACTGATTCGCGCCGAGCCAGTCGAAGGTCCAGCCCTCCGGCCGCAGGCCAAGGTTGATGATGAGGGCGTTCAGCGCGCCGTATTGTCCGAGGATCTGCTTGATGCCGATGGCGCCGACGAAGGGCGGCAGGATCATGGGCACGAGGATGAGCGAACCCAGGAAGCCCTTGCCCGGAAAAATGAAGCGATCGGACACGAACGCCAGCGGCAGCGCAATGAGCAGGGCGAAGATCGTGGTCGTCAGCGCCAGCAGGAAGGAGTTGGCCAGGCCGCCGAGGTAGATCGGGTCGGTCAGCAGCGAGGCGAGATAGGCGAAGGTCAGCTTGCCGTCAGCGTCGATGAACCCTCCCTTCAGGATCTGCAGAATCGGCCACAGGAAGAAGGCGCAGAAAAACAGGAGCGTGAGGGTGAAGACCAGGCGCGCGAAGTTCTTCGACATGCACCTGCTGAAATGCACGGGCCCAGCGGCGGTGACAAGAAGGAAGGCGGAAATAAGGTAGGGCGGTGAGTTCCTTCACCGCCGGTCGGCGCGGAACGGAGTCCGCGCCCTACCTGTTCGTATATTTTGCAAACGCCGCCAGCGTCCCGGGGCTGACGTGGTGCTCGATCCCCTCGGCGTCGATCTCGGCGGTTTTTTCGGGGATGCCGAGGGACTTCAGGAAGTCGACGACGACGCTGTGGCGATGGTGGCACTCCTCCGCCAGCTTGCGGCCAGCCGGGGTCAGAAAGATGGCGCGGTAGGGCTGGACCGAGACCAAGCCCTCGCGCTGCAGACGGGCGAGGGTGCGGTTGACGGTCACGTGCGTCACGCCCAGCCGGCGGGCCAGGTCCACGACGCGGGCCTCGCCCTGCGAGGCCGCGAGGTCGGCGATGGCCTCCGCATAATCCTCGGCGGTCTCCGCCGCATGCTCACGCCGCGTCTGCCGCAGGCTCTCGGCCTGGAGGGCGGAGGGGCGCACGGGTTTGGGCGAGGAGCGAAGGGCTTTTTTCACGGACACGCGACATTTGGTGAAGGGAGGCGCTTGACAAGTCGAGGCCAAAGTGTAGCCAAAGCTACATTATGTATCGATTCCTACAAACGGCGGGGCTGCTCCTGCTCGGCGTCGCGGCCCGGGCGCAGATTACGGAGACGCCGGTGACGGTGCAGCCCGGGCACTTCCTGCTCGAGATGGACGCCATCTCGGTGACCGTGGACCACGAGCCGGGGGCGAAATACACGGCGTTCGGCGTGGCCAATACTTTCCTGACGACCGGCGTGACCTCCCGGCTCGACGTGCAGGTGGGCGCGGAGTTCTTCATCAACCAAAAATATGAGTCCGGCAGCTTTACCGAGCGCCGGACCGGGGTGGGCGACCTGTATTTCCGCACGAAGTGGCGGTTCTACGATTCGCCCGACAGCTACCTGGCCGTCGCGCTGCTGCCCTACGTGAAGATTCCGACCAATTCGAGTGGCGTGGGGAACAAGTCCGTCGAGGGCGGCCTCATTGTGCCCATCGGCGCCGAACTGATCGGGGGTTTTCAATTCGCCGCGATGGGTCAGATGGATTTTCAGCGCAACGAAAACAACGATGGCTACGATACGCACCTCTTCGCCTCCGCCGAGGTGACGCGGCAGATCCTGAATTTCATTCATATCTACGGCGAGGCGACGGTCGGCAAATCCACCGGCGGTCGGCCGTGGGAGGGCACGATGGGCGGGGGCGTGACGGTCCATGTCTCCAAGGTCGCCTGGTGGGATTTTGCGATCTATCGCGGGATTTCCAAGGGTGCGTCAGACTGGAACCAAGTGATCCGTTACAACTACGGCTTCTGAGGCACCAGCGATGATCGACCCCATCACCAAGTCACCCGGAACAGAGCCCGGCTGGCAGCAAGCCCGGGGCGACCTGAGCCTGCCGGAATCACACGGCAGCGTGGCCGTGCCGATGGGCGCCGGTTTCTGGCGCAAGCTCCTGGCGTTCTCCGGCCCCGGCTTCATGGTCGCGGTCGGCTACATGGATCCGGGCAACTGGGCCACCGACTTGGCGGGCGGCGCGCAATTCGGCTACACGCTGCTCTCGGTCATCCTGATCTCGAACCTGATGGCGATCCTGCTGCAGCACCTGTGCGTGAAGCTCGGCATCGCCACCGGTCGCGACCTCGCGCAGGCCTGCCGCGACCATTATCCGCGGCCCGTGGTGTGGTTCCAGTGGGTCCTGTGCGAACTCGCCATCGCCGCGTGCGACCTCGCCGAGGTGATCGGCTCGGCCATCGCGTTGCAGTTGCTCTTCGGCATCCCACTGGTCTGGGGCTGCATCATCACCGCGGCCGACGTCATGATCGTGCTCCTGCTTCAGCACAAGGGCTTCCGCTGGCTTGAGGCTGTGGTGATCACGCTCATGCTGACGATCGGCACCTGTTTCGCCGTCGAGCTGTTCCTCGCCAAGCCGGCGCTCGGCGGTGTGTTGGCGGGCTTCGTGCCGAGCGCCCAGATCCTGACCAACCCCGCGATGCTCTACGTCGCCATCGGCATCCTCGGCGCCACCGTAATGCCCCACAATTTATACCTGCACTCCTCGATCGTACAGACGCGCAAATACGAGCAGACCGCCGGCGGCAAGCGCGAGGCGATACGTTTCGCGACGATCGACTCGACCTTCGCGCTGATGTTCGCGCTCTTCATCAATGGCGCCATCCTCGTGCTGGCCGCGGCGGCCTTCCACAAGTCCGGCCACGCGGACGTGGCGGCGATCCAGGATGCCTACCACCTGCTTGACGGCGTGCTGGGCGTCACCTTCGCTGGCATCCTCTTCGCCGTGGCCCTGCTGGCCTCGGGCCAGAACTCCACGCTCACCGGCACGCTGGCGGGCCAGATCGTGATGGAGGGCTTCCTCAACATCCGCCTGCGGCCGTGGCTGCGGCGGTTGATCACCCGCGCCATCGCCATTGTGCCCGCAGTGGTCGTGATCGGTGTCTACGGCGAGGCCAAGTCCACCCAGCTGCTCGTCGCCAGCCAGGTCTGCCTGAGTATGCAGCTCGGTTTCGCCTGCTGGCCGCTGATGCGTTTCACCGGGGAGAAGGCCAAGATGGGCGAGTTCGTGAATCCATGGTGGATAAAACTGCTCGGCTGGGGCGTCACTTTGGTCATCATCGGCCTCAACGTGAAACTGCTGCTTGATATCGCCGGCGTGACCGGCGGGGAGTGACCGCCCATGTATAAGAAAATCCTGGTGGCCCTCGAGAATGGTCCGGCGGACGCACACCTGCTGCCCCACATCTGCCAGCTGGCGCGCCAGGTCGGTGCCGAGTTGCTCCTGCTCCACGTCGCCGACGGCTGGGCCGCGCGCAATTTCGAGCAGCTCAAGCTGGCCGAGTCCGACGAGATGCGCGCCGACCGCGACTACCTCGAGAGCACCGCCGCGCGGCTGCGGCTGGGCGACCTGCGGGTCGACACGCGGCTGGCGCTGGGCAACCCGCCGACGGAGATCATCAAGATCGCCGCGAGCGAGCACTGCGACCTCATCGCGCTCGCCTCGCACGGCCACAAGCTCATCGGCGACCTCCTGCACGGCAGCACGATCGACAAGGTGCGGCACGAGACGAACATTCCGCTGCTCGTGGTCAACGCCTCCAAGCTGGCGCCCAAGCCGCCCATTTGATTCGGGTTTCGCAGGTGGACTACTTCCGCCAGCGGAAGATGACCTGCGCGTGGTCTTTCTCGCGGTAGATTTTCCACGGCGACCACTCGAAGACGAAGTCCTTGAGCAAGAAGCCGGCGCTCATCGCGGCAAACACGGCGGTGGCCAACACCGGCATGCTCAGGAAAACCGACCGGGTGAAGCCCAGCCCGACCAACCCGATGCCGGCCACGATGCCGGTCAGGCCGAGGGCAGATTCGACGCACATGCAGCGGGCCTCCCGCGCCGGCGCGGGGGACTGGCGCTTGGCTTGACGGACCAGCCAGAGGTCTCGGAAGAAACCCTGCACCAGAATCAGCAAGGCCGCGCCAGCGATGAGTTCGCCCACTTCCACCGTTACACCGGCGCGCGGCGTCAGCCAAGCCACCCCGACGGTGACGACGGGAATGGCGGCTAGTTCGAATTTCTCAGCAGGGGACAACATCGGGCAAATCAACTTACGCGCCAGGTGTGAGCCCGGACGCGCGGCTATATTGCAGAATAATTGTAGGGTCGGCGCTTGCCGCCGGACCGGTCCGTCGACGAGCGGCGACCCTACAGGGGTGGCTTATTGCGCGAAAGGGAAGCCCCAGTTGCGCCGGGCGTAGCCGTAGGTGACGGGCCTGACCGCCGCGAGCTGGCTGAGCGAATCCGCCGGCGCGAACTTCGCCTCGAAGGCGGCCACGGCGCGGTCGTAGTCGGCCAGCAGCTTTGCCTTCGCGTCAGGTTGGATGAAGGAAAAGGTGAGGGAGTTGCGGCCGAGCTGGACGATCTCGTCCCAGGACAGGTTGTAGGTGGTCACGGCGGTGTAGTATTCGTCGGTGAGGTTGCTGTCCCACATGCCGCGGTCGTCGGTGTTGAGGCAGACCGGCACGCCCGTGCGGAGCAATTCCGGGAAGGGATGCTTCGTCAGATCGGGCGTGTATTCGAGCAGCCGGTTGGAAATCAGGTTGATCTCGATCAGCACGCGGCGCGTCTGCTGGAGCAGGAGCAGTGTGTCCGGATCCTTGAGGATGTTCACGCCGTGGCCGATGCGCGTCGCGCCGAGGAGGAGCGTGTCGCGGATGTGCGAGTCGTTGCCGTCCATCTCGCCGGCGTGGATCGAGAGGGCGAGCGTCGGGTAGCGGACGCGGAGGGCGCGGAAGGCCTCGAGGAAGCGGGCGGGATAGCCGTGGCCGTTTTCCTCGATGCCGACCATGTTGAGGCCGACCCAAAGGTCGCGGTGGGCGTCGACGAAGGCGTAGGTATTGGCGAGCTGTTGCTCGGCGCCGGGGAGGAAGCGCAGGATGGCTTTCTGGAACCGCACGGTCACGCCGCTGTTCAGGACGTCGGGCTGGGCGAGTCGGCGCTTGACGAAGGCCACGGCCTCCTCGACGGGGATCGCGCTGCCGTCGTTGGCCTTGAATCCGCCGACCCCAAACTGGGTTTCGAGGTAGGCGAGGTGCTCGGCGCCGAAGGCTTTGATGTTCTCCACAAGCGCCTCCGTGTTCACCGGCAGACTGTTGTCGATGTCACCACGGCGCGGCCAGATGTTGCTGAAGAATTCGTCGCGACCCTCGCCGGGGGCATCGAGCCGGAGGCTGTTGCACCAGCCGGCGCGTTCGTCGGGCGTGAGGTCGGTCAGCTTCACGTATTCCTTGCGCACCTCGGCGCTGAGCCCGTCGTAGGTGTGCTGGCGGATGTTGTAGAACTTCTGGACCGGCGCGATGGCGTCGGGCGCGGCGGCAAAGCGGGCGCGGGTGTAGAAGGTCTCGCCGCCGTTGCGCGCCGGGTCGGTGCAGATGGCGAAGATCCACTCGGGGCGCTCCGAGCCGCTGTGGTTGTGGAGGTCGCCGCCCTTCGGCAGGGCATAGAGGAAGGTGTAGAGCTCCGCCGGTTTGGCGGTCTTCTTGATTTCCTCGAAACGATCCGCGAAGGAGGCGGCCGAGAGGGTGAGGACCAGGACGGGCAGGAGGACGAGATATCGCATGGGGAATTAACACGCCGCTGCGGCCCCGCCGGCAACGGCAAAACTCAGAACAGCCGGGCCACGATGGCGCGCAGCAGGTGCAGGCTGAAGATCAGGGCCAGGATGTAGGTCAGGGGTGAGGTCTCCCGGGCGCGGCCGGTGGCGAGGCGAAGGACAGCATAGGCGATCAGGCCGAGGCCGATGCCTTCGGCGATGCTGAAACTGAGCGGAATGCCCGCGATGATCAGGAAGATCGGCGCCGCCTCGGTGAAATCGTCGAGCTTCAACTGCGCCACCGACTGGAACATGAAGACGCCGACAATGACGAGGGCGGGGGCCGTGGCCGCCGCGGGGATCGCGAGGATTACCGGGGTCAGGAAGAGCGCGAAGAGAAAGAGGACCGCGGTCGTGGCACCGGTCAGGCCGGTGCGGCCGCCCGCTTCGACGCCGGAGGCGGACTCGATGTAGCTGACAACCGTCGAGGTGCCGAAGAGCGAGCTCAGGATGGCGGCGATGGAGTCGGCCACGAGCGCGCGGCCGGCCTTGGGCAGCTTGCCGTCCTGGTCGAGCAGGCCCGCGCGCTGCGTCACGCCGATGAGCGTGCCGATGTTGTCGAACATGTCCACGAGCAGGAGCGTGAGGATGATGGGCAGGGCCTTGCCGAAATCGTGCAGCAGCAGGTCGAAGTTCAGCTGGAACATCGTCGGCATCGGCGAGGCCGGCAGGGAGAACAGCGCGCCCGGCATCGCGGTGACGCTGCCACCCTTGCCGTCGGAGACGACCAGGCCGAGGAGCGTGACCGCCAGGATGGAAAGGATGATGGCGCCGGGAATGCGGCGGGCGATCAGCACGGCCGTGAGCAGGATGCCGCCGAAGGAGAGCAGCACAGCCGGCGTGCCGAAATCACCGTGCGTGACAAACGTGGCGGGGCTGGAGACGACGATGCCGCCGTTCTTCAGGCCGATGAACGCGATGAAGAGGCCGATGCCGCACGTGATGGCCAGCTTCAGCTGGTGGGGGATGGCGGCGATGATCTTCTCGCGCACCCCGGTGACAGACAGGGCGAGGAAGATGCAGCCGTTGGTGAAGACAAGACCGAGGGCGGATTGCCACGACACGCCGAGCCCGAGGCAGACGGTGAAGGCGAAATAGGCATTGATGCCCATGCCGGGTGCCAGCGCCAGCGGGTAGTTCGTCAGGAAACCCATCAGCAGCGTGCTGACGGCGGCAGTGAGCGCGGTGACGGTGATGAGCGCCGCCTGCGGCATGCCGGCGGCGGACAGGATTGCGGGATTCACCGCGAGGATGTAGGCCATCGCGGCGAAAGTCGTCGCGCCGGCCGCGAGTTCGCGGCCGACGGTCGTGCCGTTCTGGTCGAGTTTATAAAGACGGTTCAGCATGGGAAAATCAGGGGGTGCGGAGGACGGGTGGGGGATTTTCGTAGAGACTCCAGTCCTTCACCAACGCATGGACGACGCGGCTGCCGACCGCATGGGCCGCCTCGAGGGAGGGCAGGAAGGCGGCGTAGTGGCCGAGCTTCTCACCGGCCAGGCTCTCGGCGGCGGTGAAACCGGTGGGCTGCAGGTCAAAATTGCTCGCGGTGCGGAGCACCAGCACGCGGTTGACGTCGGCCCGGCCGGCGCGGGTGAGGTTGGTCAGGGCGCGCAGCGTGCCGGTGTCCTCCATGGCCGTCGTCACGTAGTTGCCCCGGCCCTCGGTGTAGTAGGCGACCCAGTCATTGGCCCATTGGTCGAGCAGCTTGCCGTGCCAATAGGTGCTGGACGAGAGAGTGGAGCCGATCAGCACGGACGGCGGCCGCTGGGCGGCGGGGTAATCGGTAAACCGCGCGCGGAATTCACGAACCGCGGCGGTCTCCAGCAACGGCGTGTCCTTGGTGAGCGCATAGGCCCACTGCACGAGGTCGGGATTGAGCCGATAGCAGTTGTCGGCCCGTTCGGCCGCCGGCAGCAGGGGTAGCTCGTAAGGTTTCTTTTTGCGCAACGGAATGTAGCCCGTCTTCCAGTCGGCGGGAATTTCCCGGGCATCGATCTCGTGGCCGAGGTCGCCCTCGACGACATAGTCCGCCCAGACCGCGGAGCCCACCGAGGCGTCAGCCGGGTCGAGGCCCGCGATGCCCGCGACGAGCCAGTAGCTTTTGCTCAGGTCGAAGCGCGGGTCGAGGCCGAGGGCCATGATGGTAGCGGCGGCGTTGGAGTTGCCCACGCCCGTGACGATGCCGATGACCGAGCCGTCCGCGTTGGCGCGGACGGCATGGTAGGCGGCGGGGAGGGGCAGGACGCGGTCCAGCTTCTCGCGCTCGACCCAGAATTGAAATTCCCCCGGGGCGTCGCCCGTGTCGGCGCCGATCTCGAACATGGCCACGACGACCACCTTGGGCCGGATAATCTCAGCGGCGGGCAGCGTGACCGACAGGGCCAGCAGCCCGGCGGCGAGCTGGGGGACCAGGGAGGACAGGTGCATGCGCGGGCGATTGAGCAGGGCCCATACCCCGGAGGCAATTTTTAATGGCTGGCAAACGGCGGAGTCTGTGGCACATGGCTTGCTTCAAGGGCCGCGTGGCGTGTGCCACCACCTTAACACTACCTATGAAAACCAAGTTGCTACGCACTGCACTGGCCGCGTTTCTCGCCGCCAGTTATCTCGGCCGAATGTCCGCCCAAACGGCCCCCGCCAAGGAGGAGGTCCTGGAACTTGAAAAACTGAGCGTGAGCGGCGTGGCCCCGGAGCAGCAGATTCTGCCCACGGCCCGCCCGTTCAACTCCGTGTTCGGCACCGACGACAACATCCTCGATGTGCCGCGCAATGTGACGATCATCTCCCGCCAGCAGCTGAGCGACATCAACATCTCCAGCGTGCTCGACTTCGCGAAGCTCACGTCCAGCTCCTATACGACGACGAACTTCGGCGCGCCCTCCAACCCGAGCATCCGCGCCCAGACCGCCGACCTGTTCATCAACGGCGTGCGCGGCCGCACCACCTCCAACGGCAACGGCCTGCCGCTCGACTTCAACTCGGTCGAGTCGGTCAACATCGTCAAGGGCCCGGCCACCGCGGTGCAGGGCAGCTCGATGTATGTCGGCGGCTTCGTCGACCTCATCACCAAGCGCCCGTATTTCGACGGGTTCAAGGGCTCGATCAGCACGACCATCGGCTCCTACTCCCAGAAGGAGTGGACCATCGACGTCGGCGGCCCGCTGTCCAAGGAACTCGCTTACCGCTTCAGCTACTCCGGCACCGACAGCAAGGGCTACTGGTGGGACTACTATAACAAGAACCACGCCCTCTACGGCGCGCTGACTTACCGGCCCACCGACAAATACGAGTTGTTCATCAACGCCTCGGCCTCGCTCTACAACTACACGGAGAATTGGGGTTTCAACCGTCCGACGCAGGCCCTCATTGACAGTGGGCTCTACATCACCGGCACGAACGTCAACAACGGCACGACGGCCACGGCCACGGACCCGCAGAACGCCAAGAACGTCGCCGGCACCACGGTGTTCCAGAACACCATGGCCTTCGGCCCCGCGGTCGACATCAGCCGGCACAGCCGCCTGCTCAAGCCCGGCAACCACTCGCTCGGCCACGAATACAACGCCCAGGCCATCCAGACGTTCCTCGCCGGCCCCGACCTGAAGGTCGTGAACAACACTTTCTTCAGCTACACGGCCCGCAACACCCTGAGCACCTACTATTATTCCGAAATCATCGACCCCTCTTGGTTCGCGGAGAACCGCACGGAGTTCATCATCACCAAACCGTTCGTCTCGCTCAACACCGGCCTCGACCTGCGTTACCAGCGCACGAAGGCCTATGATGACTACTCTTTCGAGCCGGCCAACGTGTGGGACCTGACCAAGGACCACAACTTCATCGACGTCTACAAGTCGGTCAGCTTTCCCGCGCCGAACTTCTTCGACTTCGGCGCCGAGCTGCCCGTCCCGGGCTGGCCCGGCCGCTACGCGACGCCCGGCACCGCCAACGGCGACACCAATGACAGCCACGGCACCACCGTCGGGCCCTTCGCCCAGGCGACCTGGAAACTCACGGACAAGTTCAGCCTCGTGACCGGCGCGCGCTTTGACTACTTCAAGGCCCACGTGCGCGAGCCGCTGAAGTCGACCCATCCCACGGCGGACATCAGCGTGACCAACCCGAACTACAACGCGTCGCTCGTCTACAAGCTGACGCCGACCTCCAGCGCCTACGTGACCTACAACTACAGCAAGAACATCTCGGGCGCGGTCGGCAACGGCGGTGGCATCACCGGCTGGGACGGCGGCACGGGCACCTTCCTGGACAAGGAAAACTTCCAGCAGCCCGCCAAGCTCTTCGAGGCCGGCACCAAGTATGCGCTGATGAAGGGACAGCTCTTCCTCAACCTCGCCTACTTCCAGCAAAGTCGCACGGCCAAGACCACCAGCAGCACGACCATTGTCGAATACAAGACCAAGGGCTTCGAGATCGAGATGAACTACCAGCCGAACAAGCATCTCTACTCGACGCTGTCCTATTCCTATATCGACGCCAAGACGGCCGGCTTCCAGTTCCAATACGGCATGTTCGGCGGCACGAGCGAGCTCACGGGTGGGGAGGCGATCACGTTCGCCCCCGAGACGCGCACCAGCGGCGTCCCGCGCAGCAGCTTCAACGGCCTGATCTCCTACTCGTTCGACAGCGGCTGGGGCTTCACGGCGAACACCCTCGTCACGAGCCCGATCAACAACAACGTCGCGGCGACCATCGTCATCCCGTGGCAGTTCGAGATCGATGCCGGCGTCACCTATAAATACAGCAAGAAGTGGGACTACCGCCTGAGCATTGGCAACGTGACCAACGAGAAGAACTGGGCCCCGCCGAACGCGGTCTACGGCAACGGCTCTATCCTGGCACTGGCCGGCACCACGTTCACGTTCAACGCCAAGTATAGCTTCTGAAAGTTCTGACCTGAACCAGCACACCACGACCGCCGGGAGCTTGTCTCCCGGCGGTTTTCTTCTGGGCATGCGGGCCGACGGTGGGAGCGAGCTTGCTCGTGACTCGACACGCCTGCCGTCGCGAGCAAGCTCACTCCCGCCGCAACCATCCCGGCCGCAATCGCGAACTCATCGCATCTATGAAACCACGTCGCCTGTTTCTCCTACTGTTTAGCCTGCTGCCGCTCACTTTCACCCTCGCTCGGGCGGAGCCCCACGCGCTCGTCATCCAGACCGACTTCGGCACCAAGGACGGTGCGGTCGCCGCCATGAAGGGCGTGGCCTTCGGGGTGGACCCGCACCTCGCCATCTTCGACCTCAGCCAGGAGAACACGCCCTACGACATCTGGGAAGGCGCCTACCGCCTCAAGCAGACCGCACCTTACTGGCCGCCCGGCACCGTCTTTATCTCCGTGATCGATCCCGGCGTCGGCACCGAACGAGCCTCGATCGTGCTCCAGACGAAGACCGGGCATTATTTCGTCGGCCCGGACAACGGCACTTGGACGCTCGTCGCCGAGGAGCTGGGCATCGCGGCCGTGCGGCGGATCGATGAGAAGCTGAACCGCCGGCCCGGTTCGGAGAAGAGTTATACTTTCCATGGCCGCGACATCTATGCCTTCACCGGCGCCCGCCTGGCTTCCGGAACGATCACCTTCGACCAAGTCGGCCCGTTGCTCGAGCCCAAGGTGATCAGTTTGCCCTACGAAAAACCAGCGCGCGCCGGGGACGCGGTGAAGGGCACGATCCCGATGATTGACTTCCACTATGGCAATGTCTGGTCGAACATTCCGGATTCGCTCTTCAACGAACTGAAGCCGGCTCCCGGCGATAAATTTCTCGTCGTAATCTTCCACGATGGGAAAGAGGCCTACCGCGGCATCATGCCTTATGTGCATACTTTCGGTGACGTGAAGGAAGGAGAGCCGCTGCTTTACCTGAACAGCCTCCTGAACGTGGCGTTTGCCCTCAACATGGGCAGTTTTTCCGAGAAGAACCATCTGTCCTCGGGCGGCAACTGGACGGTGCGCGTCGAAGCCGTGAAATGAGCTGCCGCGCTCATCATCATGTGGAGGGCTCAGCTCCAGCTGAGCCGCGGCCCAGCTGGAACTGGGCCCTCCAGCGGCCTGCCTGTTGAGCCCCACATGGAAGACTTGCCGCCGCAACCTGTCTCCAGCACGACGCCCATCGTCTACGGGCTGGAGGACAAGGTGCCGCCGGGTCCGGCGCTGCTCGTGGGGGCGCAGCATGTGACCGCGATGGTGGTGGGCACGATCACGCCACCGTTGCTGCTGGGTGGGTCGCTGAAGTTTACGCCGGCGGACACGGCTTACTTTATCAGCCTCGCGCTGCTCTCGTCCGCGCTCGGCACCTTCCTGCAGTGTCGGCGACGCGGCCCCGTCGGCTCCGGCCTGCTCAGTGTGACGGGCACGAGCTTCGCCTTCATTGGCGTGCTGACGCAGGCGTGGCACGCGGGCGGGCTGGCGCTGATGTTCGGGCTGTCGTG
>JANYAM010000227.1 GCA_025361365.1 Opitutus sp. | reverse complement strand
CCCATGCAAAGGTTTTTTATAGCCGGGCGGTTAGTAATGGAGACGTACAATGAAAGCCGGGCCAATGTGGGAGGTCTACAATCGTTTCGTTGATTCGCTCCCGGCCAAAGGTGGCACGATTGTTGTTCTGACCAACGATGTCGGCCGTCACATCAGGCGCGGCCTTCGGGTTCGGAGGGGGAGGGCGGTCGCTCTGGCATGGCGGCATGTCGTAGTGGCGTGTCCACGTGATGTCGAAAAGGTTCGTGGCCTGCGCGGTGATGTCATCGTCGACCCTGGGTTCATAGAGAGATCGCAGCCGGAGGTCATGGCGACTGTCGATCTGATGATCGTTGGGGCGCGCCTCGCTTTGGCTTGGGAGTGCTGAGCCATAGCTATACCGGAAGGCAAGAAGGCCGCGCGGGCAAATGCCGCAGCGAGGGCGATCCTTGCGGACAAAGATTTGTCATGGCCTGGGTCGGAGCCTACGGTCATCGGCGCGAAGGCACCGGCTTGGCCTCTGGCAATGCCGGATTGGGAAAGCAGGATCACCGGGCATCTGTCGATCATCCCGCAGTTGCCGGTTGATGAGCGGCGGGCAGACCGGGCATTGCGGCTGTTCAAATGCCTTGTCGTGCCGGATATAGAGGGGACACCGACCTACGGCGATGTGTGCGCGGTCTGGGTTTTCGACTTTGTACGCGCGATTTTTGGGGCATTCGACCCGGCAACCAAGGCGCGGGTGATCCGCGAATTCTTTGTCCTGATCCCAAAGAAGAACGGCAAGACGTCCATCGCGGCGGCAATCATCGTCGTGGCGCTGCTGCTGAACGAACGGCCCAATGCGGAGGCGTTGCTGGTCGCGCCAACGCAGAAGATTGCCGAAATGGCATTCAACCAGGCCGAGAACATCATCAAACTTTCCGCGACGCCGGAGGGGACGCTGATGGATGCGCTGTTTGCCGTCCACGGCCATTTGAAGACCATCGATTATCTGCACCCCACGCTGCCGTCATCGATGGCGGTCAAGGCCGCGGATGCCGAGACGATCACCGGGTCCAAAGCGACCTATATTCTGGTTGACGAAACGCACGTCTTTGCCTCCAATATCCGGGCGGCGGGTGTGTTCCGGGAAATCAGGGGCGGCCTTTCGCACCCGCAGAACAAGGGTTTTCTGGTCCAGATCACGACGCAGTCAAAGGAAGTTCCCGCCGGGGTGTTCAAGGCGGAACTTGACCGGGCGCGGGCTGTCAGGGACGGTAAGCTGCAATTGCCGCTTCTACCTGTGCTTTACGAACTGCCGGAAAAGTTGGCGGCGGCCGACGGTTGGCGCGACCCCGCGACTTGGGGGATGGTCAATCCGCACCTTGGCCGGTCGGTTTCAGAGCACTTTCTGCAAGACGAGTTGATAGCGGCGACGGCGGACGGACCGGCGGCGCTGAAGTTGTTCGCGTCGCAGCACCTGAATGTCGAAATAGGGTTGGGCCTGAACAATGACGCTTGGTCCGGGGCCCGGCATTGGCTGGCTTGCGCGCGGCGTGAAATTACCCTCGATGTGATCCTTGCGACATGTGACGTTTGCACCATCGGGGTTGACTGGGGCGGCGCTGATGACTTGGCATCGCTGTCGGTTCTAGGCAGGCGGCGGGATGGCATCTGGCTCACGTGGTCGATGTCATGGGCGCGGCCTTCAGTGTTCGAGGCGCGGAAGTCCATCGCCCCGCGGCTGATAGGTTTCCAAGCGGCGGGTGAATTGCGGGTTGTGGATAGCGCCGATGAGCAGGCGGCGGAGGCAGCCGACATTTGCGCCCGCGTGAAAACGGCGGGGGTGCTACCGCAGGCCTCCGGGATCGGGCTGGATATCGCGGGCGTGGCACTCTTGATTGACGCACTGAAGGCCCGGCGGATGGAAGAGCCGCTGGTTTGTGCTGTTGCGCAGGGTTGGAAGCTTCAGACCGCCATCACGACCCTGCCGCTCAAGCTGGAATCGGGCAAGCTGCTGCACGCGGGGCAGGGACTGGTCAACTGGGCCGTCAGCAACGCAAAGCAGGAACTGAAAGGCTCGAACTACATCGTGACGAAACAGGCATCGGGGTCGGCAAAGATTGACCCGGTGATGTCGCTCTTCAACGCATCCATGTTGATGTTTCTCAATCCCCAGGCGGCCCCGGTGGCAAGGATCCGAATCGCATGAGTTTTCTTTCGAGGTTTCTGCCCAGCCCCGTCCCGGCGCGGGTTGAACCGCCGCTGGTCCGCAACGAGGGTGTGGACTCGGCGCTGGTCACGCGCGGGACGTTCATGTATGACGTTTTTACCGGCAATTCCGGGGTAGGGCCGCCCAACGCCCTGAGTGAAGGCGAGGCCTATTCTATTACGGCGGTATCGGCCTCCGTGCAGTTGATCAGTGGCGCGATTGCCTCGCTGCCCGCCCATATCTACAACCGCGCCAAGGACGGCGATCTGACGCGCGACCAAAGCAACCCGCTTTGGTGGGTACTGAACGAGCAATTCTCGCCGCGATGGACGGCGGCGGCGGGATGGTGGTTCTTGGTCGCCAGCAAGGTGCTTTATGGCGACGCATTCGCTGAAATCCGGCGGGATCAGGCTGGGCGCGTGATCGGGTTGCTTCCTGTGCACCCCCGGCGGGTCCGGGTCATTACCGACCCGGACGGGTGGCGCCTGATCTACATCGTTTCACCAGATTTCACGGTCTATAACCCATCGCCGGTTGCCGCGGCAATCAGGGTGGTCAACGGCGATGACATGCTGCACGTGCCCGGTTTTGGCTTCAACGGGTTGCGCGGTATGTCGATGCTGCGCTTTGCCCTGCGGATCGCCGGTCCACTGGCGCGGAATGCCGACGTCTTTTCGGCGCAGTTCCTGAAAAACCAGGCGCGGCCTGATTTCACGCTGCAAACGGATGGCAACCTTTCGGAAGACCAATATGCCCGGCTGCAAGAGAAGATCGCGGAACATGAGGGGCCGGAAAACGCTGGCAAACCGCTCATTCTGGAGGGCGGCCTGAAACTCAACCCGCTGACAATGCCGCTTGAAGACGTCCAGCTTCTGGAAACCCGGAAGTTTCAGGTTGAAGAAATCGCGCGGGCATTCATGGTTCCGCCATTCATGATTGGCCACACCGAAAAAACCTCAAGCTGGGGCACGGGCGTTGAGGCTATGGGTGCGGGCTTTGTTCGCTACACGTTGCGCGATCACCTTACGGCGTTTCACAATGAGATGAACCGCAAATTTTTCCCGCGCGCGCCCTATGTCATCGAATTCGACACGACGGAACTGGAGCGCGGCGACACCAAGGCGATGTTCGACGCGGTACGGGTCGGCATTGGGCGGGCGGGCGAACCTGCGTTCTTGTCGGTTGAGGAAGCCCGCACCATCGTTCGCCTGCCCAAAAAGATGCAGGGCGAAAACCCAACCATGGCGGCACCCGCGCCCGCACCCGCGCCGAAGGAGGCAGCATGACAGATGAAATGAGGGCGGATGGCCTGCGCTGCAATGCCGAACTTGATCGCTTTCTGGCGGATCACCGGCCGCAATTTCCGCCGGGTCCCATAATGCCCGCCGAATATGACCCCGAGACATGGCGCATATATATGGCGGCGCGGGCCGTCCATGAAACGGTCTGCAAGAAGGCATGGGGCGACGTCTGGGGTGCGCACAGGTCCGAAATTGATGCCATTAATATCAGACATGGCTTTGTCCGCTCGCCTTTCGGCGGGTGGATGTACCCGCAGGAGGCAGCATGAATTACGCCCACATCAAGATGCGCCTCGCGAACAAGGGCTTGGGCAGTTTTCGGGCCGAGGGCAACACGATCTGGCTCTACGATGCCATTGCCTCGGATGACGACGAGGCTGAATATTTCGGCGGCGTGTCGCCATCCGCGTTCATCGCCCAACTGAAAGCCATGACCGGTCCGGTCTCCCTGCGCATCCACAGCCCCGGCGGCTCGGTATTCGGGGCGCAGGCCATGGTTGCTGCAATTCGGCAATATGATGGGCCGATCACGGCACAGGTCGATGCACTGGCGGCGTCCGCGGCATCCGTCGTCGCCGTGGCCTGCGCGTCATGCGCCATGGTTCCCGGCTCGCTGATGATGATTCACAAGGCGTGGGGCATGATGATTGGCAATTCTGATGATGCGCTGGATATGGCGGCACTGCTCGACAAGATCGACGGCAATATCGCCGCCGCCTACGCCGAAAAGGCGGGCGGGAAAACCGAAGACTTTCTGGCGCTGATGAAGGCCCAGACGTGGTTCACGGCTGACGAGGCTGTTGCGGCCAATCTGGCGGATGAAATGACGCAGGCCAATACACAGCGCGCCCAAGCTAAATGGGATATGTCCGCATATGCGTCGGCCCCGCAATTTGAGACGCCCCCTGCGCAAGGGCGCCCCGCAGACGATTCCGCGCCATCTGAGGCGGAAAGGGAAGCGCGCCTTCGCCGCGCTGATGCCCTGATCCGCCTCGCCCCCATCTGAGCGCGCCGCGCCAGATTTTCCCAACCAAGGAGAACTACCATGAGCCTGCAAATTTTGCGGGAAGAGCGCGGCCGCATCGCCGTGCAAATGCGCGACCTGGCCGGTAAGACCGAATGGGACGCAGCCACCGACAAGTCGGCATTCGACAAGATGGTTGATTCGCTGAACAGTGTCGATACCCGGATTTCGGCGCAAATCAAGTCAGACGAAATTCTGTCCGAAAGCGCCGTTACGGATGCGGCGGCAGAGGCGGCGCTTCGCATTGCCAAAGACAAAAAGAAGCCAGGTCTCACCCAATATGCCCGATGGCTGAAGGCCGGCGACAAGGCGATTACCGACCGGGAATGGGCGGACATCCGCAACACGATGTCGACCACGACCACGACCGAAGGCGGGTATACTGTCGAGGTCGAGGTGGCAAAGCAGGTCATCGATTACATGAAGGCCTATGGCGGTATGCGGTCGGTTGCGAACATCCTGGCCACCGACGGCGGCAATGACATCCAATTCCCGACGTCGGACGGTACGGCGGAAACGGGCGAATGGATCGCGCAGAACACCACGGCCACCGCTGCTGACCTTGTCTTCGGATCGACCACGCTGAAGACTTTCAAAGCATCGTCCAAAATCGTGCCGGTTCCTTACGAACTTATGCAAGATTCGAACGTGGATGTTGAGGCGCTGGTCAACAAGCGTATCGGCCAGCGTCTGGGTCGCCTCTGCAACACCGGCTACACGACCGGCGGCGGGACGGCCGCGCCGAACGGCATCGTGACCGCCGCTTCGGTCGGCGTCACGGCGGCCAACGCCACCTCGCAAGTGACGGCAATCGTTTACAACTCGCTGCTCGACCTGATCCATTCTATCGACCCCGCCTATCGCATGGGCGGCAACTGCAAGTGGATGATGAACGACAGTTCTATCAAGGTGGTGCGCAAGATCGTGGACAGCCAAAGCCGCCCGCTGTTCACGCCCGGCTATGATACCCAAATCCCCGGCGTCGCCGGATCGCAGCCTGACAGCCTGATGGGCTATCCCATTGTCATGAACCAGGACGTGGCGGCAATGGGGGCAAGTGCCAAGTCGATCATTTTCGGGGACTTCTCGTACTACACGATCCGCGACGTCATGGGCTTCACGCTCTTCCGCTTCACGGACTCCGCCTATACCAAATTGGGCCAAGTCGCGTTCCTCGCATGGATGCGGACCGGTGGGCAGTTGCTCGATATCAACGCCGTCAAGTTGTTCGTCAACGCGGCGTCGTGATCCCTGGTGGCGGCCCAAAAGCCGCCGCCTTTGCAACGGAGAGAACCAATGGACGATACACCGATGACGACAATCGTGCTGAAATGCGTCTATGCCGGTTTCCCCGGTGAGCCCGGCCCCGGCGCGGTGATCGAGGTGGACGCTGATGAAGCGGCCCGCCTGTTCGGGTTGGGCGCGGCGGACGCCTTTGCCGCCCCACAAGAAGCTGATCCGGCGGCCTGATGTCGGCTTACCGGCCCTTTGACCGTGTTTTTGAACCGGCGGCGCTGACATCTATCGTGGTCGATCTTGAAGAGGCCAAGGACCACGAACGCATTCCATCGAGCCGTGACGATTTGGCGATGCAATCGTTTTTGACCGCCGCGCAGGACCGCGTAGAGCGGATCAGTCACCGGCTGCTCACCGCACGGGCCTGCGTTCTGCGGCTGATGATGACGCCTGGCGGATCCGACCCGATTGAGTTGCCGGGCGGGATTGTGGCGTCGATTACCAGCGTCACCGTCGACGGCGTGGCTGTCACTGGCTGCACGTGCTACGGTGATAGCCCGGCGCGGCTTTACCCGGCGGCGGCGTGGCCAGTTGCGATAGGCACGGTGTATCCTGTGGTGGTGACCTATGTCGCGGGCTATGCGACGATCCCGCAGTCCCTGCGGGTGGCAATCAAGATGTTGGCCGGGGAAATGAACAACCGGCGGGAAGTCGCGACAGAGGACGCCGTGCATTTGGCGCCTTTCACCGCCGATAGCCTGATTGAGCTTTACCGGATCGAGTCGATATGATGGGCGCCGGGAAATACCGCGATTTTGTGCTCATCGAAAAGCAGGTCACAACGCCTGATGGGCGCGGCGGCGATGTCATCACGTGGGCGACCCATTGCCAAGAACCGGCTTGGATCGAGCGGGCATTTTCGTTCCGGGCAAATCAGGAGCGGATCGAAGCGGGCGGTTTAAGATCACGTCCCATAGTACAAATCCACGTCAGGGCGCATACGCTCACGGAGGCTATCACCCCGGATATGCGGGTTCGCGATCTGGATCGGGGCATCTGGTTCGCGATCAACGTGGTGCAGGATATCGCGGGGGACCGGCGGGAAATCACGATTACCGCCGCCCAAAACATGCCATCTTAAGGAGGCTATGAATGTCTGCCATGGTCCTGATGCTCGAAGACGGCTTTGATGGCGATACGCTTTTTCTGAAAGGCGAGCGTGCGGATGTCCGGCCAAGCCTTGCGATGATCTGGCTTTCCGTGGGCGTTGCCCGCTCGATCCCCGCCGATGATGTAATCGCCGCCAATGAGGCCGAGGCCACCGCGATTGCCGCCGAGCATGAGTCGCTGGTTGCGCAGGCACAGGTTGCGGTTGATGCGCCCGCCGCGGCGGATGTCAATGTGATGATGCTGCAAAATCGCGACGACGGAACGGCGACGATCTACAAGGGCGATGTCGTTGCCTTGGCCCCCGATTTGGCCGCGACATGGATCGATGCGGGGGTGGCAGTTGCCGCCGATCTGCCGGGTATCGCTGATGCCAATATCATCGTGAGCGATGCGCCTGATACGGCGGCCGTTGCGCCAACCGATCCGGCCCCGGTCGCGTGATGGCGCGGATCATCGGCACAACGCAATTGCAGGCCGCGCTGAAAGCCTCGCCCGCAGTCGTGCGGGAGGAAGCGACGAAGGAAGTGCGGGCCTCGGCCAATGCCATGCGCGCACGTGTGATGGACCTGCTCGCATCGGCCGCCAGTTATGCGCCCTTGTGGCACGGTCAGCCGGGGATGCTGAACCTGACCGGAAAGGCGCGGCGAAACTATCGGGTTTCGGTCGTCAAGGACGGGATGGAAGGCAAGGTCGGGCTGTTGACACCCGCGGCGGAAAAGGCAACGCCAGAGTTGCGCTGGTTCTTTTTCGGCACCGTTCACCAGCCTTCGCGCAACGCCCATTCCGATGCCTTCGAGACTGAACGCGGCCCATTCATGATCAAGCAGGAAGCGGCGCTGGAGCGCGCGCTGGCGCGTCTGGGATGACAGTTGCAAAAGCCCTCGGATTGCAGGTCGACGTTAAAACCGTCGTGACCGGGGCCGCATCGGGCATCGCGGTCTATGACCATGCCCCGGCCAATCCGCCGAACGAATATATCCGGCTTGACGGATTCAATATCGCCGATGTGCCGATGAAACGCGGGCAGGTCGCGCGCCATGCGTTCGAGGTGCACCACTTCGTGGCGAACGTGAGCGGGCAGAACAGCACGCGCGGGCAAAGCCGCAGCAAGACGGTTTTGGCGGCGATTCACGCGGCGTTGATGGCGTCCGAACTTCAAGGCACCGCGCCCCAATTCGAATATCTGACTGTCGACACAGACGTGGACGGAACCACCGCCCATGGATTGACCCGCTACAACGTCGTTTTGGTCTGAAGACCTGCGCCGTTCTGGTCCGATGACCGGCCTTAGGCCATCATGGCCGCAAACCCAATAACTCACCCCGAAAGGAGATTGCCATGGCTTCGAGCGGCAAAGAATATCTGGTCTGGCTGACGACGAACGGTCTGGCTGGCGGCACGCAAGTGTCGGTCGATTATCAGGATTCGATCACACTGAAGACCGGCTTTACGAACAAGCAAAAGCCGTACAAGAAAAACCAGGCATGGACGGCGCAGGCATTCGACGGAGCCGACTTCGATATGACGATCCTGTTGGCCGAACCGCTGACCGCGGCGGCGGCGCTTATGATGGATTCGCATGACAACGGCACCGTGCTTTATGTTTTTGTCCAGACCGCCAAGACCGGCGGCCAACGGTGGCAGGGGCAGATGATTTCCACGTTGACCCAAGCACCGCTGAACGTTGCAGACGCGGCGGAAGCCACGTTCAACTTCTCGCAAGCCGGTACGTTCACGCGGTCAACCGTCTGATGCGCGACATGGGCAAGATCGACTTCGGCGGCAAGGAATACCCGATCATGCCGACGTTTGGCGTGATGTCGGATTTCGAGGACAGATATGGCTCGCTTGCCAACCACTTCCTCGCATTGACCGGCGCCACGGCCAAGATCAAGCCGCGGGCCTACCTGCTTTACCTCGGGTTGCGGGCGGCGCGCGAGGCCGTCCCTGTCGAGGGGCGGTCGTTCGGTTTTACGCCCGAGCGGGTGGAGGAGGCGATGTTCGACAGAGGCGTCTGGCATGAAAGCACCGTCGCGGCAGAAATCGAATTCACGCAGTCGCTGATGTTCACACCGGAGCAATACCGGGAAAAAAAAGCGGCGCGGATGGAGGCCCTGAAGATGCAGGCAGCGATGGGCGAGGCGATGGCCTCGTTGAGCGAATTTTCGCGCTCGCCTGCGGGGACATGAAGTGGCCGCCATCCGAATTTTGGCGGTCAACGCCGCGTGAACTGTGGGCCGTGGTCGCGCGGCTTAAGGAAATCGAAATGCAACAGGGCTAGCCCTTCTTGTGGCCAGCCTTGCGTTGCGGCTCATCAAGCGACCCTGGGGCCAGTCGCGCTAAAAGCGCAGCCTGCTGGCGCAGGAATTTGTTCTTCGCGCTATTGGGCCGAGATTCCAGAAATTCCGCCACCATAACGAAAATGCCGAATATCGTCGCAAGACCAATCACGCCGAGCATAAGGGCCATGATAGGCGCAACATGCAGCGCCATCGATAGCAGTCCTAGCCCGATGACGAAAGCGATGAATCCTAGAACTGCACCGATGGCGCCAAGCACGGCGCTAGAGCCAAAAAGCAGGATGGCGGCGATCAATATGACGACGGCGAGCAGCATGGTGGACCCTCCTAACGCTAACGCTAACGCTAAACCGCGAAACCATAAACGGCAATAGAGGCGACCCCCGCGGGCCGCCTTTTTCATTGAGGAAAGCGAAGCATGGCGCAGAAGGTTCTTGCCGTTTTCGAGGCCGACGCCACCGCCTACTTGCGGACCATGGCAGAGGCCCAAGCGCGCACAGCGCAATGGGAAACCGGCACGCTGACCTCGCTTGGTCATGTCGAAAAGGGCGTCAATGCCCTCGCCACCACGGGCGAACGTTTGAGCCGGATTGGCGAGTTTCTCGCCGTGGGGTTCGGGGTCAACATCGTCACCGAATTCATCGACAAGACGACCAAAATCCACAACGCCCTGCGCGAGATCGGTGCGGACAGCGAAACCAATTTCCACACGCTCTACCTCGCATCCACCCGCGCCGTGACGGGGATGGAGCCTTTCGCGGAATCCGTCGCCAAATGGCAGAAAAGCCTTGGCGACACGCAAGGCTTCGACACCACAGTGCGGCAGATCGAAACGCTGGATAAGCTTATGGCGCTTTCCGGCAAGAGCGCCGAAGAAAAGGCGGCGGTGATCAACGCCCTGAACGTCGCGATACAGAAGGGCGAACTGCAAGGCCGCGATATTCGCACGCTGCAAGTCGGCGGGCAGGTCGATCTACTGCGCGAAATGGCGCGCGAGCTGGGCACCACAACCGATCAACTGGCCAAGTTTGGCAAGCAGGGCAAGATCACGACGGCGATCATCCTTGGCGCGCTCGACAATCTGAAAGCCGAGACTGACGCCAGGATGAAGGATTTCTCGCTGACCTTCGGCGATGCCATGGCGGTACTGCAGAATGGCGCAGTTATGGCAGCGGCGTCGTTCGACCAAGGTTCCGGCCTGAGCCGCGCGGCAACCGGCACGCTGAAGATGATCGGCACATTGCTCGGGCAGAGCGCCGATGCGTTTCGGGTCTTCGGCCAAGCGGCGGAGATTGCGGCGGCGATCTTTGCGGCGCGTTTTGCCGCTGGCAAATTCAATGCCGCCACGGCGGCGGTGCAAAATTTCTACACTGCGCAGACCCAGGGCGTCAAAGATGCCTACGCGGCGACCATTGTGGCCCAAAATATCGAGTCTGAAGAACTTGCCAAAAAGCAAGCTACCACGGCGGCAATTCGTGCCAAGGTCGCGGCCTTGCAGGAGGAGGGGGCCAGCGAAAAGGCTGTCGCCGCCGCCATGGCACAACTTGCCAAAGCGGAGACAGGTGAAACAGCGGTCCGTCTGCGCTTTATCGAGGCCACGGTTGCGGC
>JANYAM010000171.1 GCA_025361365.1 Opitutus sp. | reverse complement strand
CATCGCCGACCAGGCGACGAACTGCACGATCTCGAAGGTGTTGCCCAGCGGGCAGCCACCCACGGCAAGGCCCCGCACATAGAGGCCGGCCATCTGGAAAACCCAGCCGCCGACCAGGAAGAGATTCAGGATCGTGCGCAGTCCGGCGGGCGCCGAGCGCCGGGTCAGCGCCACCAAGCCGGTCAGGAAGCCGGCGAGGTAGAGCAGGGCGCCGAACCACAGGAGGGCCCGGTCGGTGAGCAGCGAGGACATGGCCGCAACTTGGCAGCACCCGGTGCGAGCCGCAAGCACGGCGGAAAAACAATAAGAGTAGGGCGAATCCTCCGGATGAGCCGCTTATCGGCAACCGGAGCGGCGGTCTATGACCGCCGGTCGGACAACGGCGCTCATAGAGCGCCGCTACAGTTGATTCCGCCTTGGCGACAGGCATCACGCCGCCATGCTCGCCGCATGCCTCCCGCCTTTGAGCCCAAGCCGATTCTGCTCACCGGCCGCCACGTGCGGCTCGAACCGCTGGAGCGGCGCCACCTGCCGACGCTCGTGGCCGCGGCGCAGGACCCGGCGACCTTCCAGTATTTCGTGACGCCGCCGCTGGGCGAGGAAAGCGAGATGACCAAATGGATGGAGACGATTTTGAAAGGCCAGGCCGCCGGCACCGACGTGGGTTGGGCCACCGTGCGCGTCAGTGACGGCCGCGTGGTCGGCGCGACGACCTTCCTCGATATCCGTCGCGTGAACCGCGGCCTTGAGATCGGCAACACCTGGATCGCGCCTGAGGCGCAGCGGACCGCGGTCAACACAGAGGCGAAGTATCTGCAGCTGTGCCACGCCTTCGAGGACCTCGGCGCGTGGCGGGTGCAGCTGAAGACCGACGAGCGCAACGCCCGGTCGCGCGCTGCGATTACGCGGCTGGGTTGCACGTTCGAGGGAGTTTTGCGCCGCTACCAGTTGCGGGCCGACGGCTTCGTGCGAAACACCGCCATGTTCAGCCTGCTCGACGCGGAGTGGCCGGCGGCGAAAGCCGCGCTTGAGACGAAGCTCAACCGGTAGGGTAGCCAAGAGTGGAGGGTCGGTCTCCTGACCGACCGCGGCCGGCCGGGAGGCCGGCCCTACAGGTAGGGCCAGTCGGCGACTGGTCAGCAACGGTCGCAGACCGGTCCTACTTCTGCACCACCCAGAACGTGCAGTTGTCGGAGAAATTTCGGACCTTGGGCGTCTCGCTGGCGAGTTCGTTGCGGGTGGCGCTTTCGAGATAGGTCCAGCCGGTGGCCGCCAGTTCATCCAGCACTTCCTTGCGGTCGGGCAGGTGCATGAAGGTGTTGCCGTTGTCATCGGAGAAATAGCGGTCGCCGAACTCCACCAGCCGCGGGTTCTGTTCACCCCTGGCCCAGCGCTCGGCCTCCCTCGCCCATTCCTTGACGTCCTTGGGATCGTCGCGGTCGTGAGTGGTGAAGATGAGATGCCCGCCCGGGCGGCACAACCGGTGCAGGCCGCGCAGCGTCGCCCGGCGGTTCTCGCGGCCGGGAATCTGCATCAGCCCGTTGAACATGAAGACCACGCCGTCGAACAACATGTCATCTAATAGATGACATGTTTCCAGGCGCGTCGCGTCGGCCTGCAGGAAGGTCAGGCCGGTGATGCCCTGTTCTTGCGCAAGGTTCCGTGCCTGGTCGACCAGCTCCGAGGCGAAATCGAAACCCGTGATGTCCCGGTAACCCTGGTGCCACAGGCCGACCGCGACACGGCCGGCGCCGCAGCCGGCCTCGAGCAGGCGGGCGGAGTGGTCGGGAAAATACTTCGCGATCAGCGCGAGCTCGGATTTCCACAGGCCGACGAAATGCGCTGCCCGCGTGTAGTGCAGGACCGCGTTGATGGCGTTGAAGTCATCGCGCACGGTCGCGCCGTCAACTTTGGTAATGGGTTCGGACATGGTCTTGGGGTAGGGCGGCGCCTCCGCTCGCCGCCGGGGACGCGGCGCGGAATGGAGTCCGCGCCCTACCTTTTTCTCCAGATTGCGATAAACATCCCGTTCGCGTTCAGGTCCTGCGGCCAGAGAGTGACTTTAGCCGGGGTCGTTGACCCCGGACCGGGCTCACCGAGCCCGGCTACAACAATCGGATCGGGCTCGAACTCGGGATGCTCGGAGGTGAATTTCGCCGCCACCTCCGTCGTCTCGGCGCGGGTGAGCGTGCACACGGCATAGACCAACCGGCCGCCGGGCTTGAGCGAGCCGGCCACATTCTTGAGCAGCTTCTGCTGCACCGCGGCGAGTTCGTGGACGTCCTTGGGCAGGGTGGTCCAGCGGGAGTGGGGGTTGCGCTGCCAGGTGCCGACGCCACTGCACGGCGCGTCCACGAGGACGCCGTCGAACTTTGCCTTGGTCGGCAGCTTCGCGTCGCCCTCCCACGCGGCGGCGCGGAAGTTGAAGACTTGGGCGCGGGCGGCGCGGTCCTTGAGCTTGGCCAGCCGGCGCGCGGAGCGGTCGCTGGCCCAGATGACGCCCTTGTTCTGCATCAGGTCGGAGAGGTGCATCGTCTTGCCGCCTTCGCCGGCGCAGGCGTCCCACCAAGTTTCGCCGGGCTTCGGCGCGGCGGTGAGTCCGACCAGCTGGGAGGCGAGATCCTGGATCTCGAATTCGCCGGCTTGGAATTCCTTCGTGCGGTAAAGATCGGTGAGGCCGGTATAGCGCAGCGCGTCGGGCGAATGGGAGGCGGGGAAGCAATGGCTCAGCTTCTTGGTCAGGGCGAGGCCGGTGCCGGCCTTGGCGCGGATCCAGGGGGCGGGTTCACGCTGCAGCTGGACGAGCCATTCCTTGGGCACTTCCATTTCATTCTTCAACCAATCCGGCACCGCGCGGGCGGCGAGAGCCTCGGGCTTGAAGGTGGCGGGGGTTTTATCGAAGCGCGCCTGCAACTCGAGGGCGGCGACGAGTTGCTTCTGGGGCGAGTCCTTGGCGTCCAGCCAGCGCCGCCAGCGGAAGTAGGCAAACACGGCCCGGCTGATGCCGCGGCGCTCCGCGGGGGCGGTGAAGTGCCGGTCCTGCGTCAGCGACTCGCGCAGCGCCTGGTCGGCGGGCGTGCCGGCGGAGACGAGTTTCAGGACGCGGGCGGCGTTGTTGATGATCTTGGACTCGGCCATGGTTGCCCACGAAAGACTGATTCCCGGCAGAACGAAAGCGAAGAGTGGCCCGGCTATTTCGCAACCGGCTCGCGCAGCTGCTGCCCGAGGAAAATCTCGATGTGGCGCCACAGTTCGAGGGAGCTGTTCATGCCGCGGAGATCGTAGGCGCTGTATTTCAAGAGGAAGGTTTCACACGCGACCCCTTGGCGCTTGAGCATGCCGGCCAGCTCCTTGGCTTGCTGCGTGGGGAGGTTGTTGGGATTTTGCTCAAAGGCGAGGAACACCGGAGCCTTGATGCCCGCGGCTTGCTTGAGCGGCGAGTATTCGGCAAATGCTTCCCGATCCTTGCCCGGCTGGCCAAGGAAATCGCGAAACAGCTCATACTCGGCGCGGGTGTCCGGGTAACGGCCGAGATCCTTGACGACCTCCTCCCAGTCCAGCGTGCCGTCGATGGAGATCGCGCCGGCATAGAGCCCGGGCTCAAGGCTCGCCCCGGTCAGCGCCAGGAAACCGCCGGCGCCTCCGCCCATGATGGCGAGCCGGTGGCTGTCGATCATTTCCAAGGCCGCGGCGGCCTGCGCGGCGGCGGTGACATCCTCGTGCATTTTCTTCAGGGCATAACGCTCCGTGAAGCTGATGGCCGGAAGATAGCCCGGCGAACCGCGGTAGTTCGGTTGCAGCACGGCATAGCCGCGCGAGGCCAGAAACTGCACCTCGGGGTTGAATTTCCAAAAGTCGCGACGCCAGGGTCCGCCGTGCACCAGCACGACCAGCGGCACCTTGTGGGTGGCGCTGGCCCCCGCGGGCAGCGTCAGGTAGCCCTGCTCCTTGAGGCCGTCGCGGGTGGTGTAGCCGAACGGGTAGGTCGGTTGCAGGGGTTTTCCCTTCAGCCACGGCGCGACCTCGCTCATGACTTCCAGGCTGTGTCGGGCCACGTCGAGGAGGACGATGCGTCCCGGATCCTGGGGATTCCACACCCGGTAGAGCAGCTTGGTGTCCGCATCGTCGTGGCTGATCAAGGCCACGTCCGATTCCGGATATTTTTGCTGCACGAGTTTTTGAGCGGAGAGGTAGGGCTCTTGCAGTCCTTTGGTGAAGCAGCGCCGCTGGTCGTAAGTCAGGGCCACGAGCTGGCCGGTTTTCTTGGAGAAATGAAGCCAGGCACGGCCCAGATCGTAGGTGGCGTCGCTCCAGATGGGGGCGGCAAAAGTTCCGGTCAGGGGATCGTAGCGTCGCAGCAGGAAACCCTGGCCGGCTTCGTAGTGGGATGTCCACAGGCTGTGCTGGTCGGGGTCCACGCCTACCACCCGATCCGGACCGAGAGCGAGATCGAGCGCGATCCAGCGGTCGCCGGCCGCGTCATAGCGGTGCAGCGTAAATTTCTTATCCTGGTAAGTTTCGCAATAGCCGAGCTCGCCGTTTTCCAGCGCGAGCCAGTTGACCGGGATGCCCGACTTGGGCGGGGTGTAGGTTTTGACCGCCGTGGACCGGTTGCGCGCCATGTTCGCCTCCTCGCGAACCGCATTCACGTCCATGCTGAGTTCCGCCAGCTGGCTTTTCGCGTATTCCTTGGCGTCGGAGATGACCCAGACGAGCGCCCGGTTGGGCCGGGCGCGGGGCAGACCGACCACGGTGGTGAGATCGCGGGAGCTGAATTCGATGGCGCTGTTCAGCCGGCCGAGGGTGGCGTGGAAAAGCCGGTAGGAATACCGGTTGCCGGAGCCGTGCGTGAACAGCAGCTCACGATCGTTGATCCACTGGAAGGTTCCGACGTCCAGGCTGGTCGTGTTCTTGATCACTTCCGCCTTGCCCGTGGTCAGATCCATGATGACGAGGCTGCGGACGCCTTCCTTGTCGGAAGAGGTCGCGGCGAGGTGTTGCCCATCGGGGGAAAGAAGGGCGTCGTCCACGGCAAGGGGCCGGAACAGTTCCTCGATCGGGATTGAAACGGGGGCGACCGGGTCGGCGGCCAGGAGCCGCAGGACAGGAATCAAGAGTGACAAGGCGGCGCCCAAGCGCAACCGGCGGGGATAATTAAATGTGTGCATATGCGAGGCGGCCCGGCGGCATATCACGTCCAACCCGGCTTCTAGTCAACGCTCCTCAGCCGCGCTTGTTGCCCCAGCGCTTCACTTCCTTCAGCTCGGGCCGGCGGGCCTCGGCGAGGAGGCCGGCGACGGCGGGGTGCGCGCGCAGCTCTTGAAACGCGGCCGGGGCCACGCGCCAGTTGAGGCTGGCCGGGGCCTCGGCGATCGGCGCCACGCGGTTCTCGAACATGAAGGCCAGCTCGACGCGCGTTTCGCCGCCAGAGCCGTTGATCGTCGTGCGGAGTTTTTTCAGGAAGTCAGGCAGCTGCGGGTGCTCGGGCGACAGCAGCCAGGTGACCTTGCGGAGGTTGTTCCCGAGGTAGCCGTCGAGCGGGTAGAGCTCCTTGACGTTCAGCCGGGCACCGTCGTTGCCCTTCATCACGGTGCCGAGCACGACGACGGGCTGGTTCTCGGCGAGGCTTTTGCCGTAAGTCTCGTAGGCGTCGGCATACATGTTGACCGAGATCGTCGCCTGCTTGCTGGCCAGATTGAAGAAGGCCCAGGGGCGGTTGTCCTTTTTCGACAGCTTCTTGGTGACGCCGCTCATGATGCCGCAGAGGCGGAACTCCATGCGGTCGCCTTCCTGCAGCACCGACTCTTCGGTGTGCGTGCAGAGCGCCTCCGCGAGACCGGCGTAAGCGTTGAGCGGGTGGCCTGAGACGTAGAAGCCGAGGAGCTCCTTCTCAAACTGCAGGCGCTCGGCCGACGTGAAATCCGTCGCGGACGTGGTGTGGGCCACATGGCCGTTGGCGGCGCGGGCGGGGACGCCCTTGACGATGGTCGGCGGCTCATGGAGC
>JANYAM010000176.1 GCA_025361365.1 Opitutus sp. | reverse complement strand
GCACGGCCAACGAAGATGCCGCCAGCAATGGCGGCTTTTTCATGGGCGCCTGAAGTGCCCATACCGTTTCGACCAAGGCGGTTTCACGCGAAGGGCGCGAAGTTCGCGAAAAAACACCAATCAAGCAGGAGTTTAGGGTTCCGGCCTTTGCGACCCTGCGTCTTTGCGTTAAAAATGATCGGGCCCAATCAACCCGTCCGGAGGCCGGGTTCCACCTTTCGCGCCCTTCGCGTGACACAAGTTTGAGTCTTTGGGTCTGACGGGACGAAATACTCCGACTTGTTTCCACCGGCATTCCTTTCAGGTTTCAGGTCTCAGGTCTCAGGTCTCTTCTTTTACCCCCATGATCACTCACACCCGCTTTGCCACCGTCTTGGGCCTGTTGGCCTTTTCAGGTCTTGCTTCCACCGTTCCCGCCGCCGAGCCCGCCGCCCAACCCTACAAAATTCTGGCCACCACGCAAATTCCCGCGGCCGGTGGGATTGACTATGTCACGACCGACAGCGGCAGCCGCCGGGTCTATGTCGCCTGCGGAAATGTCGTCAGCGTGTTCAACCTCGATACCTACAAGCTGGCGGGCAGCATGGCCAATGCGGCCGGTCATGGCGTCGCCATCGACCCGGAAAACCGCACCGGCCTCGTCTCCGGCAATCCCGCCGTATTTTTTAACACCGAGACCCTCGAACCGATCAAATCCATTCCGGCGCCGGGGGCGGACGGCTTTGTTTTCGACGCCCGGACCCACCATTTTTTTATTCTCAGCCACCGGACGCCCAATCTCCTGGTGGTTGATTCCAAAGATGGCTCGGTCGTCGGCACGGTGGACGCCATTGGCCCGGACGGCGCCAATGCGGCCGTCGAACAAGGCGTCACGGATGGCGAAGGCCATCTCTATTTCGACGTGGCCAACCAGCACCACATCGCCGTGGTGGATGCCCAAACGCTCAAAGTGACCGGACATTTCGATCTGGGCGAAAAGGGTGCCGCGCCGGCGGGCCTGGCCATCGATGTGAAGAACCACATTCTATTCGCGATGTGCCGCGGAGGAAAGGGCGGCACGCCGACTTGTGTCATTCTCAGCGCGATCGATGGCAAAATCATCACCACCCTGCCGTTGGCGGGGAGCAGCGACGGCGCGACCTTCAATCCCCACACCGGGGAGGCATTTAGTTCGCACGGCAACGGCACGCTCTCCGTAATCAAGGAAAACAGCCCCACGGAATTTGTGTTGGAAGAAACGGTGCAGACCAAAGCTGGCGGCAAAACCTGCGCGTTGGATGAGAAGGCTGATCATATCATTGTGATTACGCGGGAGGCCGATCCGGCCGCTCCGGTGCCCCCGGATTCCCCGGCGCCCGTGCCGGCCGCCGGCGCGCCGGTCGCCACCACTCCTCCCGGCGGCGCGGGCGGCGGCGGGCGTCCCCGTGGCCCGCAGCTCCTGGACGTCATGTTTATCGGCCGCTAAGCGGCAGAGCCAACCACGCGTCGCACCATGAACCGCGCGGCGCATTTTTTTGCCCGGGCACCCGCGAAACGCGTCCACCGCGGGCATGCTTACTGTCACTTGAAACATAGCTGGCCGGTCCGGACGCAGCGGGGCAGCTTGAGCCACCCCATGCTCCCCCTACTGATTCGCTTGGTTTTTGCCTTGTCCCTGCCGGCCGCCTTGTTCGCGGCCGACGCCCCCCCGGTCATCATGGCTCCGGCCTCGGCGGGCTTGCCGGCCCTGCCGGCCGTCGTGCGCAACGAGACCCGCGAGCAGCAGGATGCCCGCCTCCAGTGGTTTCGCGAGGCGCGCTTCGGGCTCTTCATTCACTGGGGCGTTTATGCCGTCCCGGCCGGCGTGTGGCAGGGCAAGTCGGTCGGCGCCGAGTGGATCATGAACCAGGGCAAGATTCCCGTGGCCGACTACCGGGCATTCGCCGAAAAATTCACCGCGGCGAAATACGATCCCGAGGCCTGGGCCCAGCTCGCGGCCGACGCCGGCATCAAATACGTCGTCATCACCGCCAAGCACCACGACGGCTTCGCGCTTTTCGATTCCGCCTATTCGGACTGGAACGCCGTCAAGGCCTCCGGCGCCAAGCGCGACCTCATCGCGCCGCTCGCCGCCGCGGTGCGGAAGCAGGGCCTGAAATTCGGCACGTATTACTCGCAGTCGCAGGACTGGAACAATCTCGGCGGCGGCAAGGGTCGCGACAAGCCGTGGGACGAGACGCAGAAGGCGGGCGACTTCGACGCTTACCTCCGGACGATCGCGCTGCCGCAGGTGCGCGAGTTGTTGGAGAAGTTCGATCCCGACATCCTCTGGTGGGATACAGAATACTCAATGACGCCGGAGCGGGCGCGGCCTTTCTTCGATCTCGTGCTGACGCATCCGCGGTTGATCCACAACAGCCGGCTCGGCGGCGGCGTGCTGGGCGATTTCCGCACGTCGGAGCAGCGCATCCCGGCCAGCGCGATGCTCGGCCGCGCGCTGGAGGTCAACATGACCATCAACCGTTCCTGGGGTTACCGCGCCGACGACCTTGAGTGGAAATCCGCGCAACAGCTCATCCGTAATCTCTCCGACATCACCAGCAAGGATGGCAACTACCTGCTCAACGTCGGCCCGACCGCCGAGGGCGTCATCCCGCAACCCGAGGTCGACCGCCTGCTTGCCATCGGCCGCTGGTTGAAGATCAACGGCGAGGCCATCTACGCCACGCGCGGCGGGCTCTACCTCAAGCCGCTCGACTGGGGCCGCACCACTTACCGTCGCGCCGCGAACGGCGCGCCGACGCTCTACCTCCACGTTTGGAACTGGCCCGCCTATGGCCGGATTATCGTGCCGGGCATCAAGCAGCTCCCGCGCTCCGCGTACCTGCTCGCGGAAGGCACCGTCGCGACCGTCACGGCGGCTGGCGACAGCCTCATCGTCACGCTTCCTGCTGTTGCGCCGGATCCCGACGTGTCGGTCGTCGCGCTGGAGTTCGACGGCCCGGTGCAAGTGGATGGCGGCGAGTTGCCGCATGATCTCGGTGCTTCGGGCACGCTGGTGGATCCGAGCAAGACGCCGCATTGAAGGAATTTTTAACGCAAAGGCGCAAGGGCGCAAAGTAGATGCTAGAATGGGTTCACGGTTAATCCTCATCCTTTGCGACTCTGCGTCTTTGCGTTAAAG
>JANYAM010000114.1 GCA_025361365.1 Opitutus sp. | reverse complement strand
GGTTTTCATGGGTTTTGTTGTTCTGAGGTGTGCCCTCTCCGGCACGGAAATCTTGCCGCTACTACGGCTTGGCCGCGCGAGCGGCTACTTTTTGGGCGGAGCCTTGGCGACATACATGCACTCGTGCCCTTTCTCATTCACGAAGCGGACCGGCGATGGGGTGGTTGCGCCGGTCGGCTGGCCGATGACAACCCGCATCTTGTCCTTGCAGCCGGGGCAGATGATCACGGCACCCGCCTTGAAGCGTTCCGCCACATCCGCCGTGCCCGCCAAGGTCACTTCCCGCCGGGAGTCACACTGCCGGCAGAGGTATAGAATCCGGTCACCCGCTTTCAACCTGGCGAACTCATCAGTGGAACGAAGCACCTCCCCAGTCTGGCTGCGTGAATATGCGACCGAGAGCCCGGCGGCTACCGCAAGCAGGCCGACAATGGCGAGGAATGCTGTGGTCAGCTTCATGCGTAGCGGGGTTGTGGTTGCCGGTCAGGTGGTCAGGTGCTCGCAACTGCGGGCTCGGTTGTGGGAGGCGGCTGCGGCGGTGTGCCCTTGGGGAGGGACCGCACGCGCCACAGATAGAAAATCGCCGGATACACCAGCAGTTCCATCAGCGTGGAGGTGATGACGCCGCCAACCATCGGCAATGCAATGCGCTTCATTGTGTCGGCGCCGGTGCCGTGGCTCCACAGTATCGGCATCAGGCCGGCGATGATGACCGCGGCTGTCATGGCCTTCGGGCGGACGCGCTTCACGGCGCCGTGATAGATCGCGTCGCGCAGATCAGTGGGAGTGAGCAAACGCCCCTTCGTCTTCCACTCGTCATAGGCGAGATCGAGATAGAGCAACATAACGACACCAGTTTCGGCGTCGAGGCCTGCCAGGGCGATGATGCCGACCCACACCGCCACGCTCATGTTATAGCCGAAGAGGTGGAGCGCCCAGAACGCGCCGACGAGCGAGAACGGGACCGCTAGGAGAACGATCAGCGTCTTGATCCACGACTTGGTGTTGAGATAGATGATGAAGATGATCAGCAGCAGCGTGAGCGGCACGACGAGCATCAGGCGCGCCTGCGCCCGTTGCATGTATTCATACTGACCGCTCCAGAGGATCGTGTAGCCGGCCGGCACCTTGATCTCGCCGCGCTGTATAGCCTCGTTGACCGTGCGCTGCGCACCCCGGACGTAGTTGCCGAGATCGACGCCTTGCACATCGACATAGATCCAGGCATTCGGGATCGCCGCCTCACTCTTGATGCCCATCGGGGCCGCCACGACACGCACCTTGGCCAGCTGGCTCAACGGCACCTGCGCCATGCCAGACGTGCTTCCGACCCCGCCCATGCTGCCGCCGGCGCCCGCACCCTTCACCGGGATAAGGATTTCGCGCAGGGCCTCGAGGTTCTCGCGGTAGTCGCGCTCGTAGCGGAGGATCACGCCATAGCGCTCAAGCCCTTCCACTGTGGTGGTCAGCGGCATGCCGCCCAGTGCGACCTGCAGCACCTCCTGGACTTCGCCCACGGTCAGCCCGAAGCGGGCGATCGCATCCCGATCAATGTCAAACTCGACGTAGTTGCCGCCCATAACCCGCTCGGCGAAGACGCTGCTGGTGCCCGGGGCCCGGCGAATCACCCCTTCGATTTCACCGGCGATCCGCTCCAGTTCGCGCAGGTCAGAGCCAGCGACCTTGATGCCTACGGGCGTCTTTATGCCGGTAGCGAGCATGTCGATGCGCGTCTTGATCGGCATCGTCCATGCGTTGGTCAGGCCGGGGATTTGCACGGCGTTGTTCATCGCCGCCGTGAGTTCGTCGATGGTGCGCCTCCGGTGGGCGATGACCTTGCCGTTGTCGTCCTGGATGTCGACCACCGGCCATTCCTCCTCGGGCTTGAGCATGATCGTGGTCTCGATCATGTCCATCGGCGCCGGATCGGTGGCCGACTCGGCGCGGCCGATTTTGCCGAAGACGTGATGCACCTCTGCGAACGACTTGATAATCTGGTCGGTTTGTTGGATCAGTTCACGCGCCTTAGTCGGGGAGATGCCCGGGAAGGTGGTCGGCATGTAGAGCAAGTCGCCCTCGTAAAGCGGCGGCATGAACTCCGAACCGATGTTCTGGTAGGGAAACGCCTTGCCGAACTTCATAGCCACGTCCTTGACGCCGCCGTCAGGCAGCACGCGTGCCACAATGGCGTTCCACGGGAAGAACACCCAGCCAACGACCACGGCCGCGGTGATGATCACGGCCCAGCGGAACTTGATCATCACGTCCAGCAGCGGATGATAGAGCCAGATCAGGAAGCGGTTTACCGGGTTCTTGTCCTCGGCGGGGATCTTCCCGCGGATGAAGAACCCCATCAGCACCGGCGCGAGGGTGATCGACAGGATGGCCGCGGCCGCCATCGAGTAGGTCTTGGTAAAAGCGAGGGGCTTGAACATGCGGCCTTCCTGCGATTGCAGCGTAAAGACCGGTAGGAATGAAACGGTGATGACGAGCAGCGAATAGAACAGCGTCGGACCGACCTCAATTGAGGCGTCGCGAATGATGTCCCAGTGCGGCTTCTTGCCGCCGTCATGTTCCATGTGCTTGTGCGCGTTCTCGATCATGATGATCACAGCGTCCACCATGGCTCCGATGGCGATGGCGATGCCGCCGAGGGACATAATGTTCGCGCTCAATCCCTGACCAAACATGACCGCAATCGAGGCGAGGACGGCAATCGGCAGGATGACTATCGCCACAAAGGAACTCCGCAGGTGCATCAGGAAGAGGAGGCATACCAGCGCGACCACGATGCTTTCCTCGATGAGTTTCTCCTTCAGCGTGCGCACAGCGCGGTCGATGAGCGCGGTGCGATCGTATGCGACCGAATAGGTCACGCCCTCGGGCAGGCTCTTCATCGCCTCATCCAGCCGCGCCTTTACCGCCTGGATGACCTGGCGCGTATCGACGCCATAGCGAACAACCACAACACCGCCGACGGTTTCGCCTTCGCCGTTGAGCTCCGCCACACCCCGGCGCATGTCGGGGCCAAGTCCCACGTTGGCCACTTCACCAAGCAGGATTGGGGTCCCGCCGGGGCCACGGCCCACGGCGACTTTCCGCAGGTCTTCCACGGAGGTAACGTAGCCTTTCACGCGGAGGACAAATTCCTTCTCCGCCATCTCAACCGAGCGACCGCCGACCTCGCCGTTGCTCTTCTGCACGGCCATTGCCACGTCAGCGATGGACAGGTTGTAGGCGTGCATCCGGTGCGGATCGACCGTGATCTGGTATTGCTTCACATAACCGCCGACCGAGGCGACCTCGGCCACGCCATCCACGCTCGCGAGCTGGTAGCGCAGGAACCAGTCCTGCATCGAACGGAGCTGGGCGAGGTCATGGTTCTTCGAGTTGAGCGAATACATGAACGCCCAACCAACGCCGGTGGCGTCCGGCCCCAGGCGCGGGGCCACATTCGCCGGAAGACTGCCTTGCAGGCCGTTCAAGTATTCGAGCACGCGGCTGCGCGCCCAATACGGGTCGGTGCCATCCTCAAAGATCACGTAGACGAACGAAAACCCGTAGAACGAGTAGCCGCGCACGACCTTCGCCGAGGGCACGGACAGCATCTTGGTCGTGATCGGATAGGTCACCTGGTCCTGGACGATCTGCGGAGCCTGTCCAGGCCACTCGGTATAGATGATCACCTGCGTGTCTGAGAGATCGGGTATCGCATCGAGCGGAATCCGTTGCAGCGCGTAGATGCCGCCGAGCACGAGGGCAGCGGTGGCCGCGAGCACGAGAAATTTGTTCTTCAGGGAAAAATTGATGATCGCGGTAAGCACGTTCGGAGGGAGTCAGGGGGCGACGCCAAGGCGCAGCCGGTGTTGCGGAAATTGGTGATTGGCAGGCTTATTTCTGGTCGTGTTCGCAGGGTTCACCGGCGGCCATCGCTGCCGCCGACATGCCGCAGTTGCCGCAGCTATCTCCCGCGCCACCGGCTTTGGCATCGTTTCCGGCAATGCCCGGTAGCGTCCCGAGATAGTCGGCTACAGGCATTGTGCCGCCAATGGGCGGATGACCCGGAGGAAGCGCTCTCGCCATGGCCTGCGCATCGAGCGGCGGGGCAACGTGGGTCATGCTCGTCTTGGGCGCGGCTTCCAATTCAGTGATCTCGTCACCGCAGGTAAGCATCTTCTCGCCGTAAAACGGGTTTTTGGTGTCCGAGTCACGCTGCAACCAGCGTGCCTTCGCCATGGAGCACTCGAACATGTGGAGGCCTGTTTCGCCAGTAAGGTGGGCAGCGAGCACTGCGTCTGCGATGGCCGAACTGAGGGGGGCGAAGTCGCGGCGGGCCGACTTCAGGTCAGTCGGCTCGGTCAGTCCGCCCTTGAAGGCAGCGAATGACCCGTGCGCGGCATGTTCATTGGCGGCATAAAATGCGGTGAGCGCCGCCCGGAGTGCCGGCAGTTGCGCCTGATAGCCGGCTAGATCGTCTTTCGCCAGCGGCGCGGCCGCATCGGCTCCCGCAAACGCCAGCGTCTTGAGGGCGTCCGGCGCCACGATGGCACTACTGTGCTTGGGGGTGTTGCCCGGCAGCGTGGCGGGGGCCGCAGGTTCAACCGCGGCATCACCGGGCTTGAGCATTTTCTGAATCGCCTCGCGGAGCTGACTTTCCGAATCGAGCATGAACTGGCCCGACGTGACGACCCGTTCGCCTGCCTGCAGGCCGCTCAAGACCTGGTAGTTGTTGCCCTCGCTCCGCGCGCCGAGTTTCACCTCGCGCGCTTCGAAGTAACCGCCGTCCAGAGCTAAAAACACAGTGTTGCGCTCCCCGCTTCTCAGGACGGCCATGTCGGGGACAAGGACTGCGTCCGCCGCAAGTTGGGCGGAGAATCGCACATCGACGAACATGCCGGGGCGGAGGAAGCCATCGGCGTTGGCGAGGACGATGCGTGCTGTGGCTGTCCGGGTCTGTTCCTGCACCTGCGGCAGGAGCAGATCCACCTTGCCCTCAAACGTGCGTTCAGGGCCATAACTGCTCCTGACCAGCGCCGGCGCCCCTGCGCGCACGTAAGGCAGGTCCTTCTCGTAAATCTCCGCCTGAACCCAGACCGACGAGAGGTCGGCGAGCCGGTAGATGCGTTCACCGGGCTTCATCATCTGTCCGGCCACGCCCATCTTCTCGATCACCACGCCATCTGAGGGTGCGCGAAACGCCATCGTGCGATGCGGTTCCTTGGTCCGATTCAGCTCGGCGATAACCTCGTCGGATACATCGAACAATTGCAGGCGGGCCAGCGCGGCGCGGCTCAGGGAGCCGCCGGCTTCGCCGTCCGCGCGCAACGCCACAACATAGTTAAGCTGAGCGTTGTAGAGATCCGGCGAGTAGATTTCAAACAGCGGATCGCCCGCCTTGACCACGGCCCAGGTGACGTTGACGAACAGTTTCTCCAGCCATCCCTCGTATTTGGTCGTGATGTCGCGCAGGCCCGTCTCGTTGTAATTGACGATGCCGACCGTCCGAAACTCACGCCGCACCGGGCCGTGCCCGACCGCCGCGGTGCGGAGGTTCATACGCTGTATCGTGGCGACATCAATCTGGATATTCGCCGAGGCGTTGTCCCCGCCTTCATAGACCGGGACCATGCCCATGCCCATCGAGTCTTTCCCCGGCTTCGGGCTCACCTCGCCTGGCATCATGGTGGACTTGTAGAACTTGACCTTCCGCTCGCTCGCCGCACCTGCCGTGTTGGCCCGGATGGGGGTCAGCTTCATCCCGCAAATCGGGCAGTTGCCCGGCTCCTTTTTGATGATCTGCGGGTGCATGCCACAGGTATAGAGCTGTTCGGCGGCGAACAGGGCGGTCGCAGCGAAAAGCCCAAGCAGGAGGAACGGGAGGAGTCGAAACAGGGATTTCATTGTAAAGGAGGTTAGCGGGAGGAATTCGGGGATTCGGCCAGAAGAGGGGTGCCCGCCGGGGCGATGTCGGCAGTCATCAGGAGGAGATCGGTGACTACATTCTCGCGGTCGCGCAGGGCGGCGGCACGTTCGAGCCTCATGCTCAGCGCCATGACCCGTGTTTCCGGGATCATCCCGGGGCCGGTCATGCCAGCCTGATAGCCGGCCTCGACACTTGCGATGAGGCGCGCGTAATTCGGCAAGACGGTCGTGTCGATATACTCGATCATCCGGTCACTTTCGCGGACCATGTAGAGCATCTGCGCGAGTTGGGCAGCCATGTTGAGCTGTTCGGCACCCACCCGTGCTACTGCGGCATCTCGCCGGGCTTCGGCCGCGGCGATGTTGGATTGGATCTTCTCGCGCCAAATCGGCAGCGTGACCGTCGCGGTCGGCCGGATCATCAATGGGTCAGCCTTAAGATCGGCCATCGCGCCGAGCGTGAAATCGGGCGTCCCCGCTTTGCGGGCCACGGCGATGCTGGCGATGGCCATCTCTACCATCGCGCGCATCCTCCCGAGGTCTGGATTGGCGGCCAGGGTGCGGCTCCAAAGTTCGTCCTCGCTGGGGAGCACCGTGGGCGCGAGCGTCGCCTGTGGCCAGGTCGGATCGGCGTCCGAGGTGGTGAGCCCCAGCGCGGACTTAAAGCGCGTGCGCGCGGCGGTCCTGCGGTCGCCGAGCGCGGCGAGTTCGGAGCGAACCTTGGCAACCTCGTTCTCGAGGCGGAGCTGGGTCTCCAGGGTGCCCATGCCCCGGCCGGTGACATAGTCGGCTCCGGCCATGGCCGTGGCTTGATTAAGTGCTCCGATGGCGTCGTCACGCAGACGAAGCGCTTCGTCTACATACGCCAGCTCCAGCCAGGCCTTACGCACCCCGGTTGCCACCTCCAAGACAGTGGCAACGTATGCGCGGTAGCTGACTTGACTGGCTGCGGTCATTTCGTTTGCCATGGCGCGGCGCTTGCCGGGGGTCATGAAGTCGAACATCAGCCCGGGCATGAAGGTCATCAGCGTGTCAGCCACGTCAGCCTCGAACGTCAGCTGCGGATCTGGCAGCGCCCGGGTGGGTGCGATCGCCAACACAGTCGCCCGCCAATCGCTGTAGGCGGCGAGCACCTGCGGGTGCCGTAGCACCGCAAACCTGAGGTAGTCAGCGAGCGGAGCCTGTGGCGCCGGGAGGGGTTGATCGGCCGAGTGCAGCACCTGTCCGAGGCGGGTTGACTCGGTGTGTGCTTGCTTCTCGGCCACCGAGGGGGGAACGGTGCAGCCCGATACGAGCAAGAGCAACCCGGACAGGAGTGGTGCGACGGAGGATGGTTTCATTTAGGTATCGAGACGAGGACCGCCCGCTGCGGTCGGCAACGGGCGGCGGGACTGGGGGCTAGGTGGACAGCTTGGGCATGTTCACGGAAGCCTGAGTCAGGTCTTGGCCGGGTTGCCGGTGCATTTGGCGCAATTGTGTTCGGCGCCAACCTTGGTCACTTCGGTGGTGACCGGCGTCCCCTTGCCATTGGGCAGGGAGTTTCTCGTGACGACCGTGGTGACCGGGCACATGTGGCAGACGGTCTTCGTGCCAACTTGCGTGGGAACCAGCGGGCCTTTGCCATTCGCCATCATGGGCTTCATG
>JANYAM010000109.1 GCA_025361365.1 Opitutus sp. | reverse complement strand
GGCCTTGGGTGATTTCATGTGAGCCCTGAAAACCCGTCCGGAGGCCGGGTTCCACCTTTCGGACAGTCTTGTCCAAGGGCACAAAAAAGCCGCGCCTTGCGGCGCAGCTTGAAAGGTAGGGCGAATCCTCCGGATGAGCCGTTGGCTTACAGCGCGGCCGTGTAGTTCTTCTCGGCGGCGTCCCAGTCGACGACGTTCCAGAAGGCTGTGATGTAGTCCGGGCGGCGGTTCTGGTAGTTGAGGTAGTAGGCGTGCTCCCAGACGTCGAGGGCGAGAACGGGCTTGCCCTCGATGCCGGCGACGGCCTTGCCCATGAGCGGGCTGTCCTGATTGGCGGTCGAGCCGACGGCGAGCTTGCCGCCGTTGACGGTGAGCCAGGCCCAGCCGGAGCCGAAGCGCGTGGCGCCGGCCTTGGCGAAGTCTTCCTTGAACTTGGCGAAGCCGCCGAGCTCGGCGTCGATCGCCGCGGCGAGTTTGCCCTTGGGCGCGCCGCCCTTGTCCGGGCCCATGATGGTCCAGAAGAAGGAGTGGTTGCTGTGGCCGCCGGCGTTGTTGCGCACGCCGCCGCGGATGGCCTCAGGCACCTTCGACAGGTCGGCGATCAGCGCGTTGACGTCGAGTCCCGCCAGGGCGGGATGGTCCTTGAGGAGATTGTTGGCGTTGGTGATGTAGGCCTGGTGATGCTTCGAGTGGTGGATTTCCATCGTCTTCGCATCGATGTGCGGGACGAGGGCGTCGTAAGCGTAGGCGAGTTTCGGGAGTTCGTAAGCCATGGTAAGGGTGGGTTGAATAACTTCGGACCAATTTGCACGCGTTCGGTTGCGCGTCAACTGCCGGCCGCGTCATCGGTTGTCTTGCTGGTGGAGGGCCCAGCTCCAGCTGGGCCGTGCTGCGGCAAACGATATCATGTTCGCGGCCCAGCTGGAGCTGGGCCCTCCAGTTCAATCCTCCTTCCGCTTGAGCTGAAAATACGCGCGGAGCAGCTCGAGGCAGGGCTTTTCCAGCACGCCGCGGGTGAGGAGCAGGTGGTGGTTGGACTGGGGCAGCGCATTAAGGTCGGTGGCGCCGCCGAGGCAGCCCATCTTCGGGTCGGGCACGGCGTAGACCACGCGCTTCACCCGCGACATCAGCGCGGCGCCGGAGCACATCGGGCAGGGCTCCTTCGTAACGTAAAGGGTGGCTTCGTTGAGCCGCCAGTCGCCGATAGCTTTGGCGGCCTGGCCGAGTGCGAGGATCTCGGCGTGCGCCGTGGGATCCTTCGTGCTGTCGCGCTGGTTATGCGCCGCGGCGATGACTTCGCCGCCGAGTTCGATCACGGCGCCGATCGGCACCTCGTCCTGCTTCCACGCGTCGATGGCCTGGTTGTAGGCCAGCCACATGTAAAAGTCGTCGTCGCGTTGCAGTTGCGATGGGAAGACCTTTTCAAACGGGCAGTGAAGGGAGGGTCGCGTGGTATCCATGGTGGCCGCGGAAAGCCTTGACTACGGCCTGATTTCCCCAGTTACAAGGGGCTTTTATTAGCACTTCCTGCATGACCCAAACCAACCAGCACTCCACCTCCAACCATGTCTGACGGCAAAGCGATCGAAGTTGAAGGCAGGATTACCACGGTGCTCCCCGGCACGATGTTCCGGGTGCAACTGACCAACGGCCACACCGTGCTGGCGCACATCTCGGGCAAGCTCCGCAAGCATTTCATCAAGATCGCCGCGGGCGACATGGTGAAGATGGAGATGAGCCCCTACGACCTCGACAAGGCGCGCATCACCTACCGCATCCGTGAGCAGAATGCCCCGCCGCCGGGCCCGCGCCGGCCGCGCCGCTACTGATCGCAGGTCTGCCATGAAGAAAGGGCGCGTCTTACCGGAGAAAGACCACATCGCGCTCGCGCCGGAAGGCTTTCAGGAGGGCATCCGCTCCTACCTGAACACCATCGCCCTGGAGCGCGGGCTTTCGCGCAACACCGAGGTCTCTTACCGCAGCGATTTGATCCAGGCCGCGCTCGTCCTGAAGAAACAGGGCGCGGCGAACTGGCGCAAGGTGACCGCCAAGCACCTCACCTCCTGGTTGCACGCGCTCAGCGACCAGGGACTCGCGGCGCCCAGCCAGGCGCGCAAGCTCACGGCGATCCGGATGCTTTTCCGGCACCTCGTCACGGAACGGATCTGCGCTGACAACCCAACTCTGCTCCTCGCCGGCCCGAAGATCCGCCGCAAGCTCCCGCAGACCCTCTCGACCGGCGAGATCCAGAAGCTCCTCGGCGGCCCGACCGGCACCGATGCCTACGCCATCCGCGACCGGGCGATGCTGGAGCTGGTTTACTCGAGCGGCCTGCGCGCCAGCGAAATCTGCGGGCTCACGTTGCAACAGGTGGATCTCGAGCACGGTTTTGTCCGCGTCTTCGGCAAGGGTTCGAAGGAGCGCGTTGTGCCGCTGGGCGGCAAGGCCCGCGACGCTGTGCAGGCCTACCTGGGCTCCGGCCGCCCGCGGCTCGTGAAGCCAAAGACCGGCAGCGAGCTCTTCATTACCGAGCGCGGCAAGGCGATGTCCCGGAAAACGCTTTGGGTGATGGTCAAGACGGCCGCGGCTCGCGCCGGCATCGAGAAAAGCGTGAAGCCCCATCTGTTGCGCCACTCCTTCGCCACGCATCTGCTCGGTGGCGGCGCGGATCTCCGCGCGATCCAGGAGATGCTCGGCCACGCCAGCATCGGCACCACGCAAATCTACACGGCGGTCGAATCGTCGCGCCTGCTGGACCAGCACGCCAAGCATCACCCACGGAACAAACTGAAGGGCAAATAGGCGGTCCGGATTGGTTGAACGACATAAACGGATTATTCCCCGATCCGGCCTTGGCAGCGGACGGGCCAGTCGGTTATCTTCGGGCCATGTTACCCCGCTTCCTGTGCCTCATCCTGGCGGCGCTTGCGCTGTCCGTTTCCGCCGCTGAAACCGTCCCGGCCCGCAAACGGGTCCTGGTCTTTACCAAGTCGTCCGGCTTTCAGCACGACGCCGTGAAGCTTGTGATAAAGGACGGCCGCGAGGGCTACGGCTTCCCGGTGCTCCGGGCGCTCGGAGAGAAGAACAATATCGATTTCACCTACTCCAAGGACGGCAGCCTCTTCACGCCGCAATACCTCGCGCAGTTTGATGCCTTTATTTTCTACACCACCGGCGACCTCACGGTGCCGAAAAGCGATCCGCGCGGCGACGAGCTGCCGCCCATGACCCCGGCGGGCAAGGCCGCCCTCCTCGCGGCCATCGCGGACGGCAAAGGCTTCCTTGGCGTGCATAGTGCCACCGACACCTTCCACACCGCCGGTCGCAACGACCACGTGCCCGAGCGCTTCCTCGGCGATGGCGCCGCGGCGGACGACTACGTGAAGATGATCGGCGGCGAGTTCATCCGTCACGGCAAGCAGCAAGTGTCGCTGCTGACGGTCGCCGACAAGAAGTTCCCCGGGATGTCGGAGGTGCCCGCGGGCTACGGTCTCTATGAGGAGTGGTATTCGCTGAAGGACTTCGCGCCCGATCTCCACGTTTTGCTCGTGCAGGAAACCAAGGGCATGGTGGGCGACGAATACCAGCGTCCTCCCTATCCCTCGACCTGGGTCCGGCTGCACGGCAAGGGCCGCGTGTTCTACACCAACCTGGGGCATCGCGAGGATGTCTGGGTCAGCCCCGTCTTTCAGTCCGTGTTGGTCGGCGCCCTCAACTGGGCGCTGGGTCGCATCGACGCCGATGTGACGCCGAACCTCACCACCGCCGCGCCCGGCGCCAACCAGCTGCCGCTCTACGTGCCGCCGGCCCCCACGCCCGCGGCGAAATAAGTTTCCGTCCCGGGCTTGTCTGGACCGGGCGGACTGCTACGTTCGCGCCATGAACGAAGTCCAGCTTCACATCGAGAACGTCCGCTCGGCCGCGGCCAAGATCACCGCCGCGCTCGGCCGCCTGCAGCCGAAGATCGCCATCATCCTGGGCTCCGGCCTCGGCGGGCTGGCCAAGCAGGTGGAAACGCCGGTGATCCTCGCCTACAAGGATCTCCCGGGTTTCCCGGTGCTGACGGTCGCGGGTCACGCCGGCCAGCTGATCATCGGCAAACTCAACGGTGTGCCGGTGATCGTGCTGAACGGCCGCAAGCATTTCTACGAGACGAGCGACGCCTATCCGCTGAAGACGATGATCCGCGCCATGAAGGCCGCCGGCGTAGAGACGCTCTTCCTGTCCAACGCCGCGGGCAGCCTGCGCGCGCACATCGGCGTCAGCGAGCTGATGCTAATCACTGACCACATCAATTTCCTCGGACTCAACCCGCTCGTCGGCCCGAACGACGAGACCTTCGGGCCGCGCTTCTTCCCCGTGGCCGATGCCTGGGACAAGGAACTTGGCGCCAAGGTGAAGACCGTCGCGAAGCAGCAGGGCGTCACCCTGCACGAGGGCGTCTACGTCGCCTTTCGCGGCCCGTCGTTCGAGACGCCGGCCGAGATCCGCATGGTGCAGGGCTGGGGCGGCGACGCCGTCGGCATGTCGAGCGTGCCCGACTGCCTCATCGCGCGGCACTGCGGCATGAAAGTCGTGGGTGTGTCCTGCATCACCAACATGGGCGCGGGTCTTTCCGAAGAGAAACTTTCGCATGCTCACACCCTGGAGAACGCCTCGAAGGGCGCCGGGGCATTCGAGAAACTGGTGCTCGCGGCGGTGAAGGTGCTTTGAGCGGGTGGAACCGGGCCTCTGGACCGGTTTGTCTTTGCGCACATCGAACCAACCCGGCCGGAGGCCGGGTTCCACCATAGAACGCTTGACGCCAGCGGTGGGGTGTCGCCCCTTGGGCGCATGGCGACGCCCACTGACGAGAATTTCAACGACTACAAGAAAGCCGAGCGCAAGGCGCTGGAACTCCTGCGGGAGATGAAGGCCGTGAGCGCGAAGAAGACCGACATCGAGCTCGCGCTGCTCGTGGCCATCTTCGAGCTGCACAAGGCCACACTGTCCGCGGCGACCATTGCCGCCATCGTGCAGGGGCATATCAAGCAGCTGCTCCCGCACTACGCGGCGCAGCCGCCGGTGTCGGGGAATTGACGCCGCGGAATGGAGGTGGAGCGCGCTGACCTCAGCGCGCTTCAGGGCGTCCGCTTCCAAGCCAGCGTGTTGGGGTCAACCCGCTCCACCTTCATCTGCATGAGCCCGGGTCAGGGCTCGCGGTAGTCCTCGCCGGTGAACTGGCGGCTCTGTGCCGTGTATTCCTGCAGCTCGATCAGATTGCCATCGGGATCCTTGACCCAGGCTTGGCGTGAGTGGTCGTTGCCGGTTTTGCGGCCGGTCACGGTGACGCCGCGGGATTCGAGCAAGGTGACGTAGGCGTCGAGTCCTTCGACCTGAAGGCAGAAATGATTGTAGCGCATCAGCCACGGATCGCGCGGTTCCCCGAGCGGTTCGAGTGGCTTGGGCGAGTTGCTTCGGCGGTGGGCGTCGGCGTGGTCGAAAACCTCGATGAAGGTGTTTTCGCCCAGGGCAAAGTAGCAGCCGATGGGATCGCCGGCCTGGTTGAGATAGCGAAACCGGACCGTGGCGCCGAACTGGTCACGGTAGAAGGCCGTCATTTGTTCGAGCCGGCTGGTCTTGAGGCAGAGATGCGCGAGTTGCTTGATCATGGGGTGTCCACCAGCCAACCGGCTAGCGGGCGCCCCGCCAAGCCGGGTGAACTCTTACAGTGCGACTCCGGCACAGTGCCGCGAAAAAATTTATCCAGCCATCATCACGGCTCGTAGGTGACCGTGCGCGTGCCGGCGACGCCGGTCACGGTGATGGTCACGCCACGCGTGTAGTTCGCCGGGTAGGTTTCGTAGGCCACGGTGGCAATGGCCTTGAGATAATTGGTCGCCCCGACGAGCTGATCGAACCGCACGGTGGAGACGCCGTTCTCCAGGAAATACTGGTCGGCGGCGGCCGAGAGCTGGCGGATCTCGCACAACACCACCTGGTCATCCTGGTGCTGGCGGACTTTGCGATACGTAGAGACTCCCCACGCGGCCAGGACGCCCGCGATGAAGGCCACGACGAGGAGGATTTCCTTGCGAGTGAAACCTTGGGGCGAAGATTGCATGACGGCCTTCTCCTATAGAGATTCCGCTGCTTGCGCCAGCCCGATGGTGGCGGCGCGAAAAGGTGGAGCGCGCTGACCTCAGCGCGCTTCAGGATGTCCGCCGCCAACCAGCGTGTTGAGGTCAACCCGCTCCACCTCTAGCCGGATGCAGTGGCAAGTGCATGGGGAGCGCGCCCACTCATGGCTTTTAATCGGTCACTAACCCAGCCGGGTTTGAACCGCTAATGAACGCTAATTGCCGCTTATCTCCGGATCGCTGGTTGGAGCCTTTCTGGGATTAGCGAGATTAGCGCCGATTAGCGGTTGATCGGTTTAAGGTGCAACCGCCGGCACGGGTTCGCGCGGTGGTTTGCCCGGCCAGAAGGACAGGTTGTTCGTCATGACGTAGGTCACCATGGCGACCAGAATGAAAAACGCGGCCACCCAGAAGAACGGACTGTGATGCATCCGTTTCCAGCGCGGACCGTGCGGGGGATGTTGGGAACCTTGGGCGCCGCCGCCATTCGGCTGGAATTTGGGATCATTCATGCGGGGGTAATGACACCCCGCACTCGCCAAGGTCGCCGGCTATTTGACCTTTCGTTCCAGGTGAAAGGGCCCGGCCGGCTATGGCCGGCGCGGCTTTAACTGCACCAAGGCGCGGATCTTTTCGAGCAGCGCGGCTTCGGTGAAAGGCTTCATCAGGATGTCGGCTGCGCCCATAGCCGGCAGTTGCGGAATGACTTCATGGTCGCCGCGGGAGGGGAGCATGAGCACGGGGATGTCGGCGAGCTCCGGTGCCGCCTTCAGCCGCGCCAGCATGTCGACGCCATTCATGACCGGCATGTAAAGATCGAGCACGATTAGGTCAGGCCGGGCGCGCTCGATGGCAAAAAATCCATTGAAGCCGTTGGCCGCCTCGGTCGCCTCGCAATCGAACGGACTGAGGACCTTCTCGACAAGCAGGCGCACCGCCTTGGCGTCGTCGATGGTGAGAATTATGGGAGGCATCAGTGGAAAAATGAGGCCGGGGGCGACACGGCTTCTTCGGCGCGCTTGCAAAAACCAGGCAGGGCAAGCGCGGAAAGAGTCACCCCACCCAGGCCCGGGCGTTGTAGAACATCTGCATCCACGGCGAGTCTTCGGGCCAGTCCTTCGGGGCCCAACTCATGCAAGCCGACCGGTGTACGCGCTCGGGGTGGGGCATCAGGATGGTGACGCGGCCGGTGGTCGTCGTCAGGGCGGTCATGCCGAAGGGCGAGCCGTTCGGATTGAGCGGATAGTGCTCGGTGACGTTGTGGCGATTGTCCACGAAGCGGCCGGCGACGAGACCGGAGTCGCTGAAGATTTCCGCAGCGTGGGCGTCGGGGAACTCGGCGTAGCCCTCGCCGTGGGCAACGGCGATGGGGATGACCGAGCCTTCCATGCCGCGGAAGAACAGGCTGGGGCTCTTCTCGAGCTTCACGCAGACGGAGCGGCCCTCGTAGCGCTCGGACTGGTTTTGCACGAAACGCGGCCAGAGGTCGGCGCCGGGGATGATGGACTTCAGATTGCTCATCATCTGGCAGCCGTTGCACACGCCGAGGCCGAAGGCGTCCTCGCGGGCGAAGAAGGCCTTGAACTCGGCGCGCGCTCGGTCGTTGAAGAGGGCGCTCTTGGCCCAGCCCTCGCCGGCACCGAGCACGTCGCCGTAGCTGAAGCCACCGCAGGCGGCGACGCCGCGGAAATCCTTCAGGCTGACGCGGCCGCTGAGGATGTCGGTCATGTGCACGTCCACCGCCTTGAAGCCGGCGCGGGTGAACGCCGCGGCCATCTCGACCTCGCCGTTGACGCCCTGCTCGCGGAGGATGGCGACGGCGGGCCGGGAAACCTGAGACCTGAGACCTGAAACCTGAGGAGGTTTGGTCTCGAATGTGATCTTCGGCGTCATGCCCGGGTCGGTCTTGTCGAGGCGGAGGGCGTGCTCCTGGTCGGCGGCGACGGGGTTGTCGCGCATCCCGGCGATGCGGTGGGTGACGTCGGACCACCAGCCGCGCATCGTGACGAGGCTTTCGTTGAAGAGATCCTTGCCGGACTGCCTCACGCGCAGGGCGAAATGCGGGTTCAGCGTGCCGAGGCGCGAGACGCAGGCCTTGAGGCCGTTTTCGCGCAGGGCGAGATAGACGTCGTCGAAATCGGACTCGCGAATCTGGATGACAGCGCCGAGTTCCTCGTTGAAGAGCGCGGCGAACGGGTCGTGCAGGTGCGGGATCTCGATGTCCACGCCGGTATGGCCCGCGAAAGCCATCTCGGTGACCGTCGCCAGCAGGCCGCCGTCGGAACGGTCGTGGTAGGCGAGGATCTTCCCGTCGTGGCCGAGTTGCTGGATGACCTTCCAGAAATTCCTCAGGTCGGCGGGATTGTCGACGTCAGGCGTCGCCTGACCCATCTGCAGGACAGTTTGCGCCAGGATCGAGCCGCCGAGGCGGTGCTTCGAGCGCCCGAGATCAATCAGCAGTAGGACTGTATCACCGATCGATCCGGAGCCCTGATTTTTTAACACAGAGGACGCAGAGGTCACAGAGGTTTTGGAATTGGCCGAGCTGTCACTCTCTGTGGACTCTGTGACCTCTGTGTTTAAAATCCGATCATATTGCAGCTGCGGCGTGAGCGTGAGGCGGATGTCGGCGACGGACGCGAAGGCCGAGACGATGAGCGAGACCGGCGCGGTGATGCGTTTCTGGTCGGGGCCGTCGTGCCAGACGGTGGACATGCTCATCGAGTCCTTGCCGACGGGAATGGTGATGCCGAGCGCGGGGCAGAGTTCCATGCCCACGGCCTGCACGGCGGCGTAGAGATCGGCGGCGTCGCCGGGGACGGCGGGCGCGGCCATCCAGTTGGCCGAGAGGTTCACCTTGCCGAGGTCGCCGATCTGGGCGGCGGCGAGATTGGTGAGGGCTTCGCCCACGGCGAGGCGGGCCGAGGCCGCGGCGTTGTTGACGGCGACAGGAGTGCGCTCGCCCATGGCCATGGCCTCGCCGGTGTAGACGTCGTAGGACGCGGCGGTGACGGCGCAGTCGGCGACGGGCACCTGCCACGGGCCGACCATCTGGTCGCGGGCGATCAGGCCGCCCAGCGAGCGGTCACCGATGGCGATGAGGAAGGTCTTGTCGGCGACGGCCGGGTGCGAGAGGACGCGCTTGGCCGCCTCGAGGATCGTGACGCTGCGTAGGTCGAGCGAGTATTGCGGGCGCGACAGCGACGTCTCCTTGCGGTGCATGCGCGGCGGTTTGCCGAGCAGGACCTCGAGGGGCATGTCGATGGGCGTGGTGGTAAACTGGGAATCCTTGACGACGAGATTCTTTTCCTCGGTGGCCTCGCCGACGATGGCGAAGGGGGCCCGCTCGCGTTCGCAGAGCTGTTTAAAGGTGGCGAGGCGCTCGGCCGGAACGGCGAGCACGTAACGCTCCTGTGACTCGTTGCACCAGATCTCGAGCGGGGACATGCTCGGCTCGTCGTTGGGGAGCGAGCGCAGGTCGAACTTGCCGCCGCGGCCGCCGTCGTTGACCAGTTCGGGCAGGGCGTTGGAAACGCCGCCGGCGCCGACATCGTGGATGAAGGAAATGGGGTTGTCCGCGCCGAGGGCCCAGCAGCGGTCGATGACTTCCTGGCAGCGGCGCTCCAGCTCGGCGTTGTCGCGTTGGACGCTGGCGAAATCGAGGTCCTCGCTGCCGTGGCCGCTGGCCATGGAGCTCGCGGCGCCGCCGCCGAGGCCGATGAGCATGGCCGGCCCGCCGAGGACGATGAGGCGGTCGCCCGGGTTGATCTGCCCCTTCTGGACGTGCTCGCCCTTGATGTTGCCGAGGCCGCCGGCGAGCATGATGGGCTTGTGGTAGCCGCGCAGCTCGGAACCGTGCGCGCCGGGGACCTGCTGCTCGAAGGTGCGGAAGTAGCCGTTGATGGCGGGGCGACCGAACTCGTTGTTGAACGCCGCGCCGCCGAGCGGACCCTCGAGCATGATGTCGAGCGCGGAGACAATGCGCCCGGGCTTGCCGAAGTCCTTTTCCCAGGGCTGGACGGCGCCGGGCAGGCGGAGGTTGGAGACGGTGAAGCCGACGAGGCCGACCTTGGGCTTGCCGCCGCGGCCGGTGGCACCCTCGTCGCGGATCTCGCCGCCCGAGCCGGTGGCGGCGCCGGGATAGGGCGAGATGGCGGTCGGGTGATTGTGCGTCTCAACCTTGCAGAGCAGGTGGATGTCCTCGTCGTGCGCGGCGTATTCGTGGGTGCGCGGGTCGGAGTAGAAACGGCCGCCGCGGGTGCCGGTGATGACAGCGGCGTTGTCCTTGTAGGCGGAGAGGATGCCCTCGCTGTGCAGTTCGTAGGTATTCTTGATCATCTGGAACAGCGACTTGGCTTGGGTGGAGCCGTCGATTTCCCAGGTGGCGTTGAAGATCTTGTGGCGGCAGTGCTCGGAGTTGGCCTGCGCGAACATCATCAGCTCGACGTCGCTTGGGTCCCGCCCGAGCTTGGTGAACGCCGCGAGCAGGTAATCGATCTCATCTTCGGCGAGCGCCAGGCCGAGGTCGGCGTTGGCACTGACGAGGGCGGCGCGACCGAGCCGGTGCACGGGCACGGTGGCCAGCTGCCGCGGCGGCTCGTGTTCGAACAGGAGCGCGCAGGCGGAGAGATCGCCGAAGACGGCCTGCGTCATCCGATCATGGAGCCGCGCCTGCAGCTGGTTCAGCTGCGCCGCATCCAGCGGGGAAAGCGGGAAGGGCGGCGCGGTTTCGCCGACATCCACGGTGTAGGCGATGACGCGCTCAATGCGCTTGATGGCGTCCAGTCCGCAGATGTGCGCGATGTCGGTGGCCTTGGACGCCCAAGGCGAGATGGTGCCGGGCCGCGGGGCGACAATCTGCACGACGCCCTTGATCGGGGCGGCGGCGCGGGTTGGGCCATAGGTGAGCAGCTTGTCCAGGAGGCTGCGTTCAGCGGCGGTCAGTTCGCGGGCCAGGTCCACGACATGCACAAACTGGGCGGCGAGGGCGACCGCGGGGAGGCCGGCTGCCTGGAGGTCCTGGAGCAGCTTGGAGAGGCGGAAGGAGGAGAGGGCCGGCGAACCGTGCAGCGTAAGCATGGTCTAAAAACGGGATACTCACGAACATTGCCCGCGCGTCAAGTGGCGGAAGGAAAAGACGGACGGAATTAACCACGCATGACCCGGATGGGTTGGTTTCTTATCTGGGTTTGATCCGTGAAATCCGCGGTCAACTCCTTGGTTCGGGTAAAAAAGACATTCCGTTCAACTATGGCGGAGAAAGCCGTTGACGAAACCGAGAAGCTGGCCCCAATGAACGTCTTTAATGCCGTGACGCGCAGGATTCACTCATCGCCCCGCCAAAATTTACCGGCCGGGCGTAGTGTGAACGAAGAACGAAACCGAGCAGGGAGCAGGGAGCAAGGAGCAGGGAACCGTTCCGGCGGCCTCGACTCTGGCTTCACTCCCAGCTCCCGGCTCCCGGCTCCGAGCTTTTCCCGGTCATGAGCGAGTTCATCAGCCACGAGTGCGGCATCGCCCTGGTCCGGTTGAAAAAGCCGCTGAGCTACTACCAGGAGAAATACGGCACGCCGCTCTGGGGTTTCTACCAGCTGTTCCTGCTGATGGAAAAGCAGCACAACCGCGGGCAGGACGGCGCGGGCGTGGCCTGCGTGAAGTTCGACGTGCCCGCTGGCGAGCCCTACATGTTTCGCGAGCGCAACGTCGACACGAACCCGCTCGACAAGATCTTCCAGGCCCTGCTGGCCCGCTACACCACACTGGTCGGGGAGGGCGCCATCCACCCGGAATTCCCCGACACGGCGAAGCAGAAGTTCGATTTCTGCGGCGAGCTCTACCTCGGCCACCTGCGCTACGGCACCTCCGGCGGCTACAACCTGAGCGCCTGCCACCCGTTCTTCCGCCGCAGCTCTTGGCCGACCCGCAACCTGATGCTCGCGGGCAATTTCAACCTGACCAACACGGCCGAGCTCAACGACAGCCTCATCGCCATCGGCCAGCACCCCATCTTCGCCACGGACACGCAGGCCATCCTCGAGCGCATCGGCTTCTGCCTCGATGACGAGCATGAGCGCCTCTACCGCGCGTTGCGCGGCGAAAGCCTGCCCGGCGCCGAGATCTCCCGCCGCATCAACGACGAGATCGACCCCGCCCGTGTGCTCCGCACCGCCTCGGCCAACTGGGACGGCGGCTACTCGCTCGTCGGCGTGCTGGGCAACGGCGACGCCTTCGTGGCGCGCGACCCGTCGGGCATCCGCCCCTGCCACTGGTTCGAGAACGACGAGGTCGTGGCCTTCGCCTCCGAGCGCGCCCCGCTCTGCACGGTGTTCAATCTCGACGCCTCCGAGGTCAGCGAAGTGGAGCCTGGCTGCGCGGTGATCATGAAGAAGTCGGGCCGGGTTGCGACCGAGCGCATCAAGCCGGCGCTGGCCAAGACCCAATGCTCCTTCGAGCGCATCTACTTCTCCCGCGGCAACGACAAGGACATCTACCGCGAGCGCAAGGCCCTCGGCGCCGGCCTCGCCGACCAGATCTGGAAATCCATCAACGGCAACCTGGCCAAGACCGTCTTTAGCTTCGTCCCAAACACCGCCGAGGTCGCCTTCTTCGGCCTCATGAGTGAGCTGCGCTTCCGTCGTCGCGCCGAGGTGAAGCAAACCCTGCTGGACGCCGCCAAGGCCGGGACGGTCACCGAGGCGCTCGTGGACGACCTGATCCTCAACAACTGGCCCCGCGGCGAGAAGATCGTCACCAAGGACGTCAAGCTCCGCACCTTCATCAGCCAGGAGAAGTCCCGCAACAACCTCGCCTCGCATGTCTACGACGTCACCTACGGCGTGGTCGAGCCCGGCGACAGCCTGGTCTGCGTGGACGACTCGATCGTGCGCGGCACGACGCTGCGCCGCTCGATCCTGCGCATCCTGAAGCGGCTGAACCCCGTGAAGATCATCATCGCCTCGACCGCGCCGCAGATCCGCTATCCGGATTGCTACGGCATCGACATGTCGGAGATCGGCAAGTTCATCGCGTTCGAGGCGGCCATCACGTTGTTGAAGGAACGCGGCCAGACGAACCTCATCGCCGATGTCTACAACCTCTGCCGCGAGGAGCTGCGCAACCCCAAGCCGGAGCCGGTCAACCATGTGCGGAAAATCTACGAACCGTTCACCGCCGATGAAATTTCCCAGAAGATCACCCAGCTCGTCTCGCCGAAACCCAACGGCTGGAAGGGCGAGATCGAGATCATCTTCCAGTCCATCGAGAACCTGCACGCCGCGCTGCCCAACCACACCGGCGACTGGTATTTCACCGGGAAGTATCCGACGCCCGGTGGCTACCGCGTCGTGAACCAGGCCTACGTAAACTATTTCGAAAAGGCCGAGGGCCGGAGTTACTGATTTCCCGCGGATAACGCCGATGAACGCTGATAAAAGGCAAATCGCCGATACTTGTCATTCTGAGCGCAGCGAAGAATCCAGTGTGGCGTGCGTTGGCGGGCGTCTTGCTGGATCCTTCACTCCGTTGAGGATGACAATCATCGTATATCCGCGGCCATCCGCGTAATCCGCGGAGAATTTCCATGTCTTTAAGCTACGAAAGTTCCGGTGTCCGCTACGACCAGCTCGATGCGTTCAAGCGGGCCTGCCAGCAGGCCGCGCGCGGCACGGCCGGCGAACTCACGGCCCACGGCTACGCCGAGCCGGCGACGACCCGCGGCGAGAGCGCCTACCTGATCGAGGGCCAGGACCACTTCCTGGCGCACGTCGAGGAAGGCCTCGGCACCAAGAACCTCGTGGCCGACGCCGTTTACGCCGCTAGTGGAAGGAATTTTTATCGCGAAATCGCCATCGATACGGTCGCGACGATCGTCAACGACCTCATCACCTGCGGCGCCCGGCCGATCTCCGTCGCGATGCACGCGGCGGTGGGCGACTCCGGCTGGTTCTCCGATGCGGCGCGCATGCAGGCGCTGGTCGACGGCTGGGCCGAGGGCTGCCATCGCGCCGGCGCGGTCTGGGGCGGTGGTGAAACCCCGACCCTCAAAAGCATCGTCAACCCGGACACCATCGTTCTGGCCGGCTCGGCCATCGGCAAGATCGAGCCGAAATCGCAGCGCATCACGGGCGACGTGAAGGACGGTGACGCCATCATCTTCCTCGCCTCGACAGGCGTGCAAACCAACGGTCTCAGTCTCTGTCGCCTCATCGCCGACAAACTCCCGCAGGGTTACGCCACGCCAATCGGGCATAGCGACAACCGCACTTACGGCGAGGCCCTGCTCGCAGCGTCGGCCATCTACGTGGACTTCGTGGTCAAGTGCCAGCAGGCCGGCCTGAAACTCAACTACGTGGCGCACGTGACGGGCCACGGCTGGCGGAAGCTCATGCGACTCGAGGAAGCTTTCGTCTACGAGATTTCAGAGCCGCGCGCGATTCCGGCGCTGTTCAAATTTCTGATGGAGGCCGGCCCGATCGACCTGCGCGAGGCCTACGCGACTTTCAACATGGGCGTCGGCTTCGCCGCCTACGTGGCGCCGTCCGCCGTCGCCGCGACACTCGCCGCCGCCAAGGCCGCCGGCCACGAGGCCTGGGTCGCAGGCACGGTGAAGAAGCAGGGCGGCCGCAAGGCGGTCACGATTCCGTCGCTCGGCCTCGCCTACGAGGCGGACACGCTGCAGGTGCGGTGAATTTGGAGGCGGGGTGCCCTCACCCCGCAATAAGATGCCTGCGGGGTGAGGGCACCCCGCCTCCAGAGCCGACCCTACCCGCCGACCTGTCCCCCGAAGCCCTATGGGCGAAGGGGGAAGCACTCGAGGTATTTCACCCCGGCGCCGGTGTTGAACAGGACGACGGACTCGTCGGGGCGCACGGTCTTAGCGGCGAGCAGCTGCTTGAGTGCGGCGTAGGTCGCGGCTCCCTCGGGGGCGACGAACAGGCCTTCCGCGGCGCCGACTTCGCGCACGCTGGCGATCATGGCCTCATCGGTGACGGCCACGGCCCCGCCGCCGGACTTCCGGAGGATATCGAGCATGATGAAATC
>JANYAM010000088.1 GCA_025361365.1 Opitutus sp. | reverse complement strand
CGCCTCGGCCACCGCCTTCAGGTCGAGCTTTGCGCCGGGCTTCACGCCACTGCGAGCAAACCAGCCCTGGTTCATCTCGAGGCAGAACTGGATGTTGCGGCTGCGCGAGCCCACCGGTCGCTCATCGTGCGGATACATCGGGTATACTTCCCGCAGCTCGCCCGTCGGATCGATGTAGCCGATGTCGAGCGGCAGGATCGTGTTGCGCATCCAGAAACCCTGTTGGTGGGGGGCGTCGAACACGAACAGCATGCCCTCGTCCTCGCCCATCGTCGCCCGGAACATGAGGCCCTTCTGTTGCTCGGCCGGCAGCGCCGCGATTTGCATCTGCACCGTGCGGTCGCCGATCTTGATGGCGAAGCGGTCGTCGACGGTCTTCGACTCCGCGGTTTTGGCCGCATCGGAACCGCCGCAAGCGCTGAGGAGAAGAAGACCGAGCAGTCCGGAGATTAACCATGAAGGGACGCGAAGGGATGCGAAGCCCCCTGGGCCGCTGCTGCCCGAACTTGATGCCTGAAAATTAGTGTTCATTCGTGTCGATTAGTGGTTTCACTGCATTGATCTGAATTCCCCGCTCTCCCGCAATCCTCAAACAACAAGTATTGTGAGCAAAACCACCCCCTCGCCTCTCCTCTACGCCGATACGGCCAGCAGCGCCGATATGCTCTATTTCGGCCGCATCGAGGTGCACGACCCGTTCATCGCCTTCGGCGTCGGCCGCAAAAGGGTCACCCTGCAGAGCGCCCTCGAGTTCGGCCGGGTCAAGAAGACCGGCGGCTTCGACGTCGTCCTGCCGCTCGAGGACTGGCAAGCCCGCGCCCGGCAGCACTTCGGCCCGAAGGCGGCGGTGCCCGAGGTCATCGCCAGCGTCGCCCGGCATTACGGCCTCCGGCGTTTCCGCGTGCCGGCCAACTTTCCGGCCGCCCTGTATCTCCGGCTGACCAAGCTGGGCCTGAAGCTCATCTTTCCCGACGGCCTCCTGTTCCCGGAGCGTGAGATCAAATCCCAGTGGGAGGCGGATTGCATCCGGGAGGGCAACCGGCTGTGTTCGCTCGGTTTCGCCGCCGCCGAGAAAATCCTGCGCGGTGCAAAAATCAAGGGCCGCACACTCATCCACCGCGGCCGCGTGCTCACCTCCGAGGCGCTGCGCTTCGAGCTGGAAACCGCGATCCGCGCACAGGGTGGCGACCCGCGCGACACCATCGTCGCCGGCGGCGACCAGGCCTGTGACCCGCACGAGCGCGGCTCGGGCCCGCTCCGCCCACATGAGCTGATCATCATCGATATTTTCCCACGCGTCCTGAAAACCGGCTACCATGGCGACATGACCCGCACCTACCTCAAGGGCCGGCCCCGCGAGGTGCAGCGGCGCCTCGTCGCCACCGTGCGCGAGGCACAGCAACGCGCGACCAAGGCCATCAAGCCCGGCGTCGACGGCCGCGCGGTGCACGCCGCCTGCACCGACTGTTTCGCCGCGGCCGGTTACGAGACCAAGCGCACGAAGAACGGCGCGGTCGGCTTCATCCATGGCACCGGCCACGGGCTGGGCCTTGCCGTGCACGACCCGGGCCGCATGTCGCCCACCGTGGCCTATCCGCTGAAAAAGGGCTCGGTCATGACCGTCGAGCCCGGCCTCTATTACCCCGGCCTCGGCGGCTGCCGTTGGGAGGACGTCGTGTGGGTCACGGCAGCCGGGTCGAAACCGCTTTCAAAACATCCTTACCATTGGGAAATCCGCTGAACCCATGAAACTACCCTCCCGGTTGATCGCCGCCGTCCTGCTCGGCACCGCGCAGCTCGCCGCCCAGCAACCCGATCCCATGATCGCAGTCCGCACCCCCGTGGTGGCGCTCACGCACGCCCGCGTCATCGACGGCCTCGGCCGTGCGCCGCTCGAAAACCAGACCGTGCTCGTTCGCGATGGCAAGATCGCTGCCCTCGGAGCGGACGGCTCGGTCGTCATCCCCGACACCGCGCAAATCCGCGACCTCACCGGCAAGACCGTGATGCCCGGCCTCGTGATGGTGCACGAACACCTGTTCTATTCCTCGATCAGCAAGGGGCCGTTTCACATGAACGAAATGGAGTTCTCGTTCCCCCGGCTTTATCTCGCCGCCGGTGTCACCTCGGCCCGCACGACCGGCAGTCTTGAGCCCTACACCGACCTCCAGCTGAAAACCACCGTCGACGCCGGCGCCACGCCCGGCCCGAAGCTCCATCTGACCGCGCCTTACGTCGACGGGCCCGAGACGAACATTCCGCAGCTGCATGGCGTGAAGGATGCCGCCGACGCGGTTCGCCTCGTCAACTACTGGGCCGACGCCGGCTTCACCTCCGTGAAAGTCTATGTGAACCTGCCCCGTGATATCATGGCCGCGACCATTGCGGCGGCGCATCAGCGCGGAATGCAAGTCACCGGCCACATCGGCCGGGTCAGCTACCGCGAGGCCGCTGAGCTCGGCATCGATAATCTCGAGCACGGCTTCATGGCGATGTCCGACCTCATCCCCGGTCGCAAGGAAGGCGACCTCTCCAATGCCGTGAACAACTACCGCAGCCTCGAGGCGCTCGATCCCGCTGCGTCCGCGATCAACGACCTCATCCAGCTGCTCGTCCGCAAGCACGTCGCGCTGACCTCCACGCTCGCCATCTTCGAAACCTTCACGCCCGGCCGCCGCGTCTGCAGCCAGGCCGAGCTCGACACTTTGGCGCCGCCGTTGCGCGAAAGCTATCTCACGCGCTGGTCGGCCATCAACATCCAGAACAACCCGACCACCAAGGCCGCCTTCGCGAAAAATATGCAGCTCGAGGTGAAGTTTTTCCGCGCCGGCGGTCTGCTTGTCACCGGCACCGACCCGACCGGCTACGGCGGCTGCATGGCCGGTTATGGCAACTGGCGCGCCATCGAACTGCTGGTCGAAGCCGGCCTGACGCCCGTTGAAGCCATCCAGGTCGCCACCTCCAACGGCGCCAAGCTCCTCGGCATCGCCGGCGAAACCGGCAGCGTCGAGGCCGGCAAGGCCGCCGATCTGATCGTCGTCAACGGCGACCCGGCCGCCAACATCTCCGACCTGCGCAAGGCCGAGATCGTCTTCAAGGACGGCGTCGGCTACGACTCCAAGAAACTCTTCGACGCCGTGAAGGGCCTCGTCGGCATCCAGTAACGTGCCCGAGCTGGCCGAAGTTGAGTTTTTCCGCAAACGCTGGAGCGCCGGGCACGGTGCAAGGGTCACCGGAGTGCGCCTGCACGAAGGCAAGAAAGTCTTCCGGGGCAGCAGCACCGCTCTGATCAAACGGAAACTCACCGGCGCCACCCTGCTCGGCTCCGCGACGGCGGCGAAGCAGATGCTCTTCCGCTTCAGCGGCGGCGGCCTGTCCCGAGTCGAGTCGAGGGGGTGGCTGGGTATTCATCTCGGCATGAGCGGCGAACTCCGCGTGGAGGCGCCCGGCTATCCGCCGGCCAAGCACGACCATTTCATCCTGGTGCAAAAACAGCGGCAGCTGGTCTTCAATGATCCGCGCATGTTCGGCGCCGTGCTGTTCCATTCGGGCAAGACCGCCCCCGCGTGGTGGACACGGATCGCCCCCGCCATC
>JANYAM010000245.1 GCA_025361365.1 Opitutus sp. | reverse complement strand
TTCGAAGGAAGTGGCTACGCGCGGCACGATCAGCAGGTCCTGTGCGCCGCGCAGCGTGCGATCGAGCGTGGTGCGGCCGGCGTAGCGGTTGACCCCGGCGGTATCCGGCTCGCCGGGGTTGCGGAAGCTGAAGGAGGTGCTCCCCTGCCCGTCGAAGACACTGAGGAAAGCCTCCGTGTAGAACGGCGTCGGCACCAGCCACGAGAGCTGCGCGCCGATGCCGCGCAAGCCGTCGGGGCCAAAGGTGCGGCCGAGGATCAGCGGCTGGTCCACAAACGACCAGGTGTGCGGATGCTGCGGATTCTGCCGGCCAAAGCTGGCGAAATACTGCCCGGCCTTGAGCTGCAAGTCCGCCGGCAACGAGGTGGACTGCAGGTAGGTCTCCTCCAGTTCGATCAAGGTCCCGTTGTTCTTGTCGAGCTTCAGTACGATGTTGGCGAAGCCCTTGAAGTAGGGATCAATCGCCCCGTCGACGGAGATTTCCGCGTTGCGCAACGCGAAGCCGCGCTTGATCGGATCGTGGTCACCCAGCTGGAGCTGCGCCGACGGATCCGCCATGCTCGACCAGCCGGCGTCAATCAACGCGCCGTAGCTGATGTTCATGTAGGCGGAACCCGCATGGGCCGGAGCGGCGGCGATGGCTGGGGCCGCGGGCGCGGCGGCCGGCATCTCCGCGGCGAGTTCCTGCTCGAGGGTTTTGGTGGCGGCGGGTTTTTCCGCCACGGCCGACGGGGACCGGTTGGTCAGCTCATCCAGTTTTTGGGTGAGCGAATCGATTTGCTTCTGCTGTTGCTGGCGGGTTTGGGCGAAGTCCTCCTGCATCTGCTGCAGTTGGCGCTTCAAGAGCTGCACCTCGTCGTCTGCCGACCGGGCCGGGACGGCCAGGGCGAGCAGGGAGACGCAGGCAATGATAGTGGAAAATTTCATGGATATCCGGAAACGACTGTGGTTGGGCTGAGACAAGGCGCCTGTAATTCAGGGCCATCAACCGGGCGACTGCACCCGGGAGTCTAACGGTAGCGGACCCACCGGCCGTCAACACGACGGGGCGGGCAAGCTGGCTCAACCAACCGGGGGGCCACGCTCCGGCTGCAGCAGGTAGCGGGGGGATTCCAGGAAAAATTCGTGCGCGGCGGTGGCCGGCAGCTCGCTCCACGACAGCGCGGACGGCGGCAGGGCGAGAACCGGAACGGTCAGCGAGACACCGCTGGCAAAGAGGGCAACGGCGCAGACGTCCTCCGAAGACGACTGAGGGCCGGCATGCAGGCGCTCGTGTAACGACGGACTGGCGGCAAATATACCAAGACCGAGGACGAGAGCGACACACCCAAGCGCCAGTATCCGGCGAAGGAATTCAAACCTTGGAAGGTGGCTGCTCGGACCCATGTCGGCGTTCACCTTCGCCAAAACACGCGCTGCGTCAAGCGGGGCGTTTTTCCGGTTGCACGCCGGGCCCCCGCCCCCTCGACTCGCCCCGTGGTCGCCGAAGCTGATTATCGCATCAAACTCCCCGTCTTTGAGGGTCCCCTGGACCTGCTCCTTTTCCTCATCCGGAAGAGCGAACTGGACATCTACGACATCCCGATCTCGACGGTGACGAAGCAATACTTGGACGTCATCTACGCGATGAAGGAGCTCCAGATCGAGGTCGCCGGCGAGTTCTTCGTCATGGCCGCGACGCTCATGGAGATCAAAAGCCGGATGCTCCTGCCCAAGCACCAGCAGGCAATCGATCCCAACGCCGAGGAGGATGACCTGGACCCGCGCTGGGAACTCGTCCACCAGCTCCTCCAATACAAGAAGTTTAAGGAGGCCGCCGGCACCCTCAACCAGATGTCCCTCGACGCCCAGAACCAGCATGGCCGCGCCGCCTCGGCCTTCGCGCCCGCCTCCGAGCGCCCGCTGAAGCACGTCGACCGGATCGACCTGTGGAATTCCTTCAACCTCGTGCTCCGCCGCCTGGCCGAAAAACTTGTCATCGGGGAAATCCACGCCGAGCAGGTGACGGTCGCCGACCAGATGGAATACGTGCTCGACCGCCTCAAGACCGAGAAATCCTTCGTCTTCTCCGCCCTCTTCCCCGGCAAAATCTCGCTCCGCCGCCTCGTGGCCACCTTCCTGGCCGTGCTGGAGCTGACCCGCCTGAAGAAGCTGCAGCTGGAGCAGACCGAGGCCTTCACCGACATCCTCTGCACCGCCGTGGACGAGATCCCGCTTGAAACCGCGGCCGACCCGCACACGGTGCCCGTTTCAGATGAAGAAGCCTCCCCGCCGCCGCAAGACTAAGGATGCCCACTTGCTGGGCTTGGGCCTCGACAACGCGGACGGCCACAAGCGCCTGACCGCGGCAGAGCAGTTCACCATCGTCGGCGGCTCCGACGAGACCCACACGAAGATGACCGAGACCGTCATCAAGACGTTCGAGGAATTGAAGACCCGCGGCAAACACCTGCACGCCGTCGAGCCCCAGGAGCTGGCCGAGATCATCTACAAATCCACCCCGCGATAGGGCGAAATTTTTTGGGTAACCACTAATGCTCCGCCTACCGGCTTCGCTTGGAACGGCCCTCCGCCTAATCGGCTCCGGTTTTGGTTCAGAGGCGCGGCTTATCGCCGCGATGATATGCCCGCCAGCTAGGCGGTTTGCCTAAGCCGCTGCGGCATGTCAGCGACACCGCGCCCTATAAGCCCAATTCAGTCGGCGATCAGCCGACCCCCGGGGCCCACTACGGAGCCAATTAGGCGGAGTTCACCAAGTGGGGAAGCCGTTAGGCGGAGCATTAGTGGTCAAACTCTCCGGAACTTATACCCGCTGCGCCTCTTGCCTTTTTCCAACTGCCAACTTAACTCCCTCGCATGTCCGAAAAAATCGCCCACCTCGACACCGCCACTTTCCCGTCCGCCGTCGCCGGCGCCACGCCCGTCCTCGTGGACTTCTGGGCGCCGTGGTGTGGCCCCTGCAAGGCGATCGCCCCCATTCTCGACGAGCTCGCGGTCGAGCTCGAGGGCAAGCTGAAGATCGCCAAGGTCAACGTGGACGACAACGGCGACCTCGCCGCGCAATACGGCGTCCGTGCCATCCCGACCATGCTCCTCTTCAAGGGCGGCCAACTGGCCGAGCAATTCGTCGGCATGATGGACAAGGCCTCGCTCAAGGCGAAGCTCGCCGGGAAGATCTGAAGTCCGGATCCAGTTCATCTCCTGTCGCGGCGCTCTCTGAGCGCCGTTTTTTTGGAGGGCCCGCGTCTCTGCGGG
>JANYAM010000240.1 GCA_025361365.1 Opitutus sp. | reverse complement strand
GCCCAGCTCCAGCTGGGCCGGCGTGCGGGGATGGCATCACATTCGCGGCCCAGCTGGAGCTGGGCCCTCCACTCGCTGCGCCGACCGGAAGATTTTGGCTGCCAAACTTCCGCGAGCACTTAGCAAGTGGGCATGCAGATCACGCCACTCGGCGACAACGCCCTGGTGCTGGAAGTGGGGACCGTCATCGACGAGTCCACGCACCGGCGCGTGCAGGCGGCGTGGCGGGCGCTGGCGGCGGCGCCCTTGCCGGCGGTCAGCGAACTCGTGCCGGCCTACACCACGGTCACGCTCTTCTACGACCCGTGGGCCGCGGTGCAGGCGGGCGCGCCGGCGCAGGGGATCGCCGACTGGCTCGGGGCGCAGGTGCGCGAGCGGTTGAAGAACCCGCCGAAGATGGAGAAGACGAAGCCGCGCGTCGTGGAGATCCCCGTCTGCTACGGCGGCGCGTTCGGGCCCGACCTCGCGCGGGTGGCGGCCCAGGCGAAATTGTCGCCGGAGGAAGTCATCAAGCGCCACGCCAAGGCGGATTATCTCGTGTATCTCATCGGTTTTGCGCCGGGCTTTCCTTATCTCGGCGGCCTGCCGAAGGAACTGCACACGCCGCGGCACGCGAAACCGCGAATGACGGTGCCGCCCGGTTCGGTCGGCATCGGCGGCGAGCAGACCGGCATCTACCCGCTCGCGACGCCCGGCGGTTGGAACCTGATCGGCCGCACGCCGCTCCGGATTTTCCGGCCGGAGCAGACGCCGCCCGTGCTGCTCGCAGCCGGCGACCACGTGAAGTTCAAGTCGATCACCGCCACCGAGTTTGCGGAGCTTCAAGCAACACAATGAATCACTGCCCTCCATTCCCTTGTTGTCATCCTGAGCGGAGCGAAGGATCCAGTGCCGCGCGAGGGAACTGGATTCTTCGCTGCGCTCAGAATGGCATGAATCGAGGAGGTGCGGCGTGATGAGGATCCGCAAACCCGGGCTGCTGACGACCGTGCAGGACCTCGGCCGGCCCGGCTACCAGCAATACGGCATCGTGGTGGGCGGTGCGCTCGACAGTTTCGCCGCGCGGGCGGTTAACCTGTGCGTCGGCAACGACGACAACGCCGCGCTGTTGGAAATAGCGCAGATCGGCCCCGACCTGACTTTCGAGCAAGACACCCTGATCGCGTGGGGCGGGGCGGATTTCGACGCCCGCGTGGGCGGCCAGCCGCTGCCGCGCGACCGCGCGGTGCGAGTCGCGGCCGGCGAAGTGGTGAGTTTCGGGCTGGCCCGCGGCGGCCTGCGCGCGTGGCTGGCGATCGCGGGGGGCATCGATGTGCCGCTGGTCATGGGCAGCCGCACCACTTACCGGCGCGCAGGTATCGGCGGGCATGAAGGCCGGCCGCTGGTGGCGGGGGACGCCTTGAAACTTTTCGAACCGACGCCGTGGGCGAAACAAATCCTGGCGGCGCTGACGAGCGGGCAAAAGCGCGCGGTGACCTGGACCGTGCGGCCCGAAACCATGGGCAAGCCGGCGCGGCCCGGCGTGGTGCGCGCGTTGCGCGGACCGGAGTGCGATTGGTTTGCCAAGGAGGCACAGAGGGCGTTTTTCGCGGCGGAGTGGACGGCGACCAAGGAAGCCGACCGCATGGGCGTGCGCCTGAGCGGCCCGGAGCTGCCGCTGCTGAAACCGCAGGAGATGATCTCCTCGTCCGTCAATTCCGGCGTCGTGCAGGTGCCGCCTTCGGGGCAGCCCATCGTGTTGCTGCCGAGCCGGCAGTCGGTCGGCGGTTACCCGCGGCTGGCGGCGGTGGTGAGCGCGGACCTCGGGCGCTTCACGCAGATGCGGCCCGGAGACACGGTGCGCTTTGAGGAAACCACGCTGGCGTCGGCGCATGACATCTTTCTCGCGCGCGAGCGCGACCTCGCTCGGGTGCGCATGGGCCTGGCCCGGCTGGCGGGTTGAACCATGCCACGCGTCGATCTCAACTGCGATCTCGGGGAAGGCGCCGGCCATGACGCGGAGCTGATGCCGCTCATCACGTCCGCCAGCATCGCGTGCGGCGCGCACGCCGGCAACGAGGCGACGATGCGCGCGACGGTGGCGCTGGCGCAGAAGCACGGCGTCGCCCTCGGCGCGCACCCGGGGTTTGTTGACCGGGCGAATTTCGGGCGGGTCGAGCGGCCCGTGAGCCCGGGCGAGGTGCACGGGTTGGTCCAGGCTCAGGTCCGGCAGTTGCAGCTGATCGCCCGGGGGGCGGGCGCGCGGCTGGTTCACGTCAAGCTGCACGGTGCACTCTACAACATGGCGGCGCGGGACCCCGCGCTGGCGCGGGCCGTGGTGGATGCGGTGTATGAGGTCGATCCGCGGCTGATCCTGTTCGGCCTGGCCGGGAGCCAGCTGATCGCGGTGGCCGAGGCGTGCGGGCTGCCCGTGGCCAGCGAGGTCTTTGCCGACCGCACCTACCAGGCCGACGGCGCGCTGACGCCGCGGTCCCAGCCGCATGCGCTCATCACGGAAGAGAACACCGCCGTGGCCCAGGTGCTGCGGATGGTGCGCGAAGGGAAGGTGCGGGCGACGGACGGAACCGACGTGGGCATCCGCGCCGACACGGTCTGCCTGCATGGCGACGGGGCCCACCCGGTGGAGTTCGCGCGGCGCTTGCGGCAGGAGCTGACTGCCGCGGGCATTGAGCTCAAGGCCTTCGCCGCATGATCAAGCTCATCGGCATTCTCGTCGTGGCGCTCGGGTTCGCCCTGCGGTTCAACACGCTGCTGGTGGTGATGGTGGCGGGCATCGCGACCGGGCTGGTTGCGGGGATGTCCTTCAACGAGATCATGGAGCTGTTCGGAAAATATTTCGTGGAGAACCGCTACATGACCCTGACGGTGGTGCTCATGCTGCCGATCGTCGGCCTGTTGGAGCGCTACGGTCTGCGCGAGCGGGCGGAGACGATCATCCGGCGGACCAAGGCGGCGACGGCCGGCCGGGTGCTGATCTTTTACACCGCGGTGCGGCAGATCTCGATCGCCTTTGGCGTGAACATCGGCGGGCACGCCCCGATGGTGCGTCCGCTGGTGTCACCGATGGCCGAGGGCGCCGCGCGCGCCCGGCACGGGGACCTGCCGGCGAAAACCAGCGAGTCGATCCGCGCGCACGCCGCGGCGGCGGAGAACATCGGGAATTTCTTTGGCGAGGACACGGTCTTCGCCGTGGGTGCAGTGCTGCTCATCCAGGGAACGCTGCATGCCCAGGGTTATGATGTGGGACTCTGGGCGCTTTCGCTGTGGGGCATTCCCACGGCGCTGGTGGCGTTCGGGTTGCTAGTCTGGCGCGCGCGGGTGCTGGACAGAAAGATCGCCCAAAGTGTCGCGAAACCGGAGGCGGAGAAATGAAGCTGCTCAGCCTCGAGGTCTTTTATGTGATCGCGGGCGTGTTCCTGCTCCTCGTCGCCGCCGGCATCGCGGCCGATCGCGCCCACCCGAAGCGCTGGGGCTCGGCCCTCTTTTGGGGACTGCTGGCGGTCACCTTCCTTACCGGGAAGTCGCTCCCGCCCGTCGTGGTGGGCTATCTGATGCTGGTGATGGTCGCGCTGGCCGCGACCAAGCAGATGGGCTTCGCCGACAAGGCCGGCGCCTCACCGGCGGAGCGCACGGCCTCGGCCGACCGGTTGGGCAACTGGATTTTTCTTCCCGCGCTGCTGATCCCGGGCACGGCGGTGGTGGGCACACTTTTGCTGAGCAAGCTGCATTGGGGCGATTGGTGGCTGCTGGATTCCACCAATAATGTCACGGTGACGTCGGTCTGCCTCGGGGCCGTGGTGGCGGTGGGGATGGCGCTCCGGCTGACCGGCGCGCGGTCCATCGTGCCGGTCGGGGAGGGCGGCCGGCTGGTGGAGACCATCGGCTGGGCGCTGATTCTCCCGCAGATGCTCGCGGCGCTCGGCGGCATCTTCGCCAAGGCCGGGGTCGGCCCCGTCGTGGCGGACCTCGCGGCCCACGCCCTGCCGACGCAATTCCCCTTCGTCGCGGTGGTCGCGTATTGCCTGGGCATGGCGCTGTTCACGATTTGCATGGGCAACGCCTTCGCGGCCTTCCCGGTGATCACGCTCGGCATCGGTCTGCCGTTCATCGTCCAGCAACACCACGGCAACCCGGCCATCATGGCCGCCATCGGCATGCTTTCGGGCTACTGCGGGACGCTGCTCACGCCCATGGCCGCGAACTTCAACCTTGTGCCCGCCATGCTGCTCGAGTTGCGGGACAAAAATGCCGTAATCAAGGCGCAGGTGCCGCTCGCGCTCAGCATCCTTGCGGCCAACATCGGCCTGATGTATTTCTGCGTGTATCGCTTCTGAGATGAAAACCGTCCTCGTTACCGGGTTCGAGCCGTTCGGCGGCGAGACAATTAATCCCTCGGGCGAGATCGCCCGGCAGTTGCATGGCACGGTCATCGCCGGGCACCACGTGGTCGGCGCGCTGCTGCCTTGCGTGTTCGGGGCGGCGATCACGGAGTTGAAGCAGCAGATGCGCGCGACGAAACCGGTGCTGGTCATTTGCGTGGGTCAGGCCGGGGGGCGGGCCGAGATCACGCCGGAGCGGGTGGCGATCAATGTGGACGACGCGCGCATCGCCGACAACGCCGGGCGGCAGCCGGTCGACCGGCCCATCGTGCGCGGCGGGCCGGCGGCTTATTGGTCCACGCTGCCCATCAAAGCCATCACGGCGGAATTGCGGCGACGCGGCATGCCGGCGGCGGTGTCGCAGACGGCCGGCACCTTTGTCTGCAACCATGTTTTCTACGGCCTGATGCACGAACTGCGGAAACAGAAAAAAATCCGCGGCGGTTTCATCCACGTGCCGTTCCTGCCGGAGCAGGCCAAGGACCAGCCCAGCCTGCCGCTGGCGGTCATGACCGCGGCGATTGGGTCAGTGATTGCGGTGGCGCTAAAAATCCGGCGAGATGTCCACGTGGCCGGCGGGGCGACGGATTAACCGGCGCCACGCGAAGAAACCGGCGAGGCCGCCGAGCAGGATGGCGCCGTAGGCGCGCGCCTCGGGGACGTTGGGCCGGATCTGGCTGTCGAAGGAATCCCAGCCGGTCTGGTTGGCCGTGAAGCCGGTGAACACCACCTGGCTCACCGGTGTGGAGCCGCCGTTGTCGGGGACATCCTTCGTCACGCCGCTCCAGTTGGTGGCAAAAAAGAAGTCCGAGGCCCGCGTCCAGTTCTGGATGGTGAGAGTGACGCCCGCACTGATGCTCAGGGTGGTGAGGTTGAGCGTGGTGGCGCCGGCGAAATCGATCGTGCTGTTGCCGGTGACGTTCAGGGTGCCGAAGGTGTAGCTGGTGCCCGCGAGCCGCAGCGTGCCGCCGGCCAGGTTGACCGTGCCAGTGAGCGAGGTGTTGGCGGAGAAGACCGTGGTGCCCGTCGCGGTGGCGCTGCCGAGGTTGAGATTGTTGGTGCTGCTCGTCGGGGCGACGCCGAACGTCAGGGTGCTGCCGGTGGCTACGAGAACGTCGGGGGAGGCGTCGTTGAAGTTGACGGCAAGGGTGCTGAGCGTCGGACTGCCTTCCTCGACCGTGATGCTGGAGACGTTTTGAATGGCGGCGAGGGTCACGGTGTAGCTGCCGGTATCATCCGTGCCGGCGCTGAAGACGGCGTCCGCGCCGGAGGTCCACTTGCCGATGGTGCCGCCGGAGCCGCCGCCCACGATGGTGTTCCAGCGGTTGTTGGCCGCACCGCCGCCTGTGGACCAAGTGCCGTTGGCCGTGCCGGCGCCTGCCGTGGTGCCGTTCGTGTCCCAGTAGAGGATCGCCCCGGAGGCGGCCGCCGCCAGCAGGCAAGTGAGCAAGGCCGCAGCCACCAGGCGCTGGGCCTGGTAAAGCGGCTTGGGCGGCATGTCGCCAAATCTCATCGGCGAAGCGAAAATACCCGTTCGCCCGACACAAATCAATGGCCAATCCGCGGTGATCCCGGGGCCAAACTGCTATTCATCAATTATTAAAACGGAAAAGCGCCACGTCACCGTCGGCGAAGATATATTCCTTGCCCTCGAGCCGGTATTTGCCGGCCTCGCGGGCGGCGGCGACTGAGCCGAGGCGCGTGAGGTCGTCGTAGGAAACGATCTCGGCCTTGATGAAACCCTTCTCGAAATCGGTGTGGATGACGCCGGCGGCCTGCGGGGCCTTCCAGCCTTTCTTGATCGTCCAAGCGCGCACTTCCTTTTCGCCGGCCGTGAAATAGGTCATCAGGCCGAGCAGCGCGTAGGTGCCCTTGATGAGCGAGGACACGCCGGAGTCGTCGACGCCGAGATCCTTGAGGAACGCCTTCGCTTCCTCGGGCGGCAGGTCAATGAGCTCGGCCTCGATCTTAGCGCTGATCGGCACGTAGGCGGCGTCGTGGTGCGTGCGGACATATTCCGCGACTTTCATGACGAAAGGATTCTGCTCAGCTGTGGCGAGGTCGGACTCGGCGACGTTGCAGGCGAAGAGCACGGGTTTCGCCGTCAGCAGCTGGAACAGCTTCATCAGGGCGATCTCCTCCGGCGTGGCGGGGAGGGTGTTGGCGGTCTTGCCGGAGTTGAGGTGCGGCTCGAGTTTGGTCAGCAGCGCCAGTTCGAGAATCGCTTCCTTGTCGCCGGCCTTGGCGTTTTTCTGCGTCTTGGTCATGCGCTTGGCGACGGCGTCGAGGTCGGCCAGCACCAGCTCGGTGGTGATGACCTCGATGTCGCGGACGGGATCGACGCTACCCATCGTGTGGATGATGTCACCGTCCTCAAAGCAGCGGACGACCTGCACGATGGCGTCGACCTCGCGGATGGTGGCGAGAAACTGGTTGCCCAAGCCCTCGCCTTTGCTGGCGCCGGCGACCAGGCCGGCGATGTCGACGAATTCGATGGCCGCGGGCACGACGACGTTGGTCTTGGCGATTTTCTGGAGGACGTAGGCGCGGTCGTCCGGCACGATCACGACGCCGACGTTGGGGTCGATGGTGCAGAACGGATAGTTAGCGGCCTCGGCCTTGCGGCTGCGGGTCAGGGCGTTAAAGAGGGTGGACTTGCCTACGTTGGGTAGACCGACGATACCGGCTTTGAGCATAAAATTGGGTGCGTTAAGGGTCGGATGGAGGGGTGGCACTGGGGGCTTGACAAGGGCAAAGTTGTTCCGTCAATTCTGCCCCTTTTCCAACCGCAATTCCGCTTCCCGTTAAGTAACCAGATACATCAAATGGCACTCAAAATCCGTCTTTCCCGCGTCGGCACCAAGAACGAACCGCACTACCGCGTGGTCGTCGCCGAGGAGCGCTCCCGCCGCGATGGTGACGCCGTCGAGCAGATCGGCTCCTACAATCCCCGCGCCAAGGGCAACACGCTGACCATCAAGCTCGACCGCGTCGACTACTGGGTCTCGAAGGGCGCCAAGCCCACGGACACCATGCACTCGATGATCAAGCGCGCCAAGCGCGCCGCGGCCGCCACGGCCTGATTCTGTTTTAACCCAGAGACCGCAGAGGACGCAGAGTTCTTTGCCCCCCCCCAAGCCTCGGCTATCAAGTCGGGGCTTTTTTTCTCCGTGCCCTCCGTGTCCGCTGTGTTTAAATCCGGTTTCACATGCGCATCGACGTCCTGACGCTGTTTCCCCCCATGCTCGACGGCTTCCTGTCCGAGAGCATGCTGGGCCGCGCCCAGGAGGCGAAGCTGCTCGAGATCAAGGTTCACAACCTGCGCGACTGGGCGACGGACAAGCACAAGACGACCGACGACCGTCCCTTCGGCGGCGGCGCCGGCATGGTGTTGAAGTGCGAGCCGGTCTTCGACGCCATCGCGCAGCTCTCGACCCCCGGCTGCCGACGCATCTACCTGACCCCCGACGGCACGCCGCTTTCGCCGGCCCTGGCCCTGGAGCTGTCGCAGCAAAAGCACCTCGTGCTTTTGAGCGGCCATTACGAGGGAATCGACCAGCGGATCCGCGAAAAAGTCATCGATCAGGAGATCAGCATCGGGGATTATGTGCTTACCAACGGCACACTTGCGGCGGCGGTGCTCATCGATGCGCTGGCCCGCTTTATCCCCGGCGTGCTGGGGGAGGAAAAGTCATTGACGACGGAAAGTTTCACCAGCAAGTTGCTCGACTTTCCTCAATACACGCGTCCCGCCGTTTATCGCGACATGGCAGTGCCGGAAGTGCTCCTTTCAGGCAACCATGGCGAGATCGAGAAGTGGCGGCACGCGCGACAGATGGAAAAAACGCAGAAAGTCAGACCAGATTTACTCAAATAACTCCCAGCCATGAATCCCATCATCCAAGAAATCACCGCCAACCAGGTGAAACATAAAGTTGCGCCGTTCAAAGTCGGCGACGGTGTCCGCGTGCACACCAAGGTCCGCGAGGGTGACAAGGAGCGCGTGCAGGTTTTCGCCGGCGTCGTCATCGCCCACAAAGGCAGCGGCATCCACGAGACCTTCACCGTGCGCCGCATCAGCTACGGAGAGGGTGTCGAGCGCGTGTTCCCGGTAAACTCCCCGAACCTCGAGAAGATCGAGGTCGAGAAGGATTCCGAGCCGGGCCGCGCCCGTCTCTACTACCTCCGCGACCGCTCCGGCAAGGCCGCCATGGCCGTCAAGGAGAAGCGCTACGACTCCGAGGCCGCCAAAGCCAAGGCCTGAGTCGATCGCCAAAGTTTCCATGAGAGCGGGATCACTGATCCCGCTCTTTTTTTTGGCGGGCTTGTCATCCTGAGCAAAGCGAAGGATCCAGCATGACTCGCGCACCCGCTAGATTTTTCGCTTCGCTCAGAATGACAGCCAGAGAGGGTTTATGCCAAAAATTGGGCTTTGCACGGCGTCCGCCTGCGGCGTAAATGAACATTCACCTATTTCGCACCCCCTTTTCCCATGAAACTCCAGACCGAGATTCTCGCCCAAGCCGCCAACCAGGCCCGCGGCCTCGCCATTGACGCCGTCCACAAGAGTTCCTCCGGCCACCTCGGCCTGCCGCTGGGCTGCGCCGAGATCGGCGCCGTGCTCTACGGCCATGCCCTCGTCCACAATCCCGACGAGCCGCGCTGGCTCAACCGCGACCGCTTCGTCCTTTCCGCCGGCCACGGCTCGATGTTCCTCTACAGCTGGCTCCACCTGAGCGGCTACGCCCTGTCGATCGAGGAGGTTAGCAACTTTCGCGTCCTCCACAGCAAGACGCCCGGCCACCCGGAGTTTCACGAGACGCCCGGTGTCGAGTGCACCACCGGCCCGCTGGGGCAGGGCATCGGCAATTCCGTCGGCCTGGCCATGTCCGGCCAGATGGCCGCCGCGCGCTTCAACGCGCCGGGCCACGAGATCTTCAACCACCACGTCATCTGTCTCGCCGGTGACGGTTGCATGCAGGAAGGCGTCGCGATGGAGGCCTGCGAGTTCGCCGGCCACCAGGGCCTCGACAACCTCATCCTCATCTACGATTCGAACGACGTCACGCTCGACGCCATGGCCGACAAGACGCAGAGCGAGAACACCGCGCTGCGTTTCAAGGCGATGAACTGGGATGTGCAGACGGTTGCCGCCGGCAACGACCTCGAGGCGCTCCTCAAGGCCATCAACAAGGCCAAGAAGACCAAGACCGGCAAACCGCAGCTGATCATCGCGCGCACGCTTATCGCGAAGGGCATCCCCGAAGTCGCCGGCACCTCGAAGGGCCACGGCGAGGGCGGGGCGAAGTTCGCCGACGCCGCGCGGAAGAGCCTCGGCCTCCCGGCCGACAAACATTTCTTTGTGAGCGATGAGGTTCACGCCTATTTCGCCGACCACAAGAAGCGCCTCAAGCGCGCCTACGGCAAATGGAAGAAAGTTTTCGCCGCCTGGCGCGAGGCGCATCCCGACAAGGCCGCGCTGCTCGACGGGGCCGGCAAGCCGCCGAGTGCCGCGCATCTCCTCGCGAAGATCCCGCTGTTCCCCGCCGACGCCAAGCTCGCCACGCGCGCCGCCGGCAAGGACGTGCTGCAGCCCGTCGCGGCCGAGCTGCCGCTGCTGATCTCCGGTTCGGCCGACCTCCACGGCTCGACGCTCAACTACATCGCCGCCGACAAGGATTTCGACAAGACCAACCGCGCCGGCCGCAACCTGCGCTACGGCATCCGCGAGCACGCCATGGCGTCCATCTGCAACGGCGTCGCCTACGACGGCATCTTCCGCGCTTCGTGCGCGACGTTCCTCGTGTTCGCCGACTACTCGCGTCCCGCGATGCGCCTCGCGGCGCTGTCGAAGCTGCCGGTCGTCTATATCTACACGCACGATTCCATCGGGGTGGGCGAGGACGGCCCGACCCACCAGCCGGTGGAAACCGTTTCCGGCCTGCGCGTCATTCCGAACCTCGATGTCGTCCGCCCCGCGGATCCCGAGGAGACCGCCGGCGCTTTCGCCGCGGCGATGGAACGGATCGACGGCCCGACCCTGCTCGCGCTCACACGCCAGGCGGTGCCGATGCTCAATGATTGCACGCCGCACGAGCGGCGCGCCGGTGTGCTGAAGGGCGGCTACGTTCTCTTGCAGGAAACCGCCCCGCTCACGCACATCCTGCTGGCGAGCGGCAGCGAGGTGCAGTGGGCGGTCGCGGCGGCCAAGGCCCTGGGTGGCGGCACCCGCGTGATCTCCATGCCTTCGTTCCTCCGTTTCGATGCGCAGCCGGCCGCTTACCGCGAGGCGATCCTGCCTTCCGCGTGCCGCAAGCGCGTCGCGATCGAGGCCGGCGTCACAGCCCTCTGGAGCAAGTATGTCGGCCTCGACGGCAAGGTCATCGGCATCGACCGCTTCGGCCTCAGCGCTCCGGGTAATATCGCCATGAAGGAACTAGGCATCACCACCGAGGCGGTGGTGGCCGCCGCCAAGTCACTCTGAACCAGCAGTTAGCCTCCGATTTTCCAGCCGGCCTTCGGGCCGGCTGTTTTGTTTGGCGCGGAAAACTAGCCGTTCGCTTAATTTCACAAAACTGGCCTTGCAAAATTCGTTAGGCGGCTAACTTTCAGCCGCCTGATAGTTTTGTTTCCTCCGATCAATGCCTCATCTCCTCCTCAAAGACCTGCCGCG